>CAZTCQ010000037.1:0-24671 GCA_964612525.1 uncultured Chitinophagaceae bacterium | reverse complement strand
TGTGAGTGAATAAAATCAGGAGTGATTTTGGTGTCATAGTCTCCGTCATCTACGGCAGTGATTAAATAAGACTGAATCGCCATTTCGTATAAATCTAATTTAGGACCCGTCAAAAAATGCCACTGCGATACATCGGCTTCGTGCTTATCAGCATATCGTTTCATTTGCTCCACTGTGTCTGTTTCAGGGTCCACGGTATGCGATAAAATCATTACCTCTTTGTCTCCGCGAAACGCTTTATGCACCTCGGTCATGTTTTCGTTCATCTTGGGGCAAATTCCTTTACAGGTAGTAAAAAAATACTCTATAACACGAATGGTGCCGTCTACATCCTGATGGGTAATGGTTTCGCCTTCTTGATTTGTAAAAGAAAATTCGCCTACTTTATGGCCAGGATTTCCGAGCGTTGGGAGGGCTCGTGGGCTTTGTTTGTATTCATAATAGTAATAACTCAAAAATGAAACACCCAACAGCATTAAAAAAACAAGGATAAAAATTCTAGAATTGCGCATAGCTGGGCAAAGGTAAATTAGGGTTTTTCTAAAAGCCGAAAAGCTCGGTCAAATCTTTACCAAAGCAATTAATTTTATGATGAACTTTAAGAAGCTTGACCCTTACAGTCGCTTCAAGGTTTTTTTAGCAATGTAGCCTTCGCGCAAGTCCGACAGTTGTACAAAAACTTTGGTGCTATTGGAGTCGGGTTCGTTATCCAACATTCTGATTTCACTGCCCTCTGGGATTCGTTCTTTTTCGGAAGTATCGGGTGATTCAAAAAAAGTACTTTCTACCACCACGGCTTCGTAGTGTTGAATGTTATTATGATATTGAACAAACATTAAGAAGGCACAGAGTAAAAACTGTCCAAAAAACAAATAAGTGACCCAAGCGGGCAAGCGTTTTTTTCTAATTAAGCGCCAATACAAAGTAAACAAACAGAATGCAAAGCAAAGGAAGGCTAGTATGGCCCAACCGTTCACGCTCAACAAAGAATATAAAGTGCGCCACCAATTTATAAAAAAAATTTCTTTCTGCTCTAGGAGAGGATTTTCTATTTGTTGTTTGGCTAGGCGATAATTATCCAGAGCATTTTGTGTGCATCGGTGTGCCATTGATTTTTTGTAAGACCAAATCGCCCATCCAATTTTACCCGAACGGTAAAAGGCATTCCCCATATTATAATAGAGGTCGTCGCTGCCAAATCCGTTTTGAACAAGCTGAGTATAGAGCTTAGCAGCACTATCATAGTTTTTGCTATGGTAAAGTGCATTGGCTTGTTCAAACATCACATTACCATCTGCTCGCGCAGCGAGTGCGGTAAAAGAAAGTAATATAAAAAGAGTCCATTGTTTTAATCTCATCCGAGTTGATCTTCTAAAGTGCCAATAATTCGTAAGCTGTCAGAATAAATTTGATTCATTTTAAAATCGCCTCCATCGGGCGTGTACAAAGCTAGCTCACACTCTTCGGTGATTAAAAACACTTCGTCAATCACGTCTTGCGACACTTCCTTTTTTCGGAGTAAGGTTCCTGCCATTTCTTTTGATAAAGTGGAGAGAGGGATGTTTAGCTTATCACTAAGATAGAGCCAAACTGCCTTGGAAGTTTCTTCATAAAATTTCACCGTTTCATTAGCCTTGCGATGTTGTTCGGCTTTATTGAGTCTACTTAATGCAATTTTATTGGCTCGTTTGTTTTTAAATCGAACCGTATCCTTTTGGTTATTTTCTTCCTTTCTGCGCAGGCCCAAAAAGAAAAGAAATCCTAAAGTCGGCAATAAATAGGCGCCCCAATACCACATTTGCTCAGGAAGGATACTAGTTTTTTCCTTGGTTAGTTTTGTGTTCTCCGAAGCGATGTCATGGATGTACATGGGTAGGATTTGATTTCCGGGTTTCACTTTTCCTGGATTCACCTGAATAGAGTATTCGGGTGTTTTTTTAATTTCATAGCGCTCAGCCTCCGCATTGTAGTAGGCTAGTGAAATGGACGGTACTTTCAGCACGCCAGTTCCTTTAGGAGAAAAACGATATTTGACTTGTTTAAAACCTGTAATCCTATCTTTGGCTGTGCTGGTGATGGTGTCAAACTCTACGGGGTCAAACATTTCTATGATACTATCTGGTAGCAGTAATTTGGGTTGGTCAATCAGTTTGATGTTTCCGTTTCCTCGAATAGTCAAGGTTAGTTCGGCTACATCATCCGTTGTTATTTCTGCAGCACTTATTTTGCTTTCCAAGCTAAAAGAGCCTACGGCCCCACTGAAAATTTTAGGTTTTTCTTCCTCGGGAAATTCGGAAACAGTAATGGCTATTTCATTGCTGGGAGGATTTACGTTTATTTTTTTTTGACGGTAGCTAATATAATTTTCTACGATTCCACTAAAGGGTGATCTTCTTTGCACTGGGATCGGCGTATTAATGATGGCCTCTCCTTCTCCTTTAATACTTTTGATAGTGAGCTCTCCTGTTTTGGTGGGGAAGAGGGCTGTTTTTTTTATTAAAAAAACTTTGAAGATTTTTCCGTTAAGTATTTCTCGTTTGGGCTGAAGATAGCGAGGAATATCAAAGTCATGAGACCAAAAATTATCTAATTCTGGAACTTTGGGCAGTCCCATTTGTGCCTCGATGCCAGCTCGCACATATAATTTATACTTGACGATCAGTTGTTCGCCTACATGAGCTTCTTTTTTATCAACCGTGGCGCGTATAAATACATTATCATCTAGATTCTTTTCTGTAACCTCACCGCGCATTGCTGGTCTGCTGGGAGAGCGTTGAGGAGCAGGGGAAGGTCTTATTCGGCGATTAAAAAATTGTTCCTGCTGCGCCAGCAGTTCCTCTTCCATTCGTTTCATTTCTTGAAAAAACGGATCTTGCGCAAATGGATCTACAGCTTGTTGCCGTTGGTTTCTACGTCTTGCCAAGCTTCCTTTTACCACATCAATAATGGCCACACTTGATTTTATTTTGCGTCCTTTCACGGTAGCAGTGGCGATAGGAAAATTTAACCGGCCCGTGCGTTTAGGCTGAAAGGCGTAGGTATAGGTCACACTTTGACTCACCTTATCGTTCATCACGCTGAAGTTTCTGCTCATAGAGGGCGAGCCTAGTACTTTAAAATCTCGAGATTTTTGAAGAACAATATTTTGTACGCGTTGCGCATTTTGAATTTCATACTGCACGTGGATCGCATCTTCCACACCCATCTTTCGGACAGGAGGCCGCGTGGAAAAAATAATCTCTTGACCGTAGGCTGAACTCAGCGTAGCAAACAAGATCATAATCGGAGCTAAAATTCTAAACATAATTATCCACCTGCAATATGCATAGAAGCCTTATGCATACTACATTGTGGCGAGTTAAACTTGCGTTAAAACAACATAGATTTACAATTGCGCTTGGCATATTTTTCGCTCCGCCATTTGGATGGTATTTTCATATTTCAGCCCGTATGGAAAGACGTAAATTTATAAAAACAGGACTTCAAGTTGCGGCGCTCATGGGAGCCGCTAGCTTTCCGTTAGAAAGTTTAGCCGGCACTACTCGGTCGCTGTGTATTTTGCACACGAATGATGTGCACTCCCGATTAGATCCGTTCCCAATGGATGGTGGCAAATATCAAGGCCTGGGTGGTGTGGTAAATCGAGAACGAATCATTAGTAAAATTAGAGAGGCGGAGCGCAACGTATTGCTCTTGGATGCGGGTGATATGTTTCAGGGTACGCCCTACTATAATTTATACAAAGGGGAAGCCGAAATTAAAATGATGAACCTTCTAGGCTACGATGCCGCTACGCTTGGGAATCATGATTTTGATAATGGGATAGAAGCACTAGCTGAGAATAGCAAACAGGCAAATTTTCCTTTGCTTAATTGTAATTATGATTTAAGAAAAACGCCACTGAATGATAAAGTAGCGCCTTATAAAATACTTAGGAAGCAGGGGCTAAAGATTGGCATCATAGGTGCAGGGGTTCAGCTACAAGGCTTAGTGTTGCCCTCGCTTTATGGTAATGCTAGCTATACAGACCCTGTCCGTCCTGTCAATCGCCTCACTACCTTTTTAAAAAAGACAAAAAAATGTGATTATGTAATTTGTCTTTCACACTTGGGTTACCGATATAAGAATAAAAAAATAAGTGATGTCATCCTTGCGCAAAAAACAGAACATCTTGATTTAATAATCGGTGGTCACACTCATACCTTTTTGAAAAAACCTACGGAGCTTCAAAATAAAAATGGAAAACTAGTTTTGGTGAACCAAGTGGGATGGGCTGGCATCAATATTGGAAAAATAAATGTAAAATTTGAACAAAAAACAGTTGTAAAATATCATTCGAACCTACCTGTCAAAATTTCTAAATAAACAAACGAAAAAAAATTTTTTTTATACCCAAAAAGTACCCACTTTCGCCTTGTGAACGTTATCCACAAAATCACGATCACGAAATACACAAGTAACTAATAATTAAAACTCAAAACACAAAAAATTTACGTAACACACATGTCGAAAACTGCAGAACAAATTTGGGAGAACAGTCTCAAAGTAATCAAAGACAACATCAGTTGGCAGGCATATAAGACGTGGTTTGAGCCTATAAAACCAGTTAGTTTAGAGAATGAAATTCTCACCATCGAAGTACCCAGTCAGTTTTTTTACGAGTGGATTGAAGAACACTATGTAGAATTGATCGCCAAGACCATCAAACGTGAAATTGGTAAAAACGCGCAGCTAGAGTATCGTATACTCATGGAAAGCCGCAATGCACACAACCCCGCATCAGTAAGAGTTTCAAGTAGTACACAAAGTAGTGCTGCTTACAGCAACCAATACACAGAGGTAAAGCAACAAGAAGATTTTTCAATCAAAAATCCATTTGTAATACCCGGGCTAAAGCGATCACAAATTGACCCACAACTAAACCCGAACTACACTTTCGATAGATTTGTAGAAGGTGAGTGTAACAAGCTAGCACGCAATGCGGGCATGGCTGTGGCACAAAAACCGGGCGGTACTTCTTTTAACCCACTGGTAATTTATGGAGGCTCAGGACTTGGGAAAACGCATTTGGTTCACGCTATCGGAAACGAGACGCGACGAATGCATCCTAACCGCACTGTTTTATATGTAAGCGCTGAGAAATTCATCCATCAGTTTATGGAGCACGCGCGCAATAATGAGATAAACGACTTTATCAATTTCTATCAATTAATTGATGTATTGATTATTGACGATATTCATTATTTCGCTCCTGCTGTAAAATCTCAGGATGCCTTTTTCTCAATCTTTAATCACTTACATCAAAACGGTAAGCAACTAATTCTTACTAGCGATAAACCACCAAAAGATTTAAACGGAATGCAAGAGCGTTTGCTCAGTCGATTCCGTTGGGGACTAAGCGCCGATCTTCAAATGCCTGACTTTGATACCCGAATGGCTATCCTAGATCATAAAATGAAGCACGACGGTTTAGAATTGCCTGCTGAGGTTGTAAAATATCTTGCCTACAACGTACAAAACAATGTACGTGAAATAGAAGGAGCGCTTATTTCATTATTGGCTCATTCTTCTTTGGTGAAAAAAGATATTGACATTGAACTAGCCAAAAAAGTACTTCGGAACATTGTAAAAACAAGCTCGAAAGAGGTTACGATAGATGCCATACAAAAAATGGTATGCGAATATTACAGCGTAACCTACGATAAGCTTCAAGCTAAAACTAGAAAGCGTGAAATTGTACAGGCGCGTCAAATTTCTATGTTCTTGGCGAAGCAATACACAAAGAACTCTTTGAAAACCATCGGAGATCACTTCGGTGGGCGTGACCATACTACGGTAATTCACTCTTGCCAAACAGTGAAAAACCTTATGGATACGGATTCTTTAATTAGAGAGCAAGTAAAAGAGCTACAGCAGAAAGTACAATTGGCGAGTATTTAAAAAAGTAAACGTGGAAGGTTTATTGGTCTTAATGGCAATAAACCTTCCACGTTTTTTTGTTACAATCCCCAACGCAGAGCGTGGGGGATTTTTTATACGGTATAGTTTTTATAGAAGTAATCCGAAAGAAAAAATATATCCTATCTATCAAAATTCATAAAGTAGAGAGTGGCACCTTCTCGGCTTAGAATCATTTCTTGCTTGTCCAATTTTAAGATACTAAACTCCATCGTTTCATCCTTATCTAGGTTTAGAACCAATCTTTCTTTGTCGACTGTCATACTTCCTTTCTTTATTAGAGCCGTTGACATATTAGCTTCAGTGATTTCTACAGCAAAAGAACCGTCCTCTTTTTGTTCTAACACTACTAGTTTGCGCATATAGAATTTCTTGGTGCTAAAGGCTTTATCCTCTTTTTTATAGCTAGACCATTTTGCAGTAAGATTGCTTGCGCTAAGGTCAATCGGTCCACGTTCTAAAACAGGCACTACTTTTTTGATAGCTCCTTGTTCTAAGTGCTTGACTTTTTTAAAATAGTGCCACGTCAAACCTTGTTGTAAAGTGAGTTCGTCTTGGCTCACTTCATAGTCTTCAAATAAAAAGTCTTGGCTAGCATGAAGCCCCTTTCGATCTACAAAGTAGCGCCCATTATAATAGCGTCCTTTTTTAAACCAAATTCGTACAGTACTATCCGGCATAAACTCAAGCTGCATACTATCATTAATTTGTATAGATTTTGCTTTTCGCTCCTTCTTTCCTTTTTTACGACCGTACTCCTGCCACTTTCCTTCGAAAGCACTTTTCTCTGATGTGCTTTTTTTGCTAGACCGTTTTTGGGCTGTGCAAGTCATAGAAAAAAGAAAAGAGAACAGGATGAGGAGACTAAAAGTTTTCATGGGTTAAAGGTACTATTACCATTTGAAACCCACGGTAGGACAAATAATATTAGCGTGATAGATTTTTAAGGTGGTAAACAACGCCAGCCTGTTTCCATATCATTTCGTCGTCCTGAGCCATCAATAGTTCGTAGTGCTCTACACTATTTTTAAGGTGCAAATTTATTTTACGTTCTTTTATTTCTAGGAAACCTATTTGGGAGACGGTTTTGCCACCGCCCGAAAAATAAGCTTGTGTTTCGTAGCTTTCATCAGCATTTTCCTCTTTGATTTCAATGCTATTTAGATATGTTTTACTTTGATTGAAGGAATGATCTTTCTTTTTATACACTTTCCATTTCCCTTTTAGAAACTGCAGATTTAATTCAACTACTTCATTGTCGTCCTTGTCAAATCGTTTCTGGGGGATTGGACGGGTGTAAAAACCCTTTACCTTTTTGAGATACTGCTTCTTTGAATTTTTATAAAAAACAAGAGTATCCCCTATTCTGTCTATGTTAGAGTAAGATTGTCCGTTTCCTAAATGAATTTCATTACCATCATTATAAAACCGCCCTGCAGAAATTCTACCAAATTCATCAAAGAAGCGAGCAGTACTATCCTCTCTGAAATTAATTTTGAGGGTATCGGTAAACGACAGCGCTTGTTCTGCCATTCTTTTTATGGACTCCGTTCTTAAATATTCTTGCCAAAAACCCGCCATTGATATTTCGTTTTGGCGGCGCGCTCGGTATTCTTCTACCCGCTTTCTTTGTTCTGGACCGCTAATTCCTTCTGACTTTGAAGCACAGCCGTATATTCCCAATGAAAAAATTAGTAATGGCAGAAGCCAGCTAGAAAAAATACGCACTATGATTTCAGTTCAAAAGTCTCAATAAACTTAGTAGTGAAGTTTCCATTTTTGAAATCTTCATTTTCCATTAGTTGTAAATGAAATGGAATAGTCGTTTTAATTCCTTCTATAACATACTCGCTCAAAGCTCGGTGCATGGTGCGAATTGCATCTTCTCGAGTTTCTCCAAAGCAAATAATTTTGGAAATCATACTATCGTAATACGGAGGAATCGTATAACCTGAATAGATATGCGAGTCAATTCTCACTCCTTGCCCACCAGGCGTGTGAAGCGTAGTGATTTTTCCCGGAGAAGGACGAAAATCATTGAAAGGATCTTCGGCATTGATTCTACACTCAATGGCATAGCCCTCGGGCATATAGTTTTTACCAGAAATCGGTACCCCTCCTGCAATCTTAATTTGTTCCTTAATTAAGTCTCTTGAAATAACCTCTTCCGTCACACAATGCTCCACCTGAATTCGCGTGTTCATTTCCATGAAATAAAAATTGCGATGTTTGTCTACCAAAAATTCTACCGTACCTACCCCTTCATAGTTAATGGCTTGGGCAGCTCGAATGGCAGCTTCTCCCATTTTTTCGCGCAATTCTGGAGTAGCAAAGGGAGAAGGACTTTCTTCTACTAGCTTTTGGTGGCGACGTTGAATGCTACAATCTCGCTCACTGAGGTGACAGACCGTTCCATGTTGATCACCCGCTACTTGAATTTCTATATGACGAGGTTCTTCTACGAATTTCTCCATATACAAACCATCATTCTTAAATGATGCGGCAGCTTCTTGCTGGGCAGAGTTATAATTTTCTTCTAATTCGCTTTCTTTCCATACCACTCGCATTCCTTTACCACCACCACCAGCGGTCGCTTTGATCATAACGGGATACTTCATTTTTTTTGCCTGCTTCTTAGCATCGGCTACACTTTTTAATAATCCTCCACTACCGGGCACTACAGGCACTTTGGCCTTAATCATAGTTTCTTTGGCCGTGATTTTATCACCCATGGAGTTTATCATTTCGGGCGTAGGTCCTATAAATTTAATGTCATGCTGTCCACAGATTTCTGCAAATTTTGCGTTCTCCGCCAGGAAACCATAGCCAGGATGAATCGCATCGGCATTGGTTATTTCGGCCGCGGCAATTATGTTCGGAATGTTTAGATACGAATCTGAGCTGCTAGGCTTACCGATGCAAACTGCTTCATCAGCAAATTTTACATGTAGAGAATCTTTATCAGCGGTAGAATATACGGCTACCGTACGGATTCCCATTTCTCTGCAAGTACGAATGACGCGCAACGCGATTTCGCCACGGTTGGCTATTAATATTTTTTTAAACATAAGGCTATGTTTTTTAAGTTAAGGTTCTACTAGGAATAATGGCTGGTCGTATTCAACGGGCGATGTGTCGTCCACTAATACTTTTACAATCGTACCGCTTACTTCACTTTCTATTTCATTAAAAAGTTTCATGGCTTCCACTATGCAAAGTACGTCACCTACCTTGACGCTGTCTCCCACGTTTACGAACGGTGGCTTGTCTGGGCTAGACGAACGGTAGAATGTTCCAATCATTGGAGATTTTACCGTAATTAAATTATCATTCCCACTAGAGGCAGGTGCGGGAGCCGCATCTGCTGCTGCTGGGCTCGGAGCCGGTGCACTGGCCGCTGGCGCTGCTGCCACACTCTGCATCGGAGCTGCTGCTTGTACTACGGTGGCTGCCTGTGTGGTGCCTTGACGAATTGTAATTTTAAAGCTGCCTTTTTCTAATTTTAACTCATTAACACCTGAAGTGTTTACTGCATTGAGCAGTTCAGTAATTTCATCAATGTTGAAATTAGCAGGAATTTTACTTTTCGCTTGTGTTGCTTTTTTGGGAGCTGCCTTTTTGGTGGCTGCTTTCTTCGAAGCTACTTTTTTAGTTGCTTTCTTAGCAACGGCTTTTTTCTTGGTGTTTGCTTTCTTTTTTGCCATGATGTTTTTTTTATAGTCGTTTATATAACAAACCCTCCTTTGGAATCCTAAGACCCATTCCTCGATGAGGAAGGAGGACAAAAATTATTTTTCGTCTTTTACGCGTTCTACGTAATCGCCTGATTTTGTATTGACTCTTATTTTTTCGCCTTCATTGATAAACAAAGGAACCATTACCTTGGCACCTGTTTCAACGGTCGCAGGCTTTAAGGTTTTTGTTGCTGTGTCGCCCTTCATACCCGGTTCGCTGTACGTTACTTCTAGTACTATTTTTTCAGGAAGCTCAACACCCATTGGTAATTCGGTTTCACCGTTCATGCTTACACTTACGTTTTGACCATCTTTAAGAAACTGCGGTGCATTTACCATTTCTTCTTGAATGGCAATTTGCTCAAAGGTTTCATTGTTCATGAAATTGTAGCCCGTATCATCTTTATATAAAAACTGAAATTCTTTTTTCTCTACGCGAACCGTTTCAATTTTTTCACCACTATTCCAAGTGTGTTCAATTGTTCGAGTATTGTCAACGCCTTTAAGCTTCGCCCAAACTTTGGCAGCCGCTCTTGCAGTTTTATTTTGACCAAAATCTACTACTGAGTAGAGCGAGCCATCTAATTTTATTATGAGTCCTGTTTTAATGTCAGTAGTACTAGCCATAGTGTTTTTTCATTTGTGAATGAATGGCAAATATAGGGTTGTGTTATTATTAAAGAAATTTATAGCACTAAAAGTAAATAACAGATTCGTACACAGATTATAGACATCTGTGAGATACATATTTTGGTATTAACAATATCAAAAATCTGTCTCTAAAGGGTTATTTTCACCATTGAAATGAAAACGCCCCTCGAGGATATAAACTACGCCGAAGGCAGTAGGTTACTGATTAATAAACCTTTTGGTATTACTAGTTTTGGACTTGTTTTTCAAGTAAAAAACTGGCTAAATAACAAGGCATTCAGGGAAGAAATGCTCACGAAGGGTATCATATTAACGGGAAAAAAGGGAAGAATCAAGGTTGGTCATGCTGGTACGTTGGACCCTTTGGCTAGTGGACTCATGATTGTGTGTACTGGTAAATGGACTAAACGGATTAATGAATTTATGGGAATGGATAAAACCTACACGGGTACATTTCGTTTGGGAGCGACCACTCCCACCTATGATCGTGAATCTACCCCTGAAAATGTAAAGCCTACGGACCATATCAAGGCAGGTGATATCGAAAAGGTAAAGGCTGAATTTATTGGAGAAATTAAACAGTTGCCGCCTGCGTATTCAGCCATAAAGCAAGATGGCACAGCTCTTTACAAGTTAGCTAGAGAAGGAAAAGAAGTGAAACTCAACCCAAGAGTGATGAATATTCGCTCATTGGAGCTGAATTATGACAAGTTGCCGGAAGTAGCGTTTACGGTTCGTTGCAGTAGTGGAACTTATATTCGTTCGCTGGCCAATGATATTGGAGCCGCATTGGGTTGTGGAGCGTATCTCACTTCACTCGTTCGCACTGAAATCGGTGATTTTAAATTAGAAGCTGCTTATTCACTAGAAGAAATGATTGAACATTTCGGAACGAGCGCCAAACTGAAAGTAATTGAGGCGAAGTGTTAGCTTTTGAACCTGCTAACTCTCCAACAATCGAGGCTTACATTTGAATTTCTCAATGAGTAATTTTTGATATTTGTCAGCTTCTTCAAATACTGATTTAAAAATTTTTTGCCCCAAGGTTCGTTCAATATCCGTCTCATAAAAAACAGAACCAATCACAATATCATTTCCATAGATACTGAATAAGGTGTATTTCATTTTTTTATTTTCGGTAAGCAAAAATTCATATAAATCACCAATATTGTCTTTGGGCAATTGGCATAAAAAGGCATCGCAGGTAACGAATAAATTTTCAGGATTGAAGCGGATTTTTATTGTGGCAGAACCTTCTTCTACTTCCCAATTATTTTGACCAATTCGCGCAATTTGAACATTTAATTTGAGGTCTTGTAAAATTTCCTCTATTGTTTTGGCTACTCCCGTCAGTTTTATTTCGTCGCTTACTTGCACGGTGCTAATATCAATTTCGGCTCCACAGTTTGGACAGAATTTATCGTCCTCAATATTATCTTCGGTTACCATAAATGAGCAGGAAGGACAACGCTCAACGTAAACGCCTTTTTGCGGCATGTATTGCTCAATGGCTTCTTTTAAATAAAGAGAGGGTAGTGCAAAGCCTAGGTTATCTCCACCGCGAATGATGAAGGTATTGACACCAATAATTTCACCTTTCATGTTTACTAAAGGGCCACCACTATTTCCTGGATTGATGGCCGTGTCAGTTTGAATATACTTTAAACCTTTCATCACACGATCACGGCGGGAAACTACCCCTCGGCTCGTAGAGTAGTTTAAACCATAGGGATGTCCAATCGCCATCACTTGATCGCCATCATGCAAGTCATCATAGTTTCCTAGCTCTAATTTGGGTAGTTCGTCCCACTTGGGTGCCTGGATGAATGCTAAATCATATTTGGTATCAACAAATAAAACCTCGGCCAGTTCCTTTCTAAATTTTTGTGTTTTGATTGTTACTCTCGCAAAGTCTTTTACTACGTGATGGTTGCTCACTATAATGTCAAACTCCTTTAAATAAAAACCTGTCCCGGTAGAATTAGGAGTGGCTATTTGAATAACCCCTTTTTTAAATTGCGTTAAAAATTCAGCTCGTTGCATAGGATTATTTCTTTTTTCTAAAGTCTAGTTTTGTAATTTGAAGAAGTAGGGTGAAATTGAAACTTTGTAAGTTTTCAAAATCAAGTGCGGCCGTATCAATGTTCATCAACGTGTAACGTTCTTGATTTTCTTGATTGATTACTTCTATCTTTTCTTTAATTTTTTCGGCGTCAAAGGTCTTGCTCGCGCGGTCGTACAATCTGTCTTGATAACCCATTGCTTGATAAAAATCATTATGATTTACGTGCATCATAATATCAAAAAGTTGAGTGGCCGGTTTGGGTAGGCTATAGGAAAATTGAGAATACGCAAAAGAATACTCAAGCATTTCCAAAGCAATATCATTGTGATCATTCTCTCGATACCAAACGGCATTTTTAAAAGTAGTGTTGATGGTATCAATCACATTATTAAAGGGTGTCGGCTTGGTGAGAGAAAAAGTATGCTTGGCTTTGTAGAAATATTTTTTTACGTCTTCCTCCTTCCACTGTTGCAATTCTTTGAGCTGAGCGAGCATCTTATAATTTCGTTCGGCTACGGGAATTTCTTTCATATTGGTCCAAAAAATCGAATTGGTTTCTTCAAGTTTTTCAGTAAGCCGCCCTTCCGGAAGTAGTAAGTAATCTAGTTTGTAAATAAGATTGAGCATCATATACGAAATACCGCCCGAGAAGGTATCTGGTTTTAGCTTCTCTATTTTAGCAATGGTTTTGTCAAGCCAATATTTAAAAAAATCATATTTAATTTGTTTTTCCTCGGGTGTGCATTCTTCAATATGACCAATGCCATCAGCATCTAGGGCGCTAAAGTCATCTACTAAAATATCATCCAATCGATCCGCTTGAATGCTCAGTTCTTTCAAGGCATAGTAAAGTTTGTTAGGGGCCGCCGCCAAAATATTATTATAGATTTTTAATTTTATTTTATCCTCGTCTAAGTAGAATTTACTGTAGTAAAGTTGAAAATTTTTCTCTAATAATTTTCGAAGTACTGGTACGGATCGCTTATTAAATTTTGCAATGCTCACCTCTGCTCGCACACAGTTTTCATCAATGGACCCTGTCACTTTTTTACTGCCTTGGAATACTGAAAACTTAGCATTCTCTCCGTCTGGTGTGAAAATAACATTGTTGGTATTGGGGTCACGCAGATAGGTAAAAAAGTGAACGATTGACTCACTATATTTTTTTTTGTCATAGCTTTTCTTGGACTTGGTCCATTCTTCGAGCTGCGATGCCGTTTTATTATTATCAGAATATCGGCCAAAAACGGGTGTTTCTATTGGCTCTGTTTCTTCTTCTTTGCCCGAAGAAAATAATCTATCGAATAATCCCATAAGTCATCGAAGATAAACCCTAGCGGATTGAAAACCATACCGTCAGAAAGATTAAACACTCAGTAACAATTTTAACGATTTGGGTGCTCAATAAAATTTTTCATAATCTCCAAACCATACTCGCTCATAAAACTTTCGGGATGAAACTGCACAGAATAAATTGGTAAACTTTTATGTTCCATTGCCATAATAATATCACTTTTATTGGTTGCAGTAATCCGTAAATCTTCAGGAAATTTCTTTTGATCAACATACCAAGAATGGTAAAGCCCTACTTCAAACGAAGAAGGCAGACCTTCGAAGAGTGTATTCGGTTTATGGATAATTAGTTTTGTTTTTTCACCGTGTTGGGGAATGTCATATTGTACCAGTGAACCTCCAAAGCATTCCGCAATAGCTTGGTGCCCTAGGCAGATTCCCAAGGTAGGAAGGGTCGTCAGGTTTTTTTGTAAAAAAGGCATTAAATCACCTGCGCACGAAGGAAGGTTTGGGCCGGGAGAGACAATGAGTTTGTCAAATTGATTCACATCGATTTTCGAGAGCTGATCATTTTTGAATAGACTAACAGTTAAGCCGCTCATTTGATTGAGCAGGGCCATCACATTATGTGTGAAGGAATCATAATTATCTATAAATAAAATTCTCAAAAAGGCTTCTTACTTTAGTGGTCAAAATTACTTCTTTTTTGTTCACAAGCCAGCTTCAAAATTTAGCCGTTAAAATGAATGACTATGGTTCACGCCGTATTCCTTTCTTTTTTGTGGTAGATTTTTTGGCCAAAAATTGTCAAATTGTACCTCTTGATGAACTAGACCAGGAAGCCATTCAAATCGACTTTAGCGGAACGTCACAAGAGAATGAACTGATCCATTTGGATAAAAGACTAATTCCTTTTGATGAATATGAAAGACATTTTAATGAAGTAAAAAAGGAGATTTTATACGGCAATTCTTATTTGTGTAATCTTACCACTCAAACGGAAGTAGATACACAGTATTCGCTAGAAGCGATTTATCAAAGCGCGTTGGCAAAGTATAAAATTTTGTATAAAAATGAGTGGCTTTGCTTTAGCCCTGAAACTTTTGTGAAAATTGATTATCGTGGCATTAGTTCGAACCCTATGAAAGGTACGATTGATGCGAACTTGGTTAACGCAGAACAAATTTTATTGAATGACCCAAAGGAGATAGCTGAGCATTACACGATAGTAGATTTAATAAGAAACGATTTGAGCATGGTCGCTAAAAACGTAACGGTTCAAAAGTTTAGATACCTAAGTAAGATTGAAACGGCTAGAGGTAAGCTATTACAAACCAGCTCTAAAATCGTTGGAGAGTTACCGAAAGACTACCATAAAATTTTAGGACACATTATTTGTCAATTGCTACCGGCGGGTAGTATTAGTGGGGCACCGAAAAAGAAAACAGTAGAAATTATTAGTAAAACTGAGGGTTATGATAGAGGTTTTTATACTGGCGTGGCCGGTGTGTATGACGGTGAAAAAGTCGACTCTTGCGTACTCATTCGTTTTCTAGAAAAAACAAAATCGGGGCTGGTTTATAAGAGCGGCGGTGGCATCACAAAGTATAGCGAAGCCAGAAAAGAATATGAAGAAATAAAACAAAAAATTTATGTCCCGACTTCTTGAAAGTATTAAAGTTCACGACGGCGTACTTTATAACTTAGAGTATCACCAAGATAGAATGCAACGAGCTTGGCGGTCAATTTTCGGGATTCATAAAACTATTGATCTTGCTAGAAAAATTAAGGTTCCGAAACGAGCAAAGCAAGGTTTGTTTAAATGTAGAATTGTGTATGATTTAGAAATTATTGAAATTGATTTCGCTCCATATAAGAGAAAAGAGGTTCATAAAATAAAATGGGTGGAGGACGAAAAAATGTCTTATTCCCACAAGTTTGAAAATCGCGATCACATAACCGCACACACCCAAAAGTTGAAAGCTCATGAGGAGCTCATTTTTATAAAAGGAGAGATGCTCCGTGATGCTAGCTATAGCAATATTGCCTTGTTTAATGGTCGTGATTGGCACACGCCAAGCTACCCTCTTTTAAAAGGAACTAAGAGAGCAGAGCTTTTGGAAAAGGGAATGATTATTTCAAAAAAAATTCGTCCTGAACATTTGAAAAATTACCAACGAATTAGTTTTATAAACGCTTTGAATGATTTGAACGAGATGACATTCGACTTATAATAAAGACGCTAAAAGTTCGTACCTTTCAGATTCAATATTTCTGTTATGAAACGTATTTCTCTTCTTTGTTTTTTTCTTTTATTTAGTGTTGTTTTATTGGCGCAATCTTATCGCAAGACCAATTTGAGTGCTCCATTAAAATCGGTAGTAGATATGAGCGCCCCTGGGACAACTTTTTATAATCCGAACTTATTGCATTTGGATCAACACCCTGTTCCTTACTATACAGATTTTGGAAATAAAAAAGAGGCTGCTCAACAAAGAAGAGCCAAAGCCTTACGCGAGCGGAATAATGGATTCAGTTCTTATAAAACTACCGGAGCGGCGGCAAATCCTGTTATTGACACAGGATGGTTGGCTAACGTAGGAGGGGTGCCTTTGGACAATGACATTGCGGTTTCTAATAGTGGGATGATTATCAGCGCGGTGAACACCAATATCTATGTATATGATACAATTGGAAATCGATTGGCACTGAAGGGTGTATTGAATATGGACACTTTTTTAAACAGATTTACAAGAATTTCTGATCCACGGTTGTTGTACGATCCTAAGGAAGATCGTTTTATTCTAGTTTGTTTTAGTGGAAATATTAGTACTTCTACTAGCATTATCATGGGTTTTAGCTCAACTAATGACCCACTAGGAAATTGGAATTTTTATTCAGTAGACGGTAATCCATTTAACGATTCTACTTGGAGCGATTATCCTATTATCTCCATTTCGGATAAGGATATGTTTATGACCTTTAACCAAATTCAGGATAATGTGGGTTGGCAAAATGGTTTTCGTCAAAGTGTAATATATCAAATTAAAAAATCCGATGGTTTTGCTGCGACACCTTTGCAATATACCTTGTGGGATAGTATAAAATTCAACGGTACCTTATACCGAAACATATGCCCTGCGAAATATCAAGTAACTAACATGGGTGACGATATGTATTTTTTATCAGTGCGAAATGTCGACGTCAGTAATGATAGTATTTTTATACTACACATTGATGATTCATACCAATCAGGAAATGCTACGCTAACACAAAGAGTAGTGAAATCTCCGGTTAACTATGGCTTCCCTCCGAATCCTTCTATGAACAATGGGAACTATCTTATGACAAATGATGGTCGTGTGCTAGCGGCTATTTATGAAAATGATTACATACATTTTGGAGCCAATTCTGTACATCCTACTTTGAATAATGCTGGTGTTTTATTGGGTACTATTCAAAATGTTAGCTCGGCCTCTCCAACGGTAGATGCGCAAGTATTTGCTGAGCCAATGGTGGAGTATGGTTATCCTTCTATGTGCTATATGGGTACGGCTCCTAATGATCATCGAGTTATGTTCAATGTAGCGCATTGTTACACAGATAGTTTTCCTGGCATCAGTGTGGTTTATAAAAACCCCGCCGGTGATTATTCAGATTTTTTAAGAGTGAGTGAAGGAAATAGTCCTTTGAATCGATTGACTGACTCTAATGAAAGATGGGGTGATTACTCAGGAATACAAACAGTTTATAACAATCCTCAACAAGCTTATTTGGCAGGAACGGTGACTTTAAACGGGAATGCACGTGCTTGGGTTGCTAGAATTCAAAATGCCGATTTTGCTGTGGGCATTCAAGACCAGAGCCATGAATCAAGAACAGATGTATTTCCCAATCCAGTAGAGGATGCGAAGTTTAGAACTCGATTCACCTTAAAGAAAAAAGAGGAACTCCTTTGTAACTTATATGACATGAATGGCAGATTGATTAAACAGTTATTGAGAGGAATTGGCAAACCGGGGCTTAATGAGTTTTCATTTGATACCGGTGTGTTAGCGAGCGGCAACTATATGTTCGTGATACTAGGAAAGAATAGAAAAGTTCTCACTGAGATGATTAGTGTGAAATAAAATAAATGTAGAATCAGTTCGGTAGTTGAAAAGTCAGCGAGTAATTAAACCGCAAAACTTTCACCACAACCGCAAGAACGACTCGCGTTTGGATTGATAAAATTAAACCCTTTTCCGTTCAAGCCATCACTGAAATCAAGCTCGGTATTTACGAGGTATAAAAAGCTTTTCATATCGCACACGATTCTGATTCCTTTGTCTTCAAACACTTGATCTGTAGGTTGGGATTCATTATCAAAATCTAATTTATAGCTCAAACCCGAACAGCCACCACCCACAACACTTACTCGTACAAAGTAAGATTCATCGGCACCCGACTCTTTCATCAGAGAAAGAACCTTAGCCTTAGCCTTGTCCGTGATATATATTCCGTTTTCTTCTGCTACTTCCATTTTCTAGACTTTAAATTGAAGACAATAGATTTTAGACTTTCTCACCAAGCCAGAATGTTTTAATAAAAATCTATCCGGCGTCGAAAGTCAAATTTCTAGTGTCTAGAAATTAGTGAACTATTTTTTCCTCTAGCTCAATTTCTTCTAAACCGTTTTTCTTGCGGTAATCGTTGATCGCTGATTTAATAGCATCTTCTGCAAGAACAGAACAGTGTATTTTTACAGGAGGTAAACTTAGCTCTTCTACAATATCCATATTGTCGATACTAATCGCATCATCAATTGATTTTCCTTTGAGCCACTCTGTAGCCACACTAGAAGATGCAATCGCCGATCCACATCCGAATGTTTTAAATTTAGCGTCTTTGATTGTGCCCGTGGCATCATCTACTTCAATTTGAAGTCGCATAACATCTCCACATTCTGGAGCGCCCACTAAGCCCGTTCCTACTGCTTTACTTTCTTTATCTAACGTCCCCACATTTTTAGGGTTATTATAATGATCCAATACTTTCTCTGAATATGCCATAACTCACTTTTTTTATATTTACAAAGTTACTGCCAAAACCTCTTGTACCCAAATTATACCCACTTTCTACAAGTGGCTTAGAGCCTATATTTTGATAGGTTTAACAGATAGAACAATAGACGTTCTCAAACTTGAAATATTACGCTTCTCTGCTCGGAATACCTTTCTCTACTAAATCAACTTTTTTTTTGTATTTTGTTTTTTAAATTTATGTACTATGAAACGCCAAATACTCTATTCAGTCTTAGCCGTGTTTTTCTTATTTTCTTGTAATCAAGATGATTCGAAAACAAGCATAAAATCTTCGACTAGTAAATCCATCCCTGCACCTGACGGGTGGGAGACTATAGTGCGAGAGAATTTTAGTATGCATTTTCCTAGCGATTGGAAATTAGATACTAGCGGAACTCTTGGGACTAAACTTTTACTCTTTGCTCCGAGCGACGACAAGTCAGATAATTTTAGCGAGAACATCAACGTGATGACCGAGAAGCTTCCATCTAATTCTATTACGCTGGAGCAATATGTCGAGGCCTCAACAACGCAGGTTGAGAAATATATCAGTGACGCAAAAATTACTATAAATGAAACTGCTGAAGTGAATGGGCGGAGTTTTCATGAATTGGAATATTCCGGAAAGCAAGGAGGAAACGATTTAGCCTTTCATCAATATTTTACGGTAGAAAAAGGGGTGGCTTATGTGGTAACCTTAACAGTACAAAAAGAGTCCGTAGCAAAGTACACGGAGGTGGGTGAAAAAATAATGAAAACCTTTCAGTTTAACTAGTAACCCATGAAGGCATACTGAATAATATTGGCACCCATACGCAAGGCTAATGAGCGCTGTTGCGGCGTGTCATTGTGAACCTCAGGATCTTCCCAGCCATCATTTAAGTCCGTTTCTTTGGTGTAATAACACACAACACGACCCCGATAAACCAGTCCATACCCGCGCGGTGGTTTTTTGTCATGTTCGTGAATTTTTGGTAAGCCATTATTAAAATTGTATTTCTGATGATAAATCGGATGTGAGAATGGGAGTTCTACAAATTCTAATTCAGGAAATACTTTTTTCATGGCAGGGCGCACATATTTATCCATGCCATAATTATCGTCAATGTGCAAAAAACCGCCTGCTATTAAATAGGTGCGCAAGTTTTCGGCTTCGGCATCATTGAAGGCAATTCGTCCGTGTCCCGTGGCAAACAAAATTGGATAATTAAATAATTCACCACTTCCTACTTCTACTTGTGCTTCTTGTGCTGAGAAGCTGGTACCTAATTTTTGATTAGAAAATTGTGCTAAGTTTTTCAGTGCTGTCGGATTGGCATACCAATCACCACCACCATTGTAAACTAGAAGTCCTAATTGCATCTTTTGCGCTTGTGCTGAAAAAGCAAAAATGGATAGAATACAAATGAGTAAGAAGCGTTTTTTGTTTTTACACACCCCCCGCCCCCTCTCCAGAGGGCGCTGTGTTGTACTAGATTTCGTTTGACTGTTGTACATTTTGATGTAGTAAAGTTACAGCAACTAAACCTGCGGTTTCAGTTCGTAGACGATTTTTTCCTAGGCTAACGCTCTTAAAGTTTTGTTGTAAGGCCTGCTCGATTTCTTCAATTGTAAAATCTCCTTCGGGGCCAATGGCTATAATCGTTGAGTTGTTTTTAGTTGATTTGTTTAGCTGTTTTCGGTTTATACTACTCTCGCAGTGAGCAATGAATTTATTATCATACTTTATTGAAACGAATTCATTAAAGTAGACTGGTTCGTGTATAATAGGCAAATGGTATTGCTGGCTTTGAAGCATGGCTGAAATTAATTTTTTATTAAATCGTTCCGCTTTTATTTCTTTTCGTTCGCTACGATTGGTAATGATTGGATAAATACTTCGCACACCAATTTCTGTAATTTTTTCGAGCAACCACTCCATGCGTGCATTATTTTTTGTAAATGAAATGGCTAAGTGAATATCAGGATTCGAATTTGTAATTTCTTCTTTTTTCAAAACACGGACCTCGCAAGTTCGTTTGGAAATTGTTGAAATTTGTACGGTGGCTTTTATTCCGTTGCCATCAGTCAAAAGGCAATGCTCACCTTCTTTCATGCGTAATACCTGCGTAACATGCTTGGCCGTTTCAGGCGAAAGTGAAAAGGTTTCTGACGGAATAGTTTCTTCGAAGAATATGCGCATGATTATTTTTTCTTATAAAGTTCTAATTGTAAAAATTGAAGTTGAAATTCTATTTGAGCCATATTCCAAAACTCGATGGTCGAGGTGAGGGGCTCAGTGTGTTTGGGCACGGGGATGTAATATGATAGCGTATCCCAAACCTGAGGAACACTTCTGAACAATCGAATAGAATCATGAGCGAACGCTCTATCATTGGGCAAGTTCGTTTTGGTTGCCATGTTGAGCGAGTGCCAACTAATGTCTTTTGACGGAGTATTGAATTTATGAACAAGAAGCACTGATCGATACCGATCAAAAACGGGTCTTGAGAATTTTGCCGCGCAGCTTGCCTTTATGAAATACTCATCTTTAGATTTCGTATCTTCCAGTACGGACTGAAGTTCTAGCGGAGCAAATTCTTTTCCGGCCGGAAACGTAATTATTGAATCTTGTAGTGCCGTATCGAATTCATGGACAAGGCTAGTATCATTTTTAAAATTGAAAAAACCTATCTTTTTTATCGGTTGAATTTTACTTTCAAGAGGCTGATAAATTTTAGAATCTTTGATGACCATATCGTTATAGCTCAGTTTGTTTTTGAACATCATGTTACGATAAAACTCATAGTTCGAGAATTCAGAACAATACTTATCTTCTGCATTAAGTTGTGAATAGTGTAAGTTTATATAGCTAAAAAACAAAACAAAAACCACTATGGAGCCTGCCATCCATTTCTTGCTTTGAGCCCATTGGAAAATCGCCGCTAAGGCTATGGCTAATAGTGGATAAATGTGAATCATTGGGCGAGAGCCAAATCCATTAATATATTGATAGCAGAACCACGAATAAATAATATAGCAATAAAGAGGAAGTACAATCAGCGTGACTAATTTGAAGCCATGTAACTTTTCTTTTGTAAAAAATAATAAGGCCAGGAGTAACCAAATAGGGGAATATAAAAGCCAACCATTTTCAGCTCCAAAAAGCCCTTTCCATAATGCTGGATTTGAAAAATTAAAGCTCTGACCATTGTAGCTGTAGTAAATAAATGATCCGGCATAAATTTTCCAAAAAATGAGTTGTGGCAGAATGGGCAATAGGAAGAGCGCAAGGGCCAATAGCCATTTTAATTTAAACCCTATTAAAAATGTAAGGCGTTCACGGAGGGCTTTTACGCTATCAATTTTGTAGAGAAGGGGTATCAATCCAAAAATGATGTCTGTGGGACGCAAAAGTGTAATTAAACCCAAAGTAAGCCCTAAGAAATAAAGCCACTTTGCTTTTTTACTTTTGTAAAATTGGATGGTGCAGTAAATCAATAGAGATACTAAAAAGAACAAAGGAATATGGACCATTCCTAATTGTAAAAACGAAAACCAAAATAAATTACTTGCTAAAAGTAGAATACTAATCCCTAAGATGGAAACAGATTTCGGATAAAAAAATCGAAGGTTCTTATAACAAAAAAACAAACCGAGAAGCAGGTAAAAAAGGGAACTGCATAAGACAGCCGTGTGGTAAGGAAGAGTGTATCCGTTATCATTTTGATTGTTGATTTGCACGTAAGCTTTTGCTACCAAAAAAAAAGGAAGCTCAAAAAGGGCGACGCCGTAGGTGTACTGATTTATATAAAAACCTTTAGGTGTGATTTCACCGTGGGTACGATACATCTGAAAATAACGTTGAATTCCTGGTGCTACTTTTTTTTCCTGTGGGAATTTGTCGATCGAGTCTAAATTGTTCAAACAAAATGCCGATGGCAAGTAGGAGTAGTAACCCAAGGCATCACCATAGAAAATATCTTTTTTTACACCATAATTTGTGAAGAAAAAGATGGCGGCCACAGCGGCTAGAATCAATGATATTCTACTGAGCCATTTCATATTAGTTGCGTCCCATCCAAAGTGCACCTCCGATAGAATTTTGCCGAGATCCTGTTACGCTTGACAATACATTTTCTTCTTCGCGCCATCGCAAAGCCCCCATTAGTGCCATCGCAACGGCTTCTTTATATTCTATAGTTTGCACATCCGCTTTTTCTATAGTTATATTTTTCAGACCTGCGTAATACGATATTCTTCTAAGCAAATAATCATTATGTGCTCCACCCCCGCTAATGAGCATTTTGCCTTCTGCAGTACACGCTCTACCAATTTGCATCGCGACATGCTCCACGAAAGTGTTCGCTTGATTTTTTAATTCTAACTTACTCTGTTGTATTAAAGGTAGCACTTGCTCCAAGCCAAACTGATTGGCCAAGGATTTAGGCGCTTCTTGATGGTAGTAAACTAGGGCGTTTAGTTTTTCTAACAAAACACCATCACATGTGCCGCTAGCAGCCAGTGTGCCTTTGTCATCATATTCTTTACCAATCGTATTTAATAATGCGTTTAAAACACGATTCGCAGGACATACATCAAAGGCTGCGATTTTGTCATCGACGTGATGAGCAATATTGGCGATGCCACCTAGGTTCAAAAAGTATTCATATCCACCCCACAATAATTTTTCGGCAATGGGCACTATGGGCGCACCTTGGCCACCGAAGGCAATATCCATATTTCTTAAGTCTGAAATTACAGGTAATTCTAACTCCGCAGCAATACTTGCTCCATCTCCCATTTGAAACGTCATACCGTGGGGCTTGCCACGCCCCGGCGTGGGATTATGAAATACCGTATGCCCATGACTAGCTACAAAATGTACTTTATGTTCTAGCGCATTTTTTTCTATAAACGTATTAATTTGTTGTCCTACATAATGACCAAAATCGACATGTGTTTGCAATAAATCCATGGCTGAAAGTTCTGTGAGCTTCGGTAATTTCTGTTTCCAATCTTCATTAAACTGGATAGAATCAGCCGCTTCAATTTCACAACTCCATTCGCCACCAATTTCACTGAAGACACAATAAGCCATATCCAAGCCATCCATCGAACTTCCGCTCATTACACCTATCACTCGGTAAACCATTTTGTAAAAATGAGATATATTTTATACATGTTTGCCTTTCTCCATAAGAATTATTTAAACTTAGATTTCAAAAAAATATTTGTAACTTTAACCTTATGGCAATTCAATACATATTTAATTCGGAGGGCGCTCCTACCAATGTAGTCCTAACTATGGAAGAGTGGCAAGGGATTTTAAGCTCCAATGCCAATATTATGGAAAACATTAAATCGGATATAATAGAAGTACCGCAAGAAGTGCAAGATGAAATGATGAAGCGTTTGGAAAAAGTAACACCAGATTCAGGTATTACGAGAAAGGAATTGCGAAGTAAATTAGGTCTCTAATCTTGAGCAGCAAATTTATTATCAAGATTGAGCCTCATGCCGAAAACGACTTAAAGATTGCCATGAACTATTACGAAAATAAACAAGTTGGCTTGGGAGTAAAGTTTTATGAAAAATTTGATACTTGTTTGAGTTTTTTAGAAACAAATCCTTTTTATCAAATAAGGTATAAGAAAATAATTAGATGTTTCGTTGTTCCTAATTTCCCCTACATGATTCATTATTATATAAATGAAGACCACAAAATGGTTCATATTATTGGATTGATCAACACGTACCAAAACCCACAAACCTCCTATTTATAAATAAAATTATGGTACATCATTTAGCAAAGGAAAACTCCCTCGTAAAGGTCTGGATGAACGAACTACGTCACCCAGAGGTTCAACAAGACCGCATGCGTTTTAGAAGAAATATGGAACGTGTAGGGGAAGTTATTGCTTATGA
>CAZTCQ010000036.1:2967-24752 GCA_964612525.1 uncultured Chitinophagaceae bacterium | reverse complement strand
GCGATTTCACTATGTGCTACAGAAACTGAGCATACATTTCTTAGTAAAAAACTTGAAGAAGTAAAATAAAAAATGCTCCTCAATTGAGGAGCATTCGTAATTCGTAATTTTAAAATTCGTAATTAACTAAGCTACAGCTTTATTCACCAAGTCAGCAGCTTCTGAAAGCAATACAGCACTTTGTACTTTTAGTCCACTTTCGTCAATAAGTTTTTTAGCTTCTTCAGCATTTGTACCTTGTAATCTTACAATTACAGGCACATTAATTTCTCCGATAGATTGGTACGCATCAATTACACCTTGAGCTACTCGATCGCAACGAACAATTCCACCAAATATGTTGATCAAAATTGCTTTTACGTTTGGATCTTTTAGAATGATTCTAAAACCAGCTTCAACTGTTTGTGCATTTGCGCTTCCGCCAACGTCCAAGAAGTTTGCCGGATCTCCACCATTTAATTTAATCATATCCATAGTGGCCATTGCTAGTCCTGCACCGTTTACCATACATCCAACATTACCGTCTAATTTTACATAGCTTAAGCCATGTTCATCAGCTGCAACTTCTGCAGGATCTTCTTCTGACTTATCTCTTAATTCTGCCACATCTTTATGACGAATCAAACCATTTCCTTCTATGCTAAACTTACAATCTACCGCAATAATTTCATCATTAGCTGATTTGAATAATGGATTAATCTCAAGCATTTCACCATTTAAGCCGTCATAAGCATTGTATAATTTTGTTACAAATTTTACACAGTTTTTCAGAGCTGTTCCAGTCAAGCCTAAATTAAAAGCAATATTTCGCGCCTGGAAACTTTGTAAAGGACTTCCTGGCTTAATCCATTCTTTAAAAATTAATTCTGGTGTGTTATGCGCAACATCCTCAATATCCATTCCACCTTCTGTAGAATACATAATTACATTTTGTTTTTTTGCACGATCTAAAAGAATAGATAAATAAAATTCTTTACGTTCGCTTGGACCATCACCATACATATCTTCACCTAAGAAAATTTTGTTTACTACTTTACCAGCTTCACCCGTTTGGATGGTAACCAAAGTATTCCCCAACATATTGGTTGCAACTTCTTTAGCTTGCTCTTCACTTTTAATTACTTCTACTCCATGTTGTTCTGGAGCTTCTTTGTAAGTTCCTTTACCACGTCCACCTGCGTGAATTTGCGCTTTTACAACTACAAATTTTGTTCCTGTGCGTTCCGCAATATCTTTATAAGCAGCAACGGCTTCATCAACTGTTGTACAAGCAATTCCATTTTGCACTGGCACATCATATCTTTTCAATAATTCTTTCGCTTGGTATTCGTGTAAATTCATATTCTTTTAATTTCTTGTTTTGTCCCTTTAAGCGTTGGGACGGCAAATGTAATATTGCTTTAGAAGTTTAGAAAGTTTCAAAGGCTTAATTGTTCAACATTGAATTAAGCTTTTTGCTTTCTTCGTTTCAATTCTTTTTTTATTAAATCAAGCTCACGAGTAGTTTGTCCGGCGACGCTTGTATTTTCTTTGGCCCGACGCAATAAATAAGGAACAACGTCTCGCACAGGACCGTAGGGCATATACTTACAAACGCTATATCCTCCTTTAGCTAAGTTGAAAGATATATTATCACTCATGCCAAATAATTGAGAGAATGTGATTCTTTGATCATCAGTACCGATTCCTGCACCAGCCATTATTTGAGTAGCGAGTAATGAGCTTTTTTCGTTGTGCGTACCTACAAATGTGGAGACCTTATCAATATTTTTTAAACAAAGTTCTAGAGCTAGATCGTAGTCACGATCTGTGCTTTGTTTGTCTGGTTGAATGGGACTTTCATAACCCATACTTTCAGCGCGCTCTCGTTCTTTTTCCATGTAGGCTCCTCTTACAATTTTAGCCCCTAGAATGTAATTATTCCTTTTAGCATGCTCCACGTTATTTTCTAGGAACGCCAAACGATCATGTCGGTAGAGTTGATAGGTGTTATAGACCACTGCTTTTTCTTGATTGTATTTCTGCATCATTTCAACAGCCAGGTCATCGACCGGATTTTGAAACCAACTTTCTTCAGCATCTATTAAAATTACCGTATTATTTTCAGCGCCAGCTTGACAAATTTGGTCCAAACGCCGAACAGCTCTATTTTTTTCAGCCATTTCATTTTCGCTAAGATTTTCCTTTTGATGCATTTTCTCCAAAAGACTATTACTAAAAAAGGCGGTGAGCTTAATACTTATAAACGTTATATAGTCTTTTTGTCCAGCAAAAATAATTGTTTTGATAAATTCCTCTTTTGCTTGATCGAACTCCTCCTCAGTGGTTTTACCCTCCACGCCATAATCAAGCAAGGAACCTACCTTGAAATTACTGAGTAGT
Source organism: uncultured Chitinophagaceae bacterium (assembly GCA_964612525.1). GTDB lineage: Bacteria > Bacteroidota > Bacteroidia > Chitinophagales > Chitinophagaceae > JAGNRR01. The sequence continues at coordinate 22,370 of CAZTCQ010000036.1, read as the reverse complement.
TTTGCCGTATCCGCAGCTTCTTGGAGATTGGTACCACCACAAAATTGTTCATAAATGGTGTTTTTTATCCCATTTCGTACAAAAGGAATCCAAAGAAACTTAGGGGTAATCCATGAACCAAGCTTTGTAAGCATTGGATTCGCCATTACTTTGAAGAGCAAACGTGCTTTTTTCAGCTGATACTGCGATCTGTATTCAAAAGCATTAGCCGTATTCTCAAAATTCATCATCTAATTGTCAAAATTAGGCTCAAAAGTAATGTGGTGGATAAATAGCAAGCTCCTTTTTTTTGCTATTATTAGAACAAATTCTATATTTACGAGACAAAAATTATAAAGAATGAGAAAAAATTATTTTAAAAATTTTGCAAGTTTGTTGCTAATACTTTTTGCATCAAATGCCGCAATTGCTCAGGGGAATAAAGTCTCTGAAGTGTATGAACAGAATAAAATTCAACCGAAAGTTGAAATACCGATTAAAAGTCCGGAATACCAGGTTAAGGGTTTAAACATTTTGCCCTATGCTCCAAGTGCAAAAGTGAGAGGTCCTATATTTTGGCAATCAGACTTATCAGGTGGTAGTACGAACTCTCTTCCAGCTGGCTGGACTACTTCTACTCCAAATTCTTGGAAATGGAGAGATGTAGCTTGTACTGGAGGTTTCAACATTGGTACAATTAACTCTGCTACTGCTGCAAATGGCTGGTTAGTGTTTGACTCTGATTCTATTGGTAGTTTACCAGGAGCTCCTGCATCATTTGATGGTTGGGTACAGACTCCAAGCATAAGCTGTATGGGACGTTCTTCAGTGAGATTGACATTCGATCAGCACTTCCGAAATTTTGATGATTCTTGCATTGTGAGAGCTTCTAACGATAATGGAGTGACTTGGACTACATTCCAATTAGAACAAAATGCTCTTGGTAGAAATACAAACTTACCAACTAACCCTAGAAAAGCATTTGTAAACTTAACTTCAGTTGCCGCTAATCAGGCTAATGTAATTATCAGATTTCAGCAGTTCAATGTTACACAAGGTGGTACTTTCAATTGGTTGATTGATGATGTTAATCTTTCTGAAATTGATCCTGTTGATCTTTGGCTTACTGACCACTACTTTTTGAATAACTTCGGTCCAGACCGTTACAACTACGCAGCAGCTCCATTAGGAACTGTTGACTCAGCAAGAGGAGTTGTGGGAATCACTAATTTTGGAACTAGTAACGTTGCTACCCTTACAATGGATGCTACTTACATGAGAGCGGGAGCTACTATTAGTACTTCAACTGATACTTATACGAACCTTCCCGTTAACGCTATGGATTCATTAGCAGGATTTCCTGATGGAATTGACTTAGCCGCTAACGGAACGGGTGAGTACATGATTGCTTACAATCTAACTGCTGCGGGAGATGTGAACGGTGCGAATAACCGCGACACTACCTTTTTTGAAGTAACAGACTCAGTGTATTCAAGAAACCAAGGTCTAATTGCCTCATCCTATGTTGTTCACGATCCAGCTGATGCAAATGGTCCAGCAAGGTCTTTTGGTATTGGATCGCGCTTTAGCGTTGCAAAAGCAGATGAACTAACGTCTTGTAGAGTATTTTTCACAAGAAATACTCAGCCAGGAGCTAAGGTAAGAGCATCTTTATATCGTTTTGACGCTAGTATTCCTTTATGGGTACAAGCCTTAGAAGGTGAAGCAAAAACGCTAACTGCGGCTGATATACCACCTGCGACAGGTCCAATTACAAGCTCAACTTTTGATTTCCCTTACGATCCTAGTAGTCTTCAGGAAAACGAATTACAGCCTGGTGTGACCTATGCAATCGTTATTGAAAACGATGGTACCCCAGCAAACTTAAGTTGTTTAATATTTGGTACGGATAATCCTAACATAACTAGTGGTGGTATCGGTGATACTTGTGAGGCAGGTCCTGGATCTTTTGCGGACAATCGTCTTCCTTTCGCTATAGGAAACAACCCAATGGTACAAGCAGTATTTGGTAACCAAAGAAACTTTACTGTGGGAACTGACGAGGTTATCGCGAACAACATTGACTTAAATGCTTACCCAGTACCTGCTGAAAATGTATTGAATGTTAAATTCACTGCAAAGGCAAGTACAATGAAAGATGTTTCAGTTTCTGTTATTTCTATTGACGGTAAAGTTTTACAAACTAAAACGCTTAATACTGTGAATGCAGGTACCGCAGCCAACTTCGAGTTTGACCTTAGTGGTATGCCATCTGGTATTTACACTTACAGATTAAGTCAAGGAACTAAAGTATTAGCTACCAATAAGTTCAATATTGCTAAATAAGTAGTAAAAACTTAATATTATTCTCAAAAGAGGTTGCCAAATGGCAACCTCTTTTTTTATTCCGGATAAAATAGGCTTTTATATATAAAAATATTCGTAATCAATAAAAAATGGTTTACTTTACCCAACCATTTCTATCCGATGCCCGTCTTACACTAGAATTAAGGGAGGAAAAGAATTGGCAGCTATTTTGAGTCAAATAGAAACAACACAAGAAGTATTTATACAAGGTCTGATTCAAGGCTGTATAAATAAAGAGCGCTCTGCGCAAGAAAAGCTGTACAAGCATTTCTACCCCAAAATGATGAGTATGGTAAAACGGTATACGAACTATAACCAGTACCATTTGGCCGAAGAAATCCTGAATAATGGATTTCTCAAAGTCTTTCAAAAAATAGAGAGCTTTGGCCACAAAGGGTCTTTTGAAGGTTGGGTAAGAAGAATTATTTATCATTCCATATTTGATTATATAAGAACAACGACGAAATACAGAGAAAAAGTTGTTTTCGAAGAGAAAGAACAAGCTATTCCAGAATTAGCGGTAGATAAGATGCAGTATGACGAAATCATGAAAATGATTCGCGAATTACCTGAAACAACGAGAAACGTGTTTAATATGTACATTCTAGAGGGCTTTACTCATAGAGACATAAGTGAAAAGCTTGGTATCAGTGAGGGCACCTCAAAATGGCATGTTCATCAAGGAAGAAAAATATTAAAAGAACAAATCGAAAGATTAAATAAATAAAAGACCCGAGAGCAATCGGAAGAACAAATAATTTAAGTAAAATGAAAAACAAAATTTCAATAGATGACCTGGTTCGGCAACATGTTGCCAAAGGCGAAGAACCGCACAATCTAGGGGCCTGGGCCAATATGGAGCGAATGCTCGATGGCAAGAACCCCTATCAGGAAGAAGAAAAGGAGAAAAAACGTCCTTGGTTGTTCTTACTTCTTGGCTTACTAGTGTGCAGCACGGCTGTAATTGGAAGCTATTATTATTTAAGCGGTCCTACAGAAAGTCAAAATGAACTTACTCAATTGCCTAATGAGAAAAGTTCTGACATACAAAATGGGAACAATCAACCTCAATCCAATGATGAAATACTCGTCTTTGAAGATGATTCTGAATCAAATGCAAATGCAAGAGAAAATTCAAATAGCTACTCTTACAACAATACTGAAATAGAAAATGAATATGCGAATGCAGTGGCAAGTAAGACAACCAATGCCAGTAGTTTTATACAACCTAATTTAGGAAACAACAGCAGTACAAATCAATTCACTGCCCAGCAAAACAACCCAGTGGAAAAAAGCAGCAATAAATTACCTTTAGAGAAAAGTCCTGCTTTAGCGAATCAAAAATCTACTGTACAGTTGAATGGTCAGAATGAAAACTCGTTAACGGCTAGTTCTTCTAACACAAAAAAACAGTCTTCGAAAGAGTATGCTCAGTCTGATATAATTCAGCAAACGTCTGAAAATTTGAAATCTCAGATGGTAAATAATGATTCTAAGAAAAGCGAAAAATCAACTATCTCTCCTACTATCCAAGAGAAATATTTGGACACTACTAAGTACACTAAAATTACGAAACGATTAGCTAAAGAAAACGGCAAAACACGGTATGTAAACGACTCTGTGAAATTTAACGTTGTGGAAGAAAAAGTGAGAGAAGTAGTGAATCCAAGATATGTAGCGCTTACTCAAGAACAAGAAAAAGCAGCGCAACGCAAAACCGCTTTAGCCAGTATGAGTAGCAAATTATCCAAAGCGAGTATGGACGTCATGAATGAAAAGTCAGCTCAAGTAGCTGTTAAAACTCCTACTCAGGCTGAATTTACTGCCAAATCAGAAACAACGGTGACTAATAAAAACGAGGCTGAGAAAAAAGCCAGCTTCTTTTCATTATTCAAAAAAACCGCTCAAAAATTAAATCAAAAAGCCGTTAATGTAGCGCATACTCGTTTCCCAATTTACACGGGAATGTTTGCCGGAGTAAATGCTGCGATAATTAATTCACCGCACAACTTTGGAGGCTTTCAAGCAGGGCTTACCGCAATGACGCCTTTAAGTCGTTTGTTTACCCTTAGCACGGAAGCTAGATTCATTCACAAAAATAATAGTGGTTACACAATTAAAGATGGGAGAATGGATTTGCTATCAACTACAGTTGACAGCTCTAGCATTTTTAAAACTAAAATTTACAGCTACCAAATGGATTCAGTCTCCAACAGTTACAATCTACAGAATTTTTATACTCTTCAGATGCCTATTATTGTAAGTGCCAACATTCGAAAGTTTAACGCTTATGCGGGTATCAATCTAAATTACGGTTTCCGTCTCAACGTAAAAGGAAGCCAACGTTCAGCTCCTCACACGATTATAGACACTGTGCCCTCTAGCATGTTATATACCCAGCGGACTAGCAGCGAGATGAAATTCTCTACCAATGATTTTGGTAGTCGACTAGGAATTGGATACACAGTTGGTGGAGCTTACAACTTTAACCCAAATCTTTATTTAGACTTGAGAATGAGCAATCCTTTTTGGGATAATACCTCAGGAGCTGCCAAACAAGAAATATCAGACGTCTTCTTTAAAATTCCTAGTTTCCAACTCTCCTTGGGCTACCGATTTAGAAAATACAAAGCAGACTAAACCCTCTTCAACTCCAAATCCCTAAAAGAGTCATGCTTTATTGCAGGACTCTTTTATTTTTAGTGGTGTTGGGTGTATTTTTAATGAATATGGCCACGAAACAAAAATTTTCAATCCAAGAAATCACTAATTATCTAGAAGAAATTGCTCCCATAGAGTGGCAAGAAGGCTATGATAACTCGGGCCTACTGATTGGAGATTCGAAAAAAAAGGTATCCAATATACTCTTTTGTCTAGATTGCACAGAGGCGGTCTTAGCGGAGGCTAAAAAGCTGAATTGTGGCTTGGTAATTGCACATCACCCAATTATTTTTAAGGGCTTGAAAAAGATCAATACGGACCACTACGTAGATCGTATCGTAACGTATGCGATCAAAAATGACATTGCCATTTATGCCAGCCATACTAATATGGACAATACAATGGCTGGTGTTAATTTTCAAATCGCTAAAAAACTCGGTCTGCAAAATATTCGTCCACTCGTGCCAAAAGAAAAGCAACTTTATAAACTGTACACCTATGTACCCGTAAAATACCTCAGCAAGGTAAAAAAAGCACTTTTTGAAGCAGGAGCTGGAGAAATAGGAGATTATAAAAATTGCTCATTTGAAACGCAAGGCCAAGGCAGTTTTAGGCCAGTGGGCAATGCAAATCCACATACTGGTTCTAAAGATATTTTAAACAAGGTACAAGAAACGAAAATTGAGTTTCTGCTCTGGGCACATCAAACGAGCAAGGTAGTAAAAGCATTAAAAAAAGCTCACCCCTATGAGGAAGTCGCCTATGAGCTCATTACTCTTGAGAATAGCCAGGACACCGTTGGTTCTGGGCTAATAGGAGAATTAGATAAACCTATGAAACACAGGTCTTTGCTAAGTTTTTTATCAAAAAAAATGAAAGCGAAGGGAATTCGATATACGGTCAGTGATAAAAAAGAATATCAGAAAATAGCGGTATGTGGGGGATCAGGAGCTTTCTTGACTAAAAAAGCGATTCGGGCCGATGCAGACGCCTACATCACTGGTGATGTGAAATATCATGAATTTTTTGAGGCTGATAACCGTCTTTCCCTTATTGACATTGGCCATTATGAGAGCGAACAATACACTCCGCGGCTATTTTATGACATTCTATCAAAAAAAATGCCTACTTTCGCACTCCATTTATCTAAAATAAATACGAATCCAATAAAATATTTCTAATGGCAAGAGTAAGAGAATATAGTATCCAAGAACGCTTAGAGTCTATTATCAAACTTCAAAAAATTGATTCTAAACTAGACGAAATTAAAAAACTTCGCGGTGAACTTCCTATGGAAGTCCAAGACTTGGAGGACGAGATAGCAGGCTATCAAACTCGAATTGATAATGTAAACAACAATATCAAGGAAATTGAAGACTACATTAAAGAGCGAAAGGAAAACCAAGGGGATGCTCAAAATGCGCTAAAGAAATATGAAAAGCAACAAAACGATGTTAAAAACAGTCGTGAGTACGAGGCAATTAATAAACAAATCGAAGTGAGCGAATTGGATATTAAAGAAGCGGAAAAGGATGTCAAGATGGCTTCTACGCAAATTGAAGATCGTGAATTAAAAAAGGAAGAAACTGAAAAACTAATCGCTCAGCGCATGGAAGTACTGAACATTAAAAAAGAAGAGCTCCAAAAGATTAGTGAAGAAACAGAAAAAGAAGAGAAAAGCTTGAAAAAAGAACGTGTCAAAGCAGAAGAAGATGTTTTCCCAAGATTATTAGTTTCTTACAATAAAATCAGAGAAAATTTTCGCAATGGCTTGGCGGTTGTATCGGTTGAACGTGATTCATGTGGAGGTTGCCATAGTGCGATTCCACCTCAAAGTCAATCCGAAATTCGCCTTCGCAAGCGCATGACCATCTGTGAGCACTGCGGTAGAATACTAGTAGATGAAGAGCTGACTGAGAGCGTTTCGGTATAAAGCACTAACAAAAAAATGACATAGAAACCGATGCCATAGAGTCGCATCGGTTTTTTTATTTCTACTTTTACGATATAGGACATGCGTTGCTTACTCTTCATATTTTTTTTGACAATAGCGAATAGCTCATTTGCCAAGAAAGGACATTTTAGGGCAAGCAAAGATTGTATCAACGCCTACGAAGAACTTATTCGTTTTCGTATTACGGACGGCCGAAAACATTTATCCAAAGCCATCAAAGAAGACCCTTACAACCGTATTATTATTCTACTCCAAAACTATGATGAGTTCATTCGTTTGACTTTCAAGGATGACCCTGAAGTTTATAAAAAAAATGTCGGGAATAAAGAGAAGCGTCTGCGGTACATCAACAATTCATTTAACAATTCCCCCTATTACCGATTATGCAAAGGGATAATTCATTTGCAGTGGAGTATTATTCATATTAAATATCAAGAAAACTGGCGTGCCGCTAATGATTTTCGTAAAGCACATAACTATTTCAAGGAGAACAAAAAGCTCTATCCAAACTTCAAAGAAACGGACATATTTTACGGTGCTCAAAAAACAATAATTGGCACAATTCCTAATAACTATAAATGGATATCCAACCTAATCGGGATGCGTGGTAACGTAAAAGTTGGCATGAAACTTTTAGGAAATAGCACCAAAATAAAAAATCCTTTATTCAAGCATGACGCTATCTTCTATTATATATTTTTGAACGAAATTGTTCTTAATGATTCTAAAAAAGCCCAGCGTCTTTTGAAATCGTATGAAACAGATTCCCGGAATAACTATCTATATACTTTCGTTGAGAGCAATCTGATGCTAAATAATTTCAATGCTTCAAAAGCGATCGCATTGATCAATAACAGAAATAAAAGCAAAGCCTACTTGCAACCCATTATTTTTGATTATTCATTGGGCTCGGCTTATTTACACCAATTAGATTATCCAAAAGCTATTCTGTATTTAAAGAAATACTTAGGTTCTAAATCTCATTTTTATAAAAAAGACGCAGCCTTAAAAATTGCCTATGCTTATTACTTACAAGATCAATTAAAATCATCAGCTGTCTACAAAAATAAAATTCCAAAAGTAGGTAGTACGATTGCCGACATGGATAAGCAGGCCTTGAAAGAATACAACAGAGGTTATTTTGTCAGTAAAAATCTTTTAAAAGCTCGTCTATTGTTTGATGGTGGCAACTTTGCATCCTGTATTGAAATTTTAGAAGACAAAAAAAACAATTCAAGCGAACGCGAAAAATTAGAATGGAATTACCGTCTCGCGAGAGTCTACGATGAAAGTAGAAAAATGGCGCCGGCTATTTCATATTACAAACAAACCCTTGTCTCAAAGAATCCAAATAAGGAATACTATCCTGCCCGTGCGGCCCTACAATTGGGCTTCATCTTTGAAAAACAAAATAAGCGAAGTCTGGCTCTCTCATATTTTGAAAAAGTATTAGCCATGGAAGGACACCAATATAAATCCTCGCTAGATCAAAAAGCCAAGTCAGGAATCTTACGAATTAAGGGTAAATAGATTTACTTTTGAAAGTATGCTGACCAAACTAGCAGTTAAAAACTTTGCCATAATTGAAGAATTAACCATAGATTTTGAGAATAATCTTACGGTGATTACTGGTGAAACAGGGGCTGGTAAATCAATTTTGCTAGGCGCGCTAGAGTTAATTCTCGGTAAAAGAGCGAACCACTCTGTGATTCTTAATCAAGAAGAAAAATGTTTTGTAGAAGCATATTTCAACACTCCAAAACACTCCCAGGTCAATGAAATCCTAGAAAAGAATGATATTGAAATTTTCAGTGATATTATTATTCGAAGAGAAATTAGCCCAAATGGTCGGAGCCGCGCGTTTATTAATGATACTCCGGCTAAGCTCGAACTTCTGCAGGAGGTAGGTGGCTGGTTAGTGAATATGCATCGTCAGTTTGATAGCTACGAACTTCTCCTTCCTAGTGAACAATTATTTTTACTAGATAGTTACTTACAAATTGGTGAAGAACGCCAGCTGTTCCAGAATAATTTTGACACGTATAAAAAATTAAAAAAAGAACTCCTAGCGGAAATTGAACTCGCGAACAAAGCAAAAGCGGAGAAGGATTATTTAGAATTTGTTTGGAATGAGATTGATGAACTGCAGTTAAGTGAGAACAAAATAGAAGCTTGGATTCAGAAATTAGAACTTCTTGAAAACGCACAAAGCATAAAAATTAGCTTGTTACAAGCCGTTCAAATCATTCAAAATAGTGACCCATCTCTCATTGAAAAACTTCAAGAGCTTACTAAAAATATTGGAACCTTTCGTAATGCGTCTCCAACGATTGCATCCTTGCATGATCGTATTGCGTCGGTGATAGAAGAATTAAAAGATATTGCTACAGAGTTAGAAATAGAAGAGAACACCATTAGCACAGACGAAGAAAAGCGGCAAACTATCAATGAAAAAGTAGAACTTGCCAATAAATTATTGCACAAGCACGACGTTCAAACATCAACTGACTTAATAGCTATTGGAAATCATTTTGAAGAAAAATTAAATAGAATTGAAAGTTCTAATCAAACGATTGAAACGCTTACTCAAAAAGTATCGGTGCTTCTAGAAAAATGTAAAGCCCAAGCTGAAAAAATCAGTAAGAAACGAGTGAAGGGATTAAAAGAATTCAGTAAAGAATTGAATACCCGACTTCCTCATTTAGGTTTTAATAATGCTCAGTTTGAGATCTCTCATTCTTTTTGTGAACTCTCTTCGCATGGCATAGATGAAATCAGCTTTTTATTTGATGCTAATAATGTAGGCAAATTAGCTGAACTCCGTAACAGCATTAGCGGTGGAGAAATGAGTCGAATTATGCTTGCTATAAAATCATTATTAGCCAATCGGACTGAAATGCCCTGTTTGATCTTTGATGAAATTGACACCGGCATTTCTGGTGAAACAGCCTTGAAGGTAGCTGGCATCCTAAAAGAATTGAGTAGTCAACACCAAGTAGTTAGCATCACTCATTTGCCACAAATAGCGGCCAAGGCTGATCACCATCTATTTGTTTCAAAAGACGATACCTCAGGCCGTCAGCAGACCAAAGTGAAAAACCTGAGCACCGTCGAAAGAGAAGAGGCGATTGCAAAAATGCTAAGTGGTAAAAGTAAAAGCAAATCAGCCCTGCTAGCGGCAAAAGATTTACTGAACAATAATTAAAAAAAGGGTGTAGATTTTTACATTCAACTAGAAAGCTTATTTTTACCAGCATTAAATTAAAAAATTATGGCTGGTTTATTAGACGGTAAAAGAGGAATCATTTTTGGAGCATTGGATGAAAAGTCAATGGCTTGGAAGGTAGCGGAAAAATGTAAGGAACATGGAGCAACTTTTACGCTAACCAACGCTCCTATTGCTTTGCGAATGGGCAAAATTAATGAACTAGCTGAAAAATGTGACACTGTTGTAATCGGTGCTGACGCTACGAGCGTGGAAGATTTAGAAAAATTATTTGATCAAAGTACAGAAAAACTTGGAGGCAAGTTAGACTTTGTTTTACACAGTATCGGAATGAGCCCTAACGTAAGAAAAGGAAAAGAATACACCAACACCAACTATGACTTTTTTCAAAAAACCCTAGATATATCATCACTTTCATTTCATAAAGTATTACAAACTGCCATGAAGAAGGATGCTTTAAATGAGTGGGCTAGCGTTTTAGCCTTATCCTACATTGCTGCACAACGCGTTTTTCCGAAGTACAATGATATGGCAGAGGCAAAAGCACTGTTAGAGAGCATTGCAAGAAGCTTTGGTTATCATTATGGTGTTGAAAAAAATGTGAGAGTCAATACAATTTCACAATCTCCTACTCCAACCACAGCAGGAAGTGGTGTAGCAGGGTTTGATGCTTTTTTTGAATATGCCGAAAAAATGTCTCCACTCGGAAATGCAACCGCGGAAGAATGTGCCGATTTTTGTATCGCCATGTTTAGTGATTTAACTAGAAAAGTTACTATGCAAAACCTTTTCCACGATGGCGGATTCTCATTTACTGGGGTAAGTCAATCTATGGTTGAGAAAATGGGCTAAACAGCAAAACTAGTTCCGCAGCCGCAAGATTCGCTTGCATTCGGATTATTGAATGTGAAACCACGAGAGTTTAAACCTCCTTGGAAGTCAATCTCTACATCCATGAGATAAAGTTCATGAGCACCTTCCATGATCATGGTAATTCCGTTAGAAAGAGTAAAGGTTTTATCTTTTTCATTCTTAGCATCATAATCCAGCACGTAGGTCAGGCCGCTGCAACCTCCTCCTTTTACGCCCACGCGTAAGTACGGTTTATCCTCAGGTCGTTCAGATTCTAGGCGCTTTAACTCTTCAAGAGCTCCTTCTGTGAATGCGACGGGTAATTTATCGTTAACTACTTCATTCATAACAAAAAATATTTATTTAGTATACATTCTTTTCAATTTCATCTGAGCACCTTTGGTACTATCCACCCTTTTTTGGTTCATAGTCCCTGGTTTATGAATGATTATGTTATCATTTTTCACTCCGTCAACCTCAGGTTCTTCGCTAAGCGAAACACCCTTTGCATTTCGAGCTCCGGTAGTGGCAACCTTAGTTTGCTTTACTTTTTTTGCTTTACAGCCTGTTACGGTTAGTAAGAAAACACTGAAAGCGACCAAACTACTTAGCGATAATAATTTTCTCATTTGATATAATTTTTTTATTTACTGAAGTTCTTAAAAAATAAGTTCCATTAGCCAAACCATTTTTATTAAAAGTAAAAAGTGATTCCCCTTTCGAAACCTTGCCTTGCAAAACATCTCTTACCTTTCTTCCTTGCAAATCGTAGGTAGCAATTTCTAAATCGCCGCTTTCTTGAATATTTAATTTTACACTGTAAATATCTTGAACTGGATTCGGATAAACTTCTATTTTATTTGATTCATTCGCGTCAATCTTGTTGGTAGAAAGTGGTAGGGCACTTACCTCAATTTTAGAAACATAGTTTCTCCATCCGTTAGTTGACGCACCTGCCATTCCAAAGCCCCATATAGTCGGTATCGATGTACCATGCTCCCGTGAAATGCCAGTATAATCTCCCCAACGAGTTCTTCCGCCACTCGTTCCCACACTTGCATAGGAATCACCAGTTCGCAGCACTATTGGATTAGAAGCATCCATATCATGCGAAACATATATGGCTCCAATTCCAGGAAAATCATTTAAAGAACTGTAATTAAACACTAGCATTGCGGACTGTTCCCACTCACCATAACCTCCCCAAGCTATAGAAGGAAAGGCACAATCAACATTGGGTATTGAAATAAGTCTATTTTGAACAATCCAATTTCCATTCTCTCTTCTAAACCTGTTGTAATTAATAGCGGAATAGTTATTAGGCCCATTACTATGAAAAACAAATTGAAGCGTGTTTCCAGAGAAAAAAGCCGACATCCCCCTCACGTCACCCGTATTCAAATCAACATTAGTGCCTTGCTGAACTCCATCAGCGGGCTGAGCGTAATTTGGCACCGCTACCAAATCAGAAATCATACTCGGTGTAGAAGAGGCATTTACTTTTCCATTGACTGTATAAATTCGAATTGAATTGGATACACTTGCATTTCTGGTTGCACACATATACATTTTATCTCCATAGTTTTTATCACCGCCGTGGCTGGCCGGCACAAGAGTAAAAGGGTTTCCAGGTATATCAGAAAAAATAATTGACTGTGGGTTTTGACTGCCAGCAAAACATCCGGCTTTGTCAATTTGAAAAACAGCACTTTCCACAAAACTAGCCTCAGTACTAGATACGTTTCTAAACAAATTTCCTGTTATAAATAAGTCGCTTTTGGAAACGCCCATTTTGGGATAATCAAACCAAACGTCCACCGGATAATTCCCATTTTTTATCTCCCTTAAATTCGCTCGAAAGCTATAATAATGATAAGATCCTTCTGGATCGTTAGTTTCAGAAAAAGCAACTAGAATTCTGTTATCGGTAGTGACTCGATCACATACTTGGGTAAAAATTATGAAACGATCAAAATCAACGTCATAGTGCACTAATGGATCACATAAATCATTTTTATTAGTAATAGGGCTCCAAAAAAACGGAAACGAACGAATACTCTGCACCGTTGTTCCATTGGAGCGGTATACGCGTAAGGAGCTGTTCACAGCAGCAATCATCTTACCTTCTTTTCCGATGGCAATGGTATTATCCGACGGTGTACCTTGATTACCATGTGCATTAAATCCAGAGACTTTCACAGGATCTAATGTACCCGTTGTTTTGCGAGAACCATTCTGTGGCACCAGACCGGCTGCACGCTTCAGAACACGTAAGCTATCCTTATATTTTTTCAAATACTCCTGATTTTGAGATTTATTAATGTGGGCTCGCACTGCTTTGAGCTCAGGCATTAGTTCTAAATCTCCCGCCGCTGGTTGAAATGTTCCGTGATAGGTTCCTTTATTTACGGAAATTTCAGCAGCTCCCTCATATTGATTTTCTTGAGCCTTAGAAAAGATTCCAGTAAAAACAAGAGATACGATCAGCAATAGTCTAAATTTCATCATAATAATATATTGTCAATTTGTCCAAATATACAATAGACGCAGAAGTAAACCTTAAGTTACTCCTCACTTAAGATTCATCTAACTAAAATGACATCCCCGTTACAATTCTATATCGTTTCTTTGCAAAATATTCTACTATGAAAACTTTTGACATTCCCGTCGTTTACCGCTCTCAACTTGTTTCTGCAATAAATTCTAAGCGAAAACAAGAAGATAAATTAAAGAAAGACTTCTCTCCTACTTCAATAAAAATTGGCAAGCTGTCATTCTTGATTGCTCGGCATTTCGGTTTTTGCTATGGGGTGGAAAATGCAATAGAAATAGCCTTTAAAACAGTAGAAGAAAATCCAGGCAAGCGTATTTTTTTATTGAGTGAAATGATTCACAATCCTCAGGTCAATAAAGATTTAAAAAAAAGAGGGGTCCAATTTATCCAAGACACTTTGGGAAATCCCTACATAAGTTGGGATGAAATCAATGAAAAAGACATCGTAATTATTCCAGCATTTGGTACTACCAAAGAAACAAGCGCACTGTTAGAAAAAAAGGGAATCAATCCAGTAGAATATAATACCACTTGTCCTTTTGTAGAAAAAGTATGGAAGCGTGGCAATCAAATTGGTCAAAAAGGCTATTCGCTCATCCTCCACGGAAAACCGAGTCATGAAGAAACCCGTGCTACCTTTTCACAGTGCGCTAGTGAAGCGCCCACTTTGATTATAAAAAATATGGGGGAAGCTAAAAACTTATCAAAATACATTCAAGGCGATGCGACACAAAATGAGTTTAATCAGGAATTTGAAGGACGTTTCACCACTGGTTTTTCAATACAAAATGACCTTCAGAAAATTGGAGTAATCAATCAAACCACCATGCTCGCCGAAGACACCCAAGGCATTGCCAATTATTTAAAAAAGGTTATCTGCGAAAAGTTTGGAACTTCAGAAGATGAGGTAAAAACTCATTTTGCCGATACCCGAGATACGCTGTGTTATGCCACCAATGACAATCAGCAAGCAGTAAAAGAAATGTTGAATCATGACGCCGATTTGGCCATCGTTATTGGTGGATACAATAGTTCAAACACCTCTCACCTAGTAGAACTCTGCGAAGAAAAATTACCCACCTATTACATTAAAGATGCTGGTGAAATAAAGGAGAATTTGTCCATTGACCATTACAATTTTCATAAAAAAGAAATGAAAACTACCCACGAATTTTTAAAAGATCACAATCAAAAAATCCTAATCACCGCAGGCGCTTCTTGTCCCGATGCTATCGTAGAAAGTGTAATCGAAAAATTGGCACAAGTAGCGAATGAAAAGTATAATTTAGAAGAATTACTAACCGCACTGGCTTAGCTCTCCCAAGCAATCCAATTTTTTATTTGACCAATTTGATCCCTTACCGACAAATCAGAATTATCAAGTTCTCTGGCATCATCTGCCTTCCTGAGCGGATTATATTCTCTGGTGCTGTCAATCTGATCGCGATGCAATAAATTTTTTTCTACTTCTTCTAAAGTGGTTTCTTTTCCCTTGGCCATCATTTCATCATAGCGGCGTTGCACACGTACCTTCTGCGATGCGAACAAAAATATTTTCAATTCCGCTTCGGGAAAAACAACCGTGCCTATATCTCGACCGTCCATTACCACTCCTTTATCTTTTCCATACGCTTGCTGTTGTGCCACGCAAAAATCTCTTACCGCCGGAATAGCCGCCACTTCACTTACGGAGCCTGCAATTCGCAGGGAACGAATTTTATCCTCAACATCCTCGTCATTGAGAAACATTCTTTGATTTATAAATTGAATTGAAATACTGTTTAATGCTTTTTCAAGCACCTCATTTTTGTTCTGGATTGCAATGGCATTATCTAATAAAAACAAGGTAATCGCACGATACATCGCACCACTATCAATGTAGATATAACCCAAATCCTTGGCTAACTCTTTGGCCAAAGTACTTTTACCCGTAGAGGACAATCCATCAATCGCTATGTTTATTTTTTTATTGGGCACTTTTACTTTTTTGTTTAACATGTGCATCCAAGACCGCAATCGCTACCATATTAACTATCTGCCGAACAGTGCTACCCAATTGCAAGACATGCACAGATTTTTTAAGCCCTAAAAGTATTGGTCCAATCGTTTCTTGATTGCCCATTTCTAGTTGCAAATTATAAGCAATATTTCCAGCCGAAAGGTTCGGAAAAATTAAAACATTGGGAGACTTTTCTATCAAATTACTAAAGGGATAATTCTCTTTTAAAATCTCTTTATTAAACGCGATACTTCCTTGCACCTCTCCTTCTACTTGAATGTCGGGATGTTGGTCATGAAGAATTTTTACGGCCTTGCGTACTTTTTTAGCTTCGGGCAAATCACTGCTCCCAAAATTGGAGTAAGATAGCATGGCTACCCGAGGTGTTATGTTTAAACTTTTTAAACTAGCACTGGCCTGCAAGGTAATGTCCACCAATTCCTCTGCTGTAGGAAACTCTGTAATAGTAGTATCTGCGTAACAAATCGGCCCTTTTTTTGTAAGCACCGCATACATGCCCGATATTTTTTGAGGTTCATTTTTGTTGGCTGTACTTGGCGAATTGGCCGGTCCTATAATCTCTAATGCAGGTCTAATTGTATCTGGGTACTTTCTTGCCAAACCTGTAATGAGCGCATCGGCCTCGCCCGTCTCTACCATCATACAACCAAAGTAATTTCGCTCGCGCATGATTTTTACGGCTTCATACTTATTGTATCCTTTACGCATTCTTTTTTTGTAAAAGAGGTCACCAAAAGCCTGTCGTTTTTCAAGCATTTCTTCTTCCTTCGGGTCTATAATTTCTATATCACCCAATTCTATGCTGTACTCATCGGCTAGATTACGAATCCTTTTTATATTCCCTAATAAAATAGGCGTAGCTATCTCCTCATCATTGGCTAATTGTGCTGCCTTCAATATTTTGACATTCTCCCCTTCAGAAAAAACCACTCGCTTTTTGTGCTGCCGTGCTTTATTCATTATCATTCGTAGGACATTATCATCTTGCCCTAGGCGACTTAATAACTCATCTTCATATTTTTCAAAATCCTTAATTGGGTTCCGAGCGACGCCGCTATCTTCAGCGGCTTTTGCTACCGCAGGTGCTACGGTGCTTAATAAACGAGGGTCCATCGGTTTAGGAATAATATACTCCGGGCCAAAGACCAAGGCCTTCTGGTTGTAAATCATATTCACAGAATCGGGCACCGTTTCCTTTGTCAAATCAGCCAAAGCCTTTACCGCTGCCAATTTCATTTCATCATTGATTTTTGTAGCACGCACATCCAAAGCGCCTCTAAAAATATAAGGAAAGCCCAACACATTATTTACCTGATTTGGGTAGTCACTTCTACCGGTGGCCATTACAATATCTTCTCTGGCCGCAATGGCAGTAGGGTAATCAATTTCAGGAATTGGATTCGCTAAGGCAAATACAATTGGCTTGGCAGCCATACCCATGAGCATATCCGCGCTGATTACGCCACCCGCTGAAAGACCCAATAAAACATCAGCCCCTTTCAGCGCCTCGGTAATATTCATATTCTCACCATTAGCAAAAAGTTGTTTTTTAGCATCTAAATCTTTGCGCATCACAGAAACCAGACCATCTCGGTCAAACATAAAAATGTTCTTTTTCTGCACACCCATTTTAACATATAGCTTCGTGCAAGCAATAGCAGAAGCACCTGCTCCACTTACCACTACTTTAATTTCATTAATTTTTTTTCCTTGAATTTCTAGCGCATTTAGCAAAGCCGCCGAAGTGATAATCGCTGTGCCATGCTGATCGTCGTGCATGATAGGAATATCTAGTTCATCAATCAATCGTTCTTCAATTTCAAAACTTTGCGGGGCTGCAATGTCTTCCAAATTTATACCACCAAACGTCGGCGCAATCGCTTTTACTACTTTGATAAACTCTTCTACATCCGTTTCATTTACCTCGATATCAAACACATCAACATCCGCATAAATTTTAAAGAGTAAACCCTTCCCTTCCATTACGGGTTTTGAAGCTAAAGGACCAATATCTCCTAGGCCCAATACAGCCGTTCCATTACTAATCACACCTACCAAATTTCCTTTGGCGGTATATTTATATGCATCGTCTGCATTTTTTTCTATTTCTAGACAAGGGTCTGCTACACCAGGCGAATAAGCCAAAGCTAAATCTCGCTGCGTTTTGGTTTGCTTGGTAGGTACCACCTCTATCTTCCCGGGTCGGCCCTCACTGTGATAGTTTAGTGCGTCTTTCTTTCGTAAATTTTTTCCCATACGGATAATTATAAACGTGAAAATACAATATAAGAAAATGCTTCTTCCAAATAATGAACGATAATCATGTAGCCGAAGATCTAATTTCAGCAATATTTTAAGAAATCCAAGAGCTACTAAAAACAAAATTGGTATAACTTTATCGCCTCTTATGATACAACGAATTCAAACCCTTTGGCTTCTGCTATGTGCTCTTTGTGCAAGCTTAGCCTTTATCTTACCTTTCGGTACTTCATTCGTTTCAGAAATTGGCACAGAGCGAGTTGATGGCGAAGCCATGAATGCACTCAAGAATCAAATTGTAACTGTACCTGTTATAATGATTATTATAAATTGCCTAGTAGCTATCTTCTTGTATAAAAAAAGACCAATTCAAATATTGCTCGCTGTTATCGCGATCTTTTTAATAATTACATGCATTGGACTAATGGTTTACCTAGCAATGTTCGAAACCAATGGCGCAAGTTTATCCTACGGAATTGTTGCTCCTGTTCTTGCGTTAATTTTTGGGCTTTTTGCTTTAAAGGGAATTAGAAAAGATGAGAAATTGGTGAAAAATTTAGATCGTCTGCGATAATGAGAATACAAATTTTAAATAGCTTTTTCTTTCTTTTTGCAGGAATCGTATTATTTAGTTGCGAAGAAAACTCGAACATTTCTGGTCAGGCTATAAAAATGAACGACCGTTCTAAGATAGTAACAGAAGACGATAGCACCTACCTAAAAAACTACGTAAGAGATATTTCTATAAAAGAACAGGACGAGAGTGAAATTGCCCGTATTATGGTGCAGGTGGATAGCGTCAAGGTAGCGGAAGAATTGGAAGAATTTACAGCTTCAGATTCGTCCATTACTGGATTTACTATTGACTTTGCCGACTGCAAAATCATTTTTGAAAATTTGGGCGCTCGTGAGCTAGCAGAACAAAATCCAGAAACCAGTAGAAGTGTATCTTACCTAGTTACGAAGGGTAATCTAGCTAAAATGAAAATAAAAGTAATTGGCTTGAAAGAAGCCTCAATTAAGGAGCGCATTTATACCAAACTAAAAGTGGCTCATGAGGGGGAAGAGTACCTTTTAAAAACACTCGGTAGAAAAATTTCTGATTGGTTTCCACTAGCGAGTAAGGATAATATTTTTGTTGGCGCAGGTGATAACAGTTTTCAGTTTAATAATCTGACCAATCAAAAATTGAAACTCGCCTTGGATAAAGAGCTTCGAGCTAAAAATGTAAAGGAAGCTAAGATTCAAAAGTGGATGCGCTTGATCCAAAATACAAACGACTACACTGACGCTCCGTGCAAATTGTATGTTGCTACGGCACAATTCCGAGTGAGAGGAAAAACAGCCAAAGGAAGGGTCAATAAGTTGATTCAGTTTGATATAGTTGAATAGGTTTTGGCTTAGTTGGTTTAGATTGGTTTAGAGAGTTTATAATGGTTTATGGGGTTTATACTAAACCTTTTTCTAAACCAGCACAGCAAAAAACACGCTAAACCAAATAAATCTCTTAAACTAACCCAAGTTCTTCACC
>CAZTCQ010000036.1:0-2867 GCA_964612525.1 uncultured Chitinophagaceae bacterium | reverse complement strand
AGCAAAAAACACGCTAAACCAAATAAATCTCTTAAACTAACCCAAGTTCTTCACCATTTTATAATGAGGTATTTCAACCTCCAAAAATTCTTCTCCTACTTTTTTATAACCCAAATTTTCATAAAAACCTTGTGCTACTTTACGAGCATGTAATTCAATATTTTGATAATCATTTTTACGCCCCCACTCCTCGGCGAACTCCACCAATTTTCTTCCGTATCCTTTTGATTGTGCGTTTTGACGAGTAGCCATTTGTCGAAGTTTGAGTATCTTATTTTCTTGAATCCTCAGTTGCAAACAACTCAGCGCCATCTCCTTTTCATACGCTAAAAAGAAGACTTCATCCTTTTCGGAGAGTAGGTCCTCATCGAACAAATTAAGCCCTAATGGGGCACGCAGCACCTGCTGTCGCAACTTATAAATTTGAAGAATCCAAGGGGAATTAAATGCTACAGTTTGGCAGGTCATGACGCAAAATTACAACAGATTTACACTATATATTTCATGGAAATTTTGCTGCCTTCCCCTTCCCTAGAAATGTGGATTTAATTGTGGATAATTAATAATACAAACCGCTGAATATCAATAACTTGCAACCATTTTATTGAGCCACAATCTGAAGGATTTACGCGCTATTTTTTGTAACTTCGAGCCACTGCCTCAGGCAATACCTAATTTGAAAAAACATGAGTGAAAACGAAAAAAAGAAAGGCTATGACGCCGGGAGTATTCAGGTACTAGAAGGTCTAGAAGCTGTAAGAAAACGCCCAGCGATGTACATAGGCGATGTGGGCGTAAAAGGTCTGCACCATTTAGTATACGAAGTAGTCGATAACTCAATTGACGAAGCACTAGCGGGTCATTGTAATAACATTACCGTAAAAATTCTGGAGAACAATTCTATCTCGGTACAAGATGACGGACGTGGGATTCCTACAGACATGCACCCCAAAGAAAAGCGATCGGCGCTAGAGGTCGTTATGACCGTTTTACACGCAGGTGGTAAGTTTGACAAAGACTCCTATAAAGTTTCCGGAGGACTACACGGTGTAGGTGTAAGTTGTGTGAATGCATTAAGCTCTCACTTAAAAGTTGAGGTACATAGAAAAGGAAAAAAGTTTGAGCAAGAGTATCAAAAAGGAGCCCCTGACTACTCGGTAAAAGAAGTGGGCAGTACTGATATTTCTGGAACTAAAGTGACTTTCCTTCCAGACAATACAATTTTTACAGAGTCGGTTTACAAATATGATATCCTAGCCGCTCGTCTTCGTGAACTTTCATTTTTGAATCGAGGAATCAAAATCATTTTAATTGATGAAAGAGAGAAAGATGATGAAGGCAATTTTATTGAAGAAACGTTTTACAGTGAAGGAGGAATTTCAGAATTCATTCAACTCTTAGATAAAAATAGTAATCGCGAGCCGCTGATTGAAAAGCCAATTTACGCCGAGGACTTAGACGAAGAAAGTAATGTGATGGTAGAAGTGGCCGTGCAGTACAATCGCTCCTACAGTGAGAACATATTTTCTTATGTAAACAACATTAATACGATTGAGGGTGGCACGCACGTTTCTGGTTTTCGAAGAGCGATTACGCGGGTATTCAAACAATATGGGGATCGCAACAAACTGTTTGAAAAAGCAAAAGTTGACATCACGGGTGATGATTTTAGAGAAGGTATCTCGGCGATTATCAGTGTAAAAGTTCCTGAGCCACAGTTTGAAGGACAAACGAAAACGAAACTAGGAAACAGCGAGGTAACCAAAGTAGTAGATCATTCTATTGCTCGGGTGCTAGAAGCGTATCTTGAGGAAAATCCAAAGAGTGCGAAAACGATTATTGAAAAAGTAATCTTAGCTGCTCAAGCTAGAGCCGCAGCGCGAAAAGCACGCGAACTAGTACAAAGAAAAAATGTATTGACCGGTAGCGGACTCCCGGGTAAACTAGCCGATTGTTCGGATAAAGATCCCGCTAAATGCGAACTTTACCTCGTGGAGGGTGATTCGGCAGGTGGAACGGCCAAGCAAGGTCGAGACCGGAAATACCAAGCGATTTTACCTTTGCGTGGTAAAATACTAAACGTTGAAAAAGCGATGGAACACAAAGTGTTTCAAAACGAAGAGATTAAAAATATTTACACCGGTTTGGGCGTTACCGTAGGTACCGAAGAAGATAGCAAAGCCTTGAACACAGCAAAGCTGCGCTATCACAAACTCATTATCATGACGGATGCCGATATTGATGGAAGTCACATCGCTACCTTGATTCTTACCTTCCTTTATCGCTACATGAAGGAGCTGATCGACCAAGGATTTGTTTATATCGCTCAACCTCCGCTTTATTTAATTAAGAAAGGGAAAGAGTCTGAATACGCGTACAACGAAGAAGAGCGAGAAGCGATAACCCAACGAATGGGCGGCGGTGATAAAATTGGCTTACAACGATATAAAGGACTGGGTGAGATGAATGCAGAGCAACTTTGGGAAACCACTATGAATCCTTCCACCCGTATCCTGAAGCAAGTGACGATTGACAATGCTGCCGAAGCGGATAGAGTATTTTCTATGCTAATGGGTGACGAAGTGCCTCCTCGAAGAGCGTTTATTGAGAAACATGCTAAGTATGCTAATATTGATGTGTAGTAGTAGTTAGTAGTTAGTACTTCATTCAAGTAGATTATTTTGGAGCTCCCTTTTTGGGGGTTCTTTTTTTGCGTAAAAAAAATTTTGTTAGGCGTTGCTGTTATTGGGTTTCAGCACATAGCCGTTAGTAACGGTTACTAACGAATAGGATGAAGCTATTACTGCCTTTTCCATTATCTTTGACATTACATTTGAAAAGTGCAGTTGTGCATATACAGATGTTGT
>CAZTCQ010000035.1:0-25328 GCA_964612525.1 uncultured Chitinophagaceae bacterium | reverse complement strand
GATCAACATAAGTATCTAAGCCTAAGTCCTCACCAAATTTCTTGGCAAATTCTATTACGCGCTCTTCCTTTTTACTAGGACGAGGTACGGCGTTTAAATCTTCAAAATGATTCCAAACTGTTTTTGGTTTTAGATTTCTTGTTTCGCTCATTATTATTTTTTTTGATGCTTGCCACGCCGTAGTGCGGTTTACTTGTTTATGTGTTTAGTTATTTATTTGTTTGTTCTAAATGTCCCACAACCTGTCCCATCTTGAGAGGGGCTAGGGGTGTGTCTCGTTAATTTTTCAAAAAACGCTTCACAGCCTCCCAATAATCTTCATGATCATCAAATCGCTCAAACAAAGCGCGAGAACCATGATTCCCTTTGGTACCTGGCTGGAAAAATAGTTTATTTTGTGAAGGAATTACGTCTACTATGCTTTGTGTTTTTTCTATTTCATCTTTGGAGCAAGTAATAAAAACTGGCTTATTCAATTGATTGATTGATTCTTTTAAATTCAAAAAATCTCCGAAATATTCTCCAGGACTAAAACTTAAAACTCTTTTTACCGCTTCTTCCTCTTGCGCCACTTTCAAAACTAGAGAAGCAGAATATGAACTCCCCCAAAGTATCACTTTCTTACTTTTCTTATTGGCATAACGCACTGCTGCAACTACATCTTGCTCAGCATCCCAGTATTGCATTCCTTTATTTTGCTCTTTGGCCAACTTGGCCGTTTCGTTTATTACTCCATTAATTTCTTTACCCGAACGTTGATCAATTGCCAAGCAATTATAACCTAGGGCAACTAGCTTTGGAATAATCTCTTGATACTCCCCTCGGCTCCAGTTAGCCTGATGGCACAGAACAATTAGCTGCTTCGTTTCATCAATTTCGAAATAATCAGCCGTTATTTGCAAACCATCCAGCGACGGAAAATTAATTAACTTTTTCTCGGCACTAAAAGTTTCTTCTTTCAACGATTTTGCCTTGGAAGCTTTGGAAGATTTAGAAGCACAAGAGCTCATGCTTAAAAGAATCACAATAGAAAATAAAATAGTAGTAAATCGCATTCGCTATGATTTTAAAAATTGAATCGTTTCGTTCACTACAAATTTAGTCTCTGTGGGATGATAATCATGAGGCCAAGGATGCTTTCTACCAAAAACATGATCGCCTTTGCACAAAAGCATTTTCGCATGGGTTGGGTTAGCAGAATACAATTTCTCGGCAGCCTCGTACGGAACAGCAGGATCTTGCTCTCCATGAATAAATAGCATTGGCTTCGTCATTATGGAAACAGCTTCTACTAAATTATACTCATCAGCATTCGCTTCGTAGTCTTCATATATATGATAATCAATCGGCAATTGTTGATTGGTTCTTTTATTTTCATAATAAAAAACACCCTTTGCTTTCCAGTCTGCCATTTGCTCATCACTAAACCGTGACCAAGGAGAAGTACAAGCAGCAATGCTAGCCCAAGTCACGAGTCCCTTAATACGTTTATCCTGAGCTCCTAATATTGAAATAGCTCCTCCTCTACTATGCCCTAGTAAATAGATTTGATCTGAGATTCTTTTTTTATGTTCAAAGTTTTCGGAGCAAACATGATCTATTACAAAGCTCAGATCGAGATATTCTATGGTGTAGGTATTCTCGCGGTACAATTGCAGGTCTACAAACTCCTCTGGATTTTCTAGATTGGTGCCGTTATGCGAAAGATTGTATTTTACAAATAAAAACCCGGCCTTCGCAAACTCTTCAGAAATCAAATCAAAGTTCCCCCAATCCTTAAAACCGTTAAAGCCATGCGTGTAGATTACCACGGGCAAGTCATTTTTACCTTCTGGAACGAAGTAATCCGTGGCCATTTCTATTCCTAAGGAACCTTTGATTATCTGATTTTTCTGTATTAGCATCTGCGCTCAAATCTACATTGCCACTTTCAACTTTCGGCTGTACACTTTCACCTATTTTCTACATACTTTTACCATCGTGTTACTTTCATTAAATAATATCACCTTTGAGTTTGGCGCACGCGCTATCTTAAAAGACGCCACCTGGCATATATACGCCAACGAACGCGTTGGCTTAATTGGCTTAAACGGAGCAGGAAAGTCTACCCTTTTAAAAATTTTAGTTGGGGAATACACAGTTACCGGTGGGCAGCTCAATAAATCAAATTCACTCAAAATTGGATACTTCCATCAAAACTTACAAAGTGAAGATGTAGAAGAATCTATTTTGAACATCGCGATGGGCGCCTATGATAAAGCTCTTGCAGTAAAGAAAAAACTAGATGCCGTTAATGATAAAATGGAAGTCGAAGTAACCGACAAGCTTATTGAACAACAAGCCGACCTCTTAGAAAAATTTGAAATTGCGGGTGGTTATGAAATGGAGTATAAATCTGCTGAGGTTCTCGAAGGTCTTGGCTTTGCAACCAAAGATTTGAATCGTCCGTTCAAAGAATTTAGTGGAGGTTGGCGAATGCGGGTTTTACTGGGTAAAATGATTTTACAACAGCCAGATATTTTACTTTTGGATGAGCCTACGAATCACTTGGATTTACCCAGTATTGAATGGATAGAGCGCTACCTACAATCTTATGCAGGAACGATAGTCATCGTCTCGCACGACAGATATTTCTTGGACAGAATGGTAAGCAAGGTTGTAGAAATTTCTGGTAATACTTTAAATCATTACGCAGGAAACTATAGCAAGTACGAAAGCGAAAAAGAAGTACGAGCCGAATTTCAACGAAGAGAATACGAGAATCAGAAAGATTATATACGACAGCAAGAGCGCTTCGTAGAACGTTTTAAAGCCAAAGCTTCTAAAGCAACTCTCGCTCAAAGTATCGTAAAAAAATTGGACAAACTAGAACGAGTGGATGCGCCTGACAGTGATGCCAAACGAATTGCTTTTAAATTTGAGACAGGTCATAACCCAGGAAAAATTATTGCTACGCTACAAAATGTATCTAAAGCCTATGGCGACAGTGTGATATTTGACAATGCAAATGCAGTAATTAATCGAGGAGATAAAATTGCACTAATTGGGCCTAATGGTCAAGGTAAGTCCACCCTACTACGTATCATTTCTGGTCATGAAGAAATTGAAGGCGAGCGAATAGAAGGACACAATGTGGCGACCTCATTTTACGCACAACATCAACTCGAAGCGCTGACGCAGGAAAATGAGATCCTTAAAGAACTTAGCACGAGTGGTAGCAAACGAAGCGACCTCGAATTGAGACAACTTTTAGGCTGTTTCCTTTTTGGAGGCGACGATGTTAAAAAGAAAATTAGAGTACTAAGCGGAGGAGAAAAAGCTCGAGTCGCTCTAGCAAAAACCATTATTCAAGAGTCCAACTTCTTGATGTTAGATGAGCCTACTAACCACTTAGATATTAATTCTGTAGAATCATTGGTCGATGCACTGAATGCCTACGACGGGACCTACGTAGTGGTTTCGCATGATCGTTTCTTTATTCAAAAAACGGCAACCGTTATCTGGGAAATTGAAGATAAAAAAATAAGAGTCTTTGATGGCAACTACGACGAGTGGTTACTCTTTAAAGAAAAGCAGAAAGAAAATTCTTCTAAAGACAAAGGAGACAACGCATTTATAAAGGAACGAAAAAAAGAAAAGAAAAAAAAGGAGCAACCAAAAGGTCAAAAAATTGATAAGGAAGCTCAAAAAGCCGAACGAAAAGTGCGCAATCAGTTTAGTAAAATAGAAGCGGCCATTGTTGAACTAGAAAAACAACTTGCTGATAAAGAAGCCGAATTGGCCAATCCTGATATTTATGCAGATAAGGAGAAATTTAAATCTACTGAAGCGCAATACAACACACTAAAAGATCAACTCAGTGAACAAAAAAAAGAATACGAAATCGTTTTTGAAAAATTACTTGAATATGAAGATTAACTATACATTACTCCTACTCCTTTTTCCAATAGCTAGCTTTGCTCAACCAAACAATCCTACAAAGAAAAAACTTAGTATGAAGCAGGCGGTCATGGGCTTATACACTGACTTGCGAGTTGCCAATTTATCCCAACTTCAGTTTTGCGGGAGCTCGGACACTTATAGCTACACACGAAAAGAGGATGGTAAACAAATTGTCTATACCGCCGACCCAAGCACCCATGAACCCAAAACGTTTATCACACTGTCCGAATTAAACGGACTGCTAAAAACGGAAGGATTAGAAGCTGCTAAACGCCTACCCTCTTTGCAATGGATCGATGATGCTACTCTTTATTTTCGAAATAAAGAATCCTTTTATTTATTGTCTAGAAAGTCTAAAAACTTTTCTATTCAAAAGCTAGCTTCGGTACCCAAAGGGGCAAACATAACAGCCACCGATTCCAAAAAACGTAATCATTCTTTTGTAAAAGACCACAATTTATTCATTAGTTCTGACGCGGGGAATCAACAAATTACGACTGACGGAACTGAAAATATTGTATATGGCCAAGCAGTGCATCGCTTTGAATTTGGCATTACAAACGGAAGTTTTTGGAGTCCCAAAGCAAACTTTTTAGCCTTTTACAGAATGGATCAAACTATGGTAAATGATTATCCCGTAATAGATTGGTCAGTAACGCCCGCCAAAAGCAAAAACATAAAGTACCCCATGGCAGGAGGCACTTCGCATGAGGTAAAACTAGGGATTTATGACAAAAAAAATAAAGCCACTCAATACTTAGAAATCAAAGGTCCCAAAGATCAATATCTTACATCGGTAAGTTGGAGCCCTGATGAAAAACATATCTACGTTGGTGTATTGAGCCGATCTCAAAAAGTACTCAACTTTACTAAATACGATGTAACCACCGGAAAAAAAGTAAAAACTGTATTTACGGATAAGAACGATAAATACGTTGAGCCCCAACATCCATTATGGTTTTATAATAATGACCCAAATGAATTCGTTTGGCTTAGTCAGCGTGATGGGTTTATGCATATGTATTTGTATAAAAACGATGCTCTTGTAAAACAAATCACCAAAGGGAATTGGATCGTGAATGAAATTTTAGGATTTAATAGTAGCCTGAATGAAATCATTTTTACTGGTACAAAAGATGGTGCCATGGAGAAGAATATTTATGCTGTTTCAACAAAAGATAATGAAATCCGAAAAATTAATACTACCGGTGGATGGCATTCTCCTAAGCTAAGTAAAAGTGGAAAATTCATAATCGACGCCTATTCTAATTTTAATACGCCACGGAATATAGAGGTACTAAATGTGGCTATTCCTAAATCGCAAAAGAGGTTACTTACTGCAAAAAACACCTTGGCACCTTATCAAACAGCCAAAGTCAAACTAGTCAGACTCAAAGTAGAAAACAATACCATTTTGAATGGCAAATTAATTTACCCATCCAACTTTGACTCCAGCAAAACGTACCCTGCTATTGTTTATCTCTACAACGGACCACACGTACAACTTGTAAAAAACACCTTTCCCTATACGGGTAATCTCTGGTACGACTATATGGCGGACAAAGGATATTTCATTTTTGTAATGGACGGTCGCGGTTCGAGCAATCGTGGCTTTGCATTCGAGAGTGCTACGCACAGAAAACTAGGAGAAGTAGAAATGCGTGACCAAATGAAGGGAGTTAATTTTTTAAAATCTCTGCCCTTCATCGACGGAAACAGATTGGGCGTCCATGGATGGAGCTATGGTGGCTATATGACCACCTCACTCATGACTCAATATCCCGATGTATTTAAATGCGCAGTTGCTGGTGGTCCAGTAATGGATTGGAAAATGTATGAGATTATGTACACCGAACGTTACATGGATTCTCCAGATTCTACAGATAACAAAAAAGGATATGACAATACCCGAATTTGGAATCAAGCGAGCAAATTAAAAAACAACTTATTAATTATTCATGGTGCCCAGGACGACGTTGTGGTTTGGCAACACAGTATGAAATTTATTAGAGATGCCGTAAAAAATAATAAGCCGGTTGACTATTTTGTTTATCCTTCACACCCTCATAATGTAAGAGGAAAAGACCGAATTCATTTGATGCAAAAAATCACAGATTACTTTGACTTGCATTTGAAATAAACTTACCGAATCAATTTCGCTTCAAATACTTTTTGTAATTCATAATAGGCATCCTCTGTGTCCTTATCTTTTAGCAAGACCGTATCCTGTCTTAAAAAACTAGTTTTGAACCTTAATCTCTCTTTGGGCGTTGCATAACCTTCGCTTTCATATTCACTTTTTTTATAAGCCACCGCAAACATTCTTCTTCTTAGTTTTTTATAACGCAAATCGTAGACGGTGGAATCATTAAGCTGAAAAACATTAGAAGTAAACTTTTCGTATGGAATTTTATTAGCCAATGTTTCTATATTGAAATAGACAGCATTGCTTTTCTGATAAGGAATTTGAGCAAATGAAAATTGAGCAAAAAACAAGAAAGCTGTCACCAAAATGAGTTTCAGCATTTGTTTATTGAGGATTGAGATAGAAGTAAGTACTAATGCCGACTGCCATAAAAAACAATACCATGAAAATAAATAATCTCGTTTTTTTGCCTGTGAGTTTATATTCGAAATAAGAACGAGCAATCAACACCAAAAACAGACTGGCGAATAGAAGTTGATAAATTTCCGGACCCGATTTTACTAGATACTTCATCACAAAATAGGCTCCCACTATCACCAAAGATGCAATTTGTAAAATCTTAATTCGCTTTTCTAATACTTCCTTGTTTTCCATAATGCTAAGTTATGTTTTTTTTCAAAAAAGAAACGTTGCGTTGTATACCGGATAACTTAGACCTCTTTATGGGCGATGCTTGACTCAAAATTGAGAAGGCCGCTTCATTCATGGCGAGCCATTCCTCCTCTGACTTGGCTAGTATGTCTTCTCTTGGAGCAAAAGCTAATTCGGAGTTCGGTATTGCAAAACGATTCCAAGGACAGACGTCCTGACAAACATCACAGCCAAATACCCAATCATCCCATTTCTTATCCGTTGTAATTGCGGCTTCTTTTAATTCTATGGTAAAATACGAAATACATTGACTACCATTAATTTCTTTGTTGGGCAAAATGGCATCCGTAGGACACGCATCAATACATTTTGTGCATGAGCCACAATGATCCGTTGGAAAACTCTTGTCATATTCTAACTCAACATCCAAAAGTAAAACTCCTATAAAATAAAAAGATCCCAATTTTTTATTAATCAGCATACCATTTTTTCCTACCCAACCGATTCCGGATTTCTGGGCCCAAGTTCGTTCCAAAATAGGCGCGCTGTCCGTAAAAGCTCGACCCTGAATATTTCCAAACTGCTGTACGCTATCCAGAATTTTTTGCAGTTTCTTTTTTACAACCTTGTGATAATCTTTGCCATAAGCATATTTTGAGATTTGAGGTACATCTTTCGGTTGCTCATATTCAGGAAAATAATTCTGAAAAACCGTTACTACCGATTTAGTACCGTCCACCAATTTTCTTGGATCCAAACGCTTATCAAAGTTATTTTCCATGTAGCTCATATCACCATGAAAACATTGCCTTAGCCAACTTTCGAGCCGGGGCGCATCCTCACTAAGGAATTCGGCCTTCGAAATACCACAAGCATCAAAGCCTAACTCCCTACTTTTTTCCTTAATAAATCCTGATATTGCGGGTTTTGTAACCAATAATTATCTCTTTCTTAACGCTAAAGCTATTAACTTTACAAGGAATAATTTAGTTATGGCTAAGAAAAACTTTTTGATAGTAACTTTTGTGGCCGCTCTGGCACTTTTCTTTTCGTTTAATATAGTAGCGAATAGAAATCAAGAGCCCTACGAAGATGCAATCGACCACATAAATGTAGACGAATTAAACGCAAACTTAAATGGTAAAGACAGCAAGCGACAAGCTCTTTACGCTACCCTTGGTGGCATTTTGCGTCAAGGTCACTTCGCGCCTAAAAAACTAGATGACAATTTTTCAAAAGCCGTTTACAAAAAGTTTATTGAACGCATGGATTATTCCAAGGCGTTTTTCTTAGAAAAAGATATCAAACAGTTTGAAATTTATCAATACCAAATAGATAATCAAATCGAAAAAGGAAGCTCTGAATTTTTTGATTTAGTATCTACCCTTTACGACACGCGCAGGGCCGAAGCAGAAGCTTATTTTAAAAAACACATTGAAATGCCGATGGTGTTTAACACAAACGAGTACATTGAACTGGATGGCAAAAAACTAGCTTGGACCAAAAATGAAACTGAAATGGACGCCCGCTGGAAAACAAACATGAAATATCGTTTGCTTTCGCGCTACAATGAACTCAGAGAATCTCAAAAAGAAAAAATAGCCAAAAAAGAATTGAAAGCTAAGGATATAAAAACAGACGACCAGCTAAAAAAAGATGCGAGAAAAACGATTCGGAAAAGCATGGAATTGTATTTCCGAAGATTAAATAAAATTACAGAAAAGGAAAAGTTTGGTTTTTATCTAAATGCGATCACTCAAAACTATGACCCACACACAACTTACCTAGCTCCGGTAGACAAAAAACGATTTGACGAAGAAATGAGTGGTTCGTTCTTCGGAATTGGTGCGGTACTAAAAATGAATGACGAAAGTATTTGTGAAATTTCGCAGGTAATGCCCGGCACACCCTCTTCAAGACAAGGTTCTTTAAAAGCCGGTGATCAAATCCTAAAAGTAGCCCAAGGTGAAGGTGACCCCATCGAAGTAGTAGGCTGGGATTTAGAGGATATTGTAAAAATCATCCGTGGTAAAGAAGGTTCGACAGTCAAGCTCACGGTGAAACATTTGAGCGGAACAGAGGAAGTAATTCCGATTGTTCGCGGCAAGATTGAAATCGAAGCTTCCTTCGCTAAAAGCATGATAATCAACAGCGGAAACAACAAATTAGGCTATATTTCGCTTCCTTCTTTTTACGCCAATTTCAATGATTTTGATGGTAGACGTTGCTCTACGGACATGAAAAAAGAGATTGAAAAATTAAAAGAACTATCCGTTGACGGAATGGTAATTGACCTCCGCAATAACGGCGGTGGTTCACTAGGCGATGTAGTAGACATTGCGGGGTACTTTATCGAGGACGGCCCGGTCGTTCAGGTAAAATCGCAGCACAGCCGACCGCAAGAAATGAAGGATCGTGATCCGGGTGTTTTGTACAGAGGGCCATTGGCTATTTTAATTAATAGCAACAGTGCTTCTGCTAGTGAAATTTTGGCAGCCGCTATGCAAGATTATAAGCGTGCTATTATTTTAGGTTCTACAAGTTTTGGAAAAGGAACCGTACAGCGCATTGTAAACTTGGATGATTATTTCAAAGGAAATTCAGAGTACAAACCCTTAGGGAATCTTAAAATCACGACCCAGAAATTTTATCGTGTAAATGGTGGAGCCACTCAATTGAAAGGGGTCGAGCCCGATATTAAAATTCCTTCGACTTTTGATTTGTTAGATCAAGGAGAGCGTCGTGACGAAAACGCCATGGCTTGGGATCAAATTATGAGTGCAGACTATTCACCCTACGGCTTAAATTTTGATAAGTTGATAGCAAAAAGCAAAAAGCGCATTGCCAGCAACAAAAACTTTAATCTCGTTAAGAAAAATGCGATTCGGATCAAAAAACGTAACGACGACAACCGCTACTCTCTTAATTTGAAAGGCTATAATCAGGAGGTCCAAAAAGGAAAAAGAATTGCGAAAGAGTTTGATGAACTAAACAAAAACAAACAAAAACTGAGTTTGGCCAATCTTCCGAGTGTAGCCGCTACGGTTATGACTGACACCTTAGCAAAATCAAAGAACAAAACTTGGCAGGAGGCAATTCAAACCGACGCCTACATTGCCGAAGCGGTTAAAGTATTGGACGATTGGATAGCTTCTTTGCCGAGAGAAATCAGTAAAAAATAAAAAATATTCATGGAGACGAACCTCGTAGTAGAATTAGAAAATGCTCAGATTTACCAAGGAGATAGTTTGATTTTACAAAACGTAAAGCTCAAAATTCACAAGGGAGAATTTGTTTACCTAATTGGTAAAACAGGAACCGGAAAGTCTTCTCTCTTAAAAACCTTGTATGGCGATCTTCCCTTGCGGGAAGGAAAGGGAATAGTAGCAGACAATAATCTAGCCAATATTACCTGGAAAACACTCCCGTTTCTGAGACGAAATCTTGGTATTGTGTTTCAGGATTTTCAATTGCTTACGGATAGAAATGTTTATGAGAACTTAGAGTTTGTTCTAAGAGCTACCGGTTGGACCAACGCAAAGGAAATGGAAGCCAATATTTATTCAGTACTGAACAAGGTAGGATTGAAAAACCAAGAGAATAAAATGACTTATGAAATGAGTGGTGGCGAGCAACAACGAGTTGACATCGCACGGGCGCTTCTCAATAACCCTAAGCTTATTCTAGCCGATGAGCCTACCGGAAACCTTGACCCAGAAACTGCCGATGAAATAATGTATTTACTTCACAGCATTTGTCAAGAATACGGCTCGGCTATCGTAATGGCCACACATGATTACAACATAATCGACAAATTCAGATCGCGCGTAGTTCGCACGGAAGCGGGCCAAGTACTTGACCATGCCATGGTGGTTTAAGAAAAAATGACGTCAATTATTTTCTTAGCATTTTCAGTATTCGAAAACTCTATCAATAGATGCTCTTTTCTTAATTGAATATCTGCGTCTGTGAAATTTTCTTCCCAGATTCCTTCAATTGATTGAATATAGTCTTCAGCGCTATTCGCTACTATACACACATCCTTTAAGGTTCCTATTTCTATTAAACTATCATTGGCTATGACATAACGTCCTTTAAAAAGACTAGCTAATAATTTCAATTTTAATCCACTTCGTTCCGCGGTATACAAAACATGTACTTGCGCTTCGCTCAGTAATGAATCCATTTCATTATTGGAAGGGTTGGCAACCAATTCCAAATGATCGAACTCGCTAATCTTCGAAATAAGATAATCACTTGGATTGGCCCCGGCTATTTTAATTGGATAGTTCAGCTTAGAAAAAACATCATTAATCAAAAACAAGACTGCCTCTTCATTTTCACCAACCTCTAAATTGCCGTGGAACAAACAGTAGTCGCCACGCCCCTCTTTACTTTCTATCGTCTTGTTAGCATGAAAAGCAGGCAAATATTCAGCATTCCAATACTCTTCAAAAAAATAAGCATAGTCTTCCCCTGAAATAGTGAATATTTTATCAGCGTTAAAATAAATCTCTTCATATTGCTTGAGCAACTGAGCTTCCGTTCTATAATAAAAACGTTTCCACCATTTTTTTTCAGCCTTGG
The DNA here is from genome assembly GCA_964612525.1 of uncultured Chitinophagaceae bacterium. Classification (GTDB taxonomy): domain Bacteria; phylum Bacteroidota; class Bacteroidia; order Chitinophagales; family Chitinophagaceae; genus JAGNRR01. Next base: position 14,002 of record CAZTCQ010000035.1, on the reverse strand, counting down.
CTAAAGCTGTATAATACTCGTGCTCAATATTGTGGGCTCGAACGTACTTTCTCCTATCAGCTAGCTGAGGATGATTTAAATAATAACAAGAGTGCAATCCTTCAAAAAGAATTGGCGACTCATCAACTAATAAATTCTTCAGCAAGGACGCATTTTTTCTGGAATTAACGATATAAGGCCGTAAGAGGGAAAACCCTTGTACACCCACCGTTCTGCGATAATAATGCACCCTTTCACAATACAACGACAGCTCAGGAGCTTGACTCCTTTCACCATATAAAAAACAATGTAAAACTATTTTGATACCCTGAGCGTGCAAAGACTTAATTTTATAAAACACATCAATCACGCCGCCATAGTTAGCAGGAAAGGGCACATCAAAAGAGACAATATGTAATCGCTTATCCAAAAAGTTTTTTATAAAATTTTAAAAGTTTTATTTCTTCATTTTGCCAGTTATATTTCTTTCTCGCTTGATAGCAATTTGCTTCTAGGCGTAAACGATACTCATTATCATTTAGTATTTTATTCATTGCCTCGGCCAAGGTATCTGAATTTGTATCTTCTACTAAAACAGATATTTCAAATTCCTCGTTCACTCTGCGATACTCAGGAAAATTTACGGTTATTTGTGGGACACAAAAATGCATATAATCAAAAAAACGATTCGCCATTGAAAAGTAATTGCTCTTTCCTGTTTCTTGAAACAAGGTAAGCCCCACATAGGCTTCCTTGGTAAACTGTTTGAGCTTATTAGGTGGAACGTATCCTTTAAAAATAACCTTATCACCCAGATTTAGTTCTTGTACAATTTTTTTTGCCTGCTCCATGAAATTACCGTTTCCACAAATCAATAAAGTTGCATCAACTTTTTTCATTGCGGGCAATAAGGTTTCAAAACACCGCCCCTCATTGACTGCTCCTTGATAAAAAATGTGTTTCTTCTTATTAGCTAGGGGTTCATTTTGATCATCCAATATTGTAGCGTTTCTTACAATTTCATAGTCATGACCATACAGCTTATTAAATTCACTTTTGTAACAATCTCCAATCGTGTAGCCTTCAGAAAAATGCGGCACAGCCTTGCGTTCTATCCATTTCCAAAGTTTATAAATTCTGGGGCGTGAAATAATTTCTTCCATTTCACAAAACAATTCGTGAGCATCATACACTCTCTTTTTCCTTCTTATTTTACTAGCCCACAAGTTTGGCAAAATAGTATCCAAATCAATTGCCGTAAAGCAATCCGCCTTTACGAATAATAAATAAAAAAATAATCGGATATTATACTCTATGTAAAACCATTTCCCTTTTTGGGTCCAACAATTCAGTCGTTTCTGAGAAAACACCTTTTCTTCCAAATCGGGCGAATCTTTTTTCTTTCGTCCTATCAATAATACATTATATCCCGCAGCTGACAAGGAAGTACAAATTCGAATCATGCGCTGGTCATAATTCAAATCATTCGTTACCGTACAGACAATTCGATTTTTCAAAATGATTCTTTATCGTAGTACTTTTTCTGCCCATTCGTCATAGAAAAAGGCGGCTCAAAACCACTCATAAATGTAGCACGGACAAATTTCTTTTTCTTTTGTTCAGACCAATTTTCATCAATTATTTTTAAGCGAGTAATCTCTTTTCTAAAATGATAAGTTGTTCCACGCTCTTCAATTAAATTATCTTGTGGAATCGCTTTACACTCCCCACTCAGTATGTTTTTAATATTCTTGGTGAAAAGAATTTTGCTTTCTTGCAAAGTTTTCTCATACAAATCTTCCACCCATATTTCATCAGATATTTCAAATCTTCGCTCCGCCAAAATATCTCCATCGTCAATGCCAGTTGTCATCACGTGCAAAGTAGTGCCAAAGACTTTTTTTTCGTCAATGATGGCATACGAAAACTGATTACAGCCTCGATATTCTGGTAGGGGCGCCATGTGAAGATTCACAGCCATTGACTGAGCCTGATCTAAATGCCTTTGTTTTAAAATCTCGTGATATTGAACACTAATGATAAAATCACACTCAGGCAAGTCATTTAAATTTTCAATAATCGGAATTTGATAATCGAATGCTAGACTAGCGACTGTTTTCGCACGATCTAATACATTTTTGCCCTTAGTCGCTATCGCGATGACTTCGACATCTACATCCTGTGATCCCTTAATTAATTGTTCCAAACAATAGGCTCCGATGCCTTTCCCTCCTAAAAAAACTATGCGCTTTGTGGACACAGAGTAAAAATAATTGTTTTACAACTCCCTATGCTGTTATTTTGATAAAAGATGTCTAAAAGCATTTTAATTATAACGCCGAGAGTGCCCTATCCTTTAAAGGACGGTGGTTCTTTGGCCATGTATCAATGTATTGAAATGTATCATCAAATGCGGTATGAAGTTCATGTAGCTAGCATAAATACTCATAAACATTGGCTAGGTGAACAAGACTATCCGGCACTTTTTAATCAAATTGAAAGTTTTCAGACAGTAACCGTTAACACTAAGGTTAGAATGAGTAGTGCCTTTCTTAATTTGTTTAGTAAAAAATCATACAATGTTGAACGTTTTGTAAACAAAGATTTCAAGAATTTGTTGGTCAAAATTTTGAGGGCTGAGGATTTTGATTTGATTCAATTTGAAAGCATTTACACGGCACCCTACCTAGAAACAATTGCCGAGCACTCGACGGCTCGAACACTTTGTCGCGTGCACAACATTGAACACAACATTTGGAATCAACTAGCTGAACAAGAACGAGGAATTTTTAAAAGAAAATATATCAAACTTTTAAGCGAGCGCCTCAAGAAATACGAACTGGCCACCTTGAGCCAATTTGATTGTTTGCTTACTATTTCAAGAGTTGAGGGAATTGAATTGAAAAAACTTGACATCAAAACGCCGCAGCACCATCTACCTTATGGTATTGAAAGAATAAGATTTCAGCAACAACAAATCACCCAAGAAAAACAATCCGTTTATCATTTAGGCAGTATGGATTGGCTTCCAAATCAAGAAGGAGTGAGTTGGTTTGTTAAAAGAGTATGGCCGCTCGTTATTAAAAAACAACCGAAGCTCACCTTCTACCTAGCAGGAAGAAATATGCCAAAGGGCTTCTTTAGGTATAAGTCTAAAACAATAAATGTTGTAGGCGAGGTAGAAGACATGACAACCTTTAGTTTGGAAAAAAATATAATGGTCCTTCCACTTTTGAGCGGAGCTGGGTTGCGAATTAAAGTCATTGAAGCCATGATGCTAGGCAAAACTATAATCTCAACGACTTGCGGGATTCAAGGTGTTCCGTTGGAACATAAAAGAGAAATTTTGCTTGCCGATAGTCCGGGAGATTTTGCAGACTTAATTGATTGGTGCCTCTCTCATCCTGAGGAAGCAAAACGAATTGGATTAAACGCCCAAGAGTATGCATTAACCCATTTTGATAAGCGAACTATTTATAAAGAGTTAGATTTATATTTAAGTCAAGTAACACAAAATGGCTAATAAGAAAAAAATAGCAGTGATTGCCTCGCGCTTTCCTTATCCTTTAAACAAGGGTGACAAGCTAAGATTGTTTCATCAAATAAAATATTTGTCTCACTATTTTGAAATCCATTTATACGCCATTAACGAAGAGAACATTTCACTTGCTGAACAAAAAGTAGTTCGTGAATTCTGCACTTCAGTTACGAATTATAAACTAAACATTTTTCAAAAAACTATTGGGGTTGGCAGAAGCATTTTAAAAAATGAGCCTATTCAAGTTGGATATTTTTACTCTTCTGCGATAGAAAAAAAAATTAAAATAAGTTTAAAAAAGAATTTTATAGATTTAGTATACTGTCAGCTTTCGCGCACGGCAGCCTATGGGTTAACCTTTGACGGACCAGTTGTTTTTGATTATCAAGATTGTTTTTCAAAAAATTATGAACGGGCTCATAGTTATGCTTCAGGATTAAAAAAGTGGTTCTATAAGCGAGAGTGGAAATCCATGCAGCGTTTTGAAGAAAAAATTCATCACAACTTTGTAGCCAAAACCATCATTTCTAAGTTCGATAAAAATAGTCTCCCTTTTGACGCAGAGAGCATCAAAGTCGTACCAAACGGTGTAGACCCAAAATTCTACGCACCCCGTTTGGTTGAAAAAAAATGGGATGTTCTTTTTAGCGGCAATCTAAACTATCAACCAAACGCTGATGCCGCCCTGCTAATTATTAAAAAAATCTATCCGCTTCTTAAAGAAAAAAATAAAAATATTCAAATCGGGATTGCTGGGAATACAAGCAATCAAAAAATTATTCAGGCTGCTAACGAAAACATACATATCATAACCCATGTGAAAGACATGCGTAACGAGTATGCTAAAACAAAAATTTATATCGCCCCCCTATTCACTGGTGCCGGCCTTCAAAATAAATTACTAGAAGCTATGAGCATGGGCATCCCGTGCCTTGCTACTCCTATCACCAATCTATCCTTACAAGCTGCTCCAGACAAAGAAATTTTAATCGCCGATTCTATTGAAGATTTTTCGCAATGGATCCTCACACTTCTGAGCCAAAAAGCTATCCTAGAGAAAATTGCGAAAAAGGGTCAAAAATTTGTCCATCAAAACTATTCCTGGGAAAGTGCAAATGAAAAACTGAGGCAGCTATTGGAATCGTACTTATAATTCGATTTGGTTGAGTAAATCATAATTGGTTAAATCAAACTGAACAGGCACAACAGATGCAAAATTATTTTTCAAGGCATATTCATCCGTATCTTTTTTTCGGTCACTGTTTTTAAATTGTCCGGTCAGCCAATAATATTTGTGACCCATGGGATCTTTCCTTTCCACAAAATTTTCTTGCCATTTTGCATTGGCCTGCCGACATACTTTTAAACCTTGATAATTTTCAGTACTCACTTTAGGAATGTTTACATTGTACAAAGCATTCATAGGTAGTTTGCCGGCAAACATATTTTTTAATACTTGACTTACTACTTTTTTACTGAGCGTAAAATCAGCGTCGTAGGCATAATCTAAAAATGAAAACCCAACAGCAGGAATTCCTTCTATGGCCGCTTCCATTGCTGCAGACATTGTACCTGAATAAATAATGTTAATCGAGGAATTAGAACCATGGTTTACTCCGCTCAAGCACAAATCAGGTTTTTTGCCAATGACTTTGTCTACGGCAAGCTTTACGCAATCGACCGGCGTGCCGCTGCATTCATAAGATTCTATCCCTTTAAAAATAGTAGATTTTTTCAATCGCAACGGCTGCCCTATCGTAATGGCATGGCCCATTCCACTTTGAGGACTATCGGGAGCTACAACTACTACCTCTCCAAATCGTTTGGCAACATGAACCAAAGCAGCAATACCTTTTGCTGTAATTCCATCATCATTGGTTACTAAAATAACGGGCTTCTTTTTACTCATAGCGCAAATGTACGCCAGACCCTATGCAATGGATTACACTCATTTTATTTATTTGAAAAAATAAAAACTAGCAGTTTCAAGAAGAGTGGTGGCGTCCGAATTTTTTTTGAATAATAGCTCGGTGAAAAGTATTTCGCTTTTTTTATCTTGAGACTTAAAACGAAGATTCTCAAAATCAGCTTGAATGTTTACATACTCATCAAATGGCAAATTAGCCAAATCAGGTTGGGAAAAATAGTAGGCGGTAATGGAATCTAAATGCGGAAACAATTGAAATGAAAACGTGTCTTTTTGAAATACTACATTCAGTGTATCCTTCTTCAGAAACATTTCAGCACTCTTAGTAGATTCAGCTTGACCAATATCAATTTTTACAAAAGATTTATATTGTGTAATATCTAACTGCAAACTATCCATGGGATTTATAAAAAAATGATACCGCCGATAATCCGCCAATTGTTGACTTTCGGGCAAGCTGAACGTGTTGCTTAAAAACGCATTGAATGATCTAATTTTATTATCCCCGCTCTTTATTGAATCAATTCTCTTTTTTTCTTTTTCGGCTAAAATAGGATAGACCAGGTGAATTTTTTCTCGATAAAATAGATAAGTGTTGATGGAGCCTATTTCATTAGAGAGCGAATCCGTAATTCTAGATTGCAATCGTTCCACATCCAATACTTTATTTTGAATCAACCCTTCGTGCGTCAGCATTTTGCAAAGCCGATTGTACTGGGACCGCGCACTAAACTGATACATCCCCCAAGGGCCCACACTGCCTAGGAATAAAAGTAAAAAAAGAGAGATTGGGAATACGACCAAACTTACTTTTTTTCTAAGAATAGTGTACATCGAGATAATGACAAGCCATAGAACAAGCAGTAACCCAAGATAACGATATTCCGTCAAACCATAGTCGCCGACACGCGTTACCAGTGCCGCAAAAATGAGAGTTAATAGAGGTAATAAAAAATAAAAGAAGTATCGAATAAAAAAACGAATACTCGTTCGCTCTTCGTCATAAGAAAAAGGGTAAGCCAGAAAAAACGTAAGTGATCCCAACATTGAAAAAATGAGTAGCGGCAGCGCAACCCAACCATTGGGCAAAATCCCACTGAGTACAATCTTTCCGAAATAGATGATAAGAATTACATAATAAATTAAAAGAATGGGAAGAAGTACGTATTGTATAAACAGGCGAAGGGGCTGACGAAAAGATTGAGGTTCTGTAAATGAATTTAAATTATTTGGAAGCGAAGCAGAAAAGAATAAAGTATTAATTACTATGCCAAAAAATGCCGCAAGCTCAGCATAGTATGCACCTTCAATCGTAAGGTCAAAAATATTTTCAATCGCATAAAATGAGGACGCAATTCCCACAAACAGAGCCAAACTAAAAGCAGTAGATAGAAAAAATTGGATGAATAGATATTGGTTAAACTGCCAAAACGCAAGCTTCTCAGTTTCCTTATAAAACAAGATAAAAGAAACTAGGAGAGAAAAAATAATCCAGAACGTCAGGAAGCGCAGAAAAGAAGTAGAATCTATACTTAGGGCCCAATTAGGAATGGCATAATAATGTAAAGACAAAATACACAATCCCATCAAACCGAGCCCAATTCGTTTTCCCAAGTCAACTTTGTGTTTTTCAGCGAATAAAGCAAATGCGAGAAACATAGAAATCCCAACCAAGCATTCAAAAGCCATGAATACCCATTGACGACGCGACATTTCGAAGTGTAAATAAAAGTGAAAGTAAATAACAACGAAAGCAAAAGAAAGAACGGCACTTAAAGTCACTAGAGGGAAACGGCCAGCCGCCCTTGCTACTTTGGATAAAGAATTTTTTATGTATTCTATAAGAAACACTGAGCGTAAAATAACAAGATTTCAGACAGAAAATGCGTAAATTTGAAGAAGATGTTTAGAAAGATTATAGTCTTTATTTGTTTACCCATCGTCCTTATAACTGCTTGTATAAAGGACCCAAAACACAATAATCACATTGATGGACATACCCATGTAAACTTAGACGTTCCAGCTGGTCTACCTGAAATGAATATACCAACAAGCAACCCTTTAACCGCCGAGGGAATTGCACTAGGACGAAAACTTTTTTTTGACCCTATTTTGTCTGCGGATAGCACTCAAAGCTGCGGATCTTGTCATGACCCAAAGAAATATTTTGTAGATGCCGAGAATCAATTTAGCGTTGGAATTGACGGTATAGCGGGCAACCGTAATAGTATGCCTCTGTTTAATGTTGGCTATTCCAAAAGTTTATTTTGGGATGGTGGGGCGCCTACCTTGGAAGACCAAGCCATAGACCCAATTGTTAACCCAGTGGAAATGCATAATACCTGGAAAAAAGCTGTTAGTGATTTGCAGAAAACGGCTCCTTATCCAAGCTTGTTTGAAGCTGCCTTCCCAGAGTCTGATAGCATTGAAACAAAATATGTTGTAAGAGCCATAGCTCAATTTGAAAGAACCCTCCTATCGGCTAATTCAAAATTTGATCAAAATCGAGCGGGTACCTATGAGTTTACAGAGCAAGAACAAAGAGGTTTAGATGTTTATATTGCCGAGGACAAAGGAGATTGCTTTCACTGCCATAGTTTTGGTGGCACCTTTACTGATTTTGAAATGCGGAATAATGGATTGGATTTGGTCTATAAAGATTCGGGGCGATACAGAGTGACTTTTAATCCTGCGGACATTGGAAAATTTAAAACACCAACGCTACGGAACATCCTTTTCACTGCTCCTTACATGCACGACGGCAGATTTAAAACAATTAGAGAATGTATTGACCATTACAATACAGGAGTGCAAAATCACCCCAATGCTTCTCCTTTAGTGACTCAGAGGCCCAAAGGTCGAATGAGTGAACAGGATATTGATGATTTGATTGTCTTTTTGGGCACCTTAACCGATGAGGAGTTTATCAACAATCCTGCCTTTCAAAATCCAAATCCTTAAATGGATTTAAACGAAGGACTAGAATAGTTCATCTAAGATGAAGTATTTTCGCTTCACCTATTTTTATGAATAAAAAACTAAACATTTCTATCATTGGCACGGGCAATGTAGGACGGACGATAGCTAAAGAATTAATTGATACGGATATTCCGATGCATCTAAATATTTTAGACCCTGCTCCTGAAATTGATGCCATCAAGGAAGATTTGCGCCATGCAACTTCTTATAATAAACAATGCACTATCACCTGGAACGAAAACCTTCTAAATGAAGCGGACTATATTTTTATTTCTGCTGCTCAACAGGCTACCACCATTGGAAATCGGTTAGATAAGGCGCAAGGACATATTGATATGGTCTACGAGTTATTTAAAAACTTTACTCCAACTAATGACCCGCATTTAATCGTAATCACAAACCCAGTTGATGTGATAACCTTTCATGCGTGGAAGGCAAGTGGCTTGCCCCAAAATAGAGTAATCGGTACTGGTACTTTTTTGGAAACGCTTCGTTTTGATTATTACCTTGCCGAACTTTTTGAGACGGAAGCCAATAAAGCAAAAGGAATTTTATTAGGAGAACACGGCAACTCTGCTGTGATAGCCTACTCCCTCTGTAATATTGAAGGACAATATTTGGATAGAGACAAGGTAAAAAAAGCAGCTGAACTAGCTATTGAAGCGCCATACAAAATACGAAAGGCCGGAGAGTACACCAAGTATGCTATTTCCAAATGTGCAGTTGGAATCTTTAAAGGACTTCACTTAAAAGAGGAAATGACCCTACCCGCAGGTTTAATACTCAACGAAGAAAACTGCAAACTCTTGACCTGCGAACCAATTTGTATGAGTACATTGGTCACAATTTCTGGAGGAATTTTTCAGCAAAGTGATTTATCGACATTAGCATTAGATGAAATTGAGGCTTTGAAAAAAGGTGCGGCCATTTTGCAGGAACACACTATTCAGTAAAAATAAACTTTATGAATATTTATTATTTATTTGCCATCCTTATGGTTTTAGTAGCTGCCTTTGCCTACATCAATCATAGGTACATCAAGCTTCCTGCCGCCATTGGACTCATGTTAATCGCCTTAATTTTTTCAATCAGTCTTATTGTGATTGGCTATTTAGACTTGGGCATTACCGAACAAATTCGGGATTGGCTAGGGCAATTTCATTTTTCAGAGTTATTGCTTGATTCCATGCTGAGTTTCATGCTCTTCGCTGGCGCCATTCATATTCGCTTTGAAGATTTAAAGCAAGAACGACTTAGTATTATACTATTTTCTACAGTGAGTGTCGTACTGAATACAATTTTGGTTGGCTCCGTCTTCTTTTATCTTTTCCCATTGTTTGGGTTTGAGATACCCTACATCCATTGCTTACTTTTTGGTTCCCTGGTATCTCCAACTGATCCTATTGCTGTATTGAGTATTTTAAAACAAGCCGGAGTTTCAAAATCACTAGAAACGAAAATCGCTGGAGAATCACTCTTTAATGATGGTGTGGCCGTTGTGGTTTTTCTGTCTCTTCTGCATGTGGCACAAAGTAGCAGTGGAGAGTTTCACCTTGATGCTGTTTTAATCCTATTTGCCAAGGAAGCGTTCGGTGGTCTGCTATTGGGATTGGCGTTCGGGTGGATGGGCTACAAACTAATTTCTAGTATTGACAATTACCAAGTCGAGGTAATGATTACATTAGCTGTGGTAATGGGTGGCTATACCTTAGCCCACTATACTCATGTTTCGGGCCCCTTGGCTATGGTAATCGCAGGATTAATAACAGGTAACCATGGAAAGACATTAGGCATGAGCGATGTAACAGCGGATTACGTAGATAAATTTTGGGAAATAATTGATGAAATTTTGAACGCCATTCTTTTCGTTCTTATTGGTCTTGAACTGATATTAATTGAGGTTAGCACGACCTCCTTGTTCATTGGAGTTGTCGCAATTGTTGTTGGGCTTCTAGGTCGTTATATTACTTTGTTCATCCCGTCATTGCTTATTCGTTTCAAAGAAAAAATAGCTCCTAAAACATTAATGCTGCTCACTTGGGGTGGGCTAAGAGGAGGCATCTCAGTAGCATTAGCTCTTTCTCTTACACCTGATTTAAACAAAGATTTATTTGTTACTATCACTTACGTCATAGTCTGTTTCTCAATCCTAGTGCAAGGACTTACTGTAGGAAAACTAGCTAAAAAACTAAGTTAGGCTCTCCGCAAAAAAACATGTTGTGTAACTATTCCTCATTCCATCGATAGCCATCATTAGGAATATCAGCTAAACTTAAAATTCTATCCACTACTGTTTCAGCTAAATCTTCAAAGGTTGTTGGTTTTGAATAGAATGAAGGCGAAGCTGGGCAAATTATTCCGCCAGCTTCAGCTACGGCTTTCATATTATTGATATGAATTAAATTATACGGTGTGTCTCGCACGGCACAAATCAGTTTTCTTCTTTCCTTGAGCATTACGTCTGCCGCTCTGGTGACCAAACTATCGCTGGTGCCTGCCGCGATTCTACCAAGTGTTCCCATGCTGCATGGGCAAATAATTAAGGTGTCAAAACTACTACTACCACTTGCGAAAGGAGCATAAAAATCGTTTCTCTCATAGCTTTTAAATGATAAATCCTCATAACTTGTATCATTTAATTCATACTTCCAAACATCTTTAGAATTCTTACTCATGACTACGGCCGTTTCAATGTCCTTTAGTTTCTCTAATTTGGCTAACAAAACTTTAGCATAAATTGACCCTGATGCCCCTGTAACTCCTACCACTATTTTTCGTCTCATATTTAGCAAAAATATTGATTCCTTTTAGGAATTGACTACTTAAATTAGCAATTCTCTTATTTAAAGAGAGTTTCGTAAATTACATACTAATGAAAAATACATTTCTTTCTATCGCTGTGCTACTAGCAGCCTCCTTTTTTGTTTTAAACACACCCAACACAAGTAAAGCAGAGCCACCGGCCAGTAAGGCCAAGGTGAATTGGATGAGCTTTGACAAAGCAAATTCTTATATGAAAGAAAACCCTAAAAAAGTATATATTGACCTTTACACCACCTGGTGTCATTGGTGTAAAGTGATGGATAACAAAACACTGTCCAATCCAAACGTGGTGAGCTATTTAAATGAAAATTTTTATTGCATTCGCTTTAATGCAGAGTCCAAACAAGACGTTACCTATAAGGGCATTGTTTATAAGTATGACAAAAAGAGAAGAGCTCATGAGTTAGCCATTGAACTCATGAATGGGAAGTTAAGTTTTCCAACGTCAGTATTTCTTGAAGAAAAATTCACAAAAGCACAACCTGTGCCCGGCTACTTAAAAGTTCGAGACATGGAAATGATTCTAAAATATTTGGCTGAAAATAAAAATAAAACCATGCCTTGGAGCAAATACCAATCCGAATTCAAACCCGCTTGGAAGTAATTTTTTTGAAAGAATAGCAATCCGTATTTTTACTACATGGGAAGAATTTTTGAGGTAAGAAAAGCCGCCATGTTTGCTCGCTATGATAAAATGGCGAAGCAATTCACTCGGATTGGAAAAGAAATTGTAATCGCTGTCAAAGCCGGCGGAGCCGACCCTGATACCAACTCTACCCTACGCCGATGTATGCAAAATGCAAAATCGGTCAATATGCCAAAGGATCGTGTAGAGGCTGCGATCAAAAGAGCGTTAGGAAAAGACACTTCCAACTATGACGAGGTTTTATATGAAGGTTATGCCCCTCATGGAGTGGCACTATTAGTAGAAACCGCAACAGATAATACTACAAGGACCGTAGCAAATGTGCGAATGATTTTTAATAAAGGGAATGGCTCCCTAGGCAACAGCGGAAGCGTTGCATTTCAATTTACTCGTATGGGAGAGTTTAAAATAAAAAATTCGGATATAGAATTAGAAGAGTTCGAGCTCGAAGGTATCGACTATGGCATGGAAGATATTGGCGAGGACGAAGAAGGTAATATTATTATTCGTACAAATTTTCAAGACTTCGGAGCCATGAGTGATTTCTTAGAAGAGAAAAAAATTGAAGTAATCAACGCTGAGCCTACTTACATTCCAAACACAACCGTCTCATTAGAAGAAGAACAGGCGAATGAAGTGCTAGAACTTGCCGCTAAGATAGAAGAAGATGAAGACGTTCAAAAAGTGTATCATAATTTAAGTTAATCACTATGTCATTTACCCAAAACGCTTTCGAAATTTTTAATCGATCAATAGAAGATTATCACATTAAGAATAATATAGACCAAGGAATTAGCAATCCTTTTGAAGTGGGATCAATAGACAATATTCTTTACAAAAAAAACTGGATTGATACAGTACAATGGCATTTGGAGGATGAAATTCGTCGACCCGAAATTGCTGATAAAGATGGCATGCTCCTTAAACGAAGAATCGATAAATCAAACCAAGATAGAACAGATCTTGTAGAGGATTTAGATACTTGGTTTTTAAAAAAATATGCGGATGTAAAAATTCAGTCAGCAGCAACTTATAACACTGAAAGTCCTGCATGGGCCTTTGACAGACTCTCTATTCTAGCACTCAAAATTTATCACATGCACGCAGAAACTACAGATGCTAGCAAGGATGCTGAACACCATGCTAAATGTGAGCAAAAATTAACTGTACTGCACACTCAAAAAGCGGATCTGATTGCAGCAATTGAAGAACTGCTTGAAAATATAAGGCAAGGCAAAATGTATATGAAAGTCTATAAGCAAATGAAAATGTACAACGATCCTAGTATGAATCCTGCTTTGCAAAATAAATAATGTAATGGCTAAGAAAGTACTAATTATAAGACTTTCTGCCATGGGCGATGTGGCAATGACGGTGCCCGTATTGCAAAAATTAATTCAAACTTATCCTCAGAAACAGTTTACACTTCTTACCAGGAAATTCTTCTTTCCTATTTTCCAACATAGCACGCCGAAATTAAATCTCATTGCCATTGATGAATATTTGGACAAAGGAGTACTGGGCCTATTTAGACTTTCATATAATTTAAAGAAACATAATTTTACAACTGTAGCTGACCTTCATAATGTTCTGCGCACAAAAATTCTGAAAAAATTCCTTTCAAGTCATTCTGTTCGTTGGGCAACGCTAAATAAAAATAGAGTTGAGAGGAAAAAATTGACTGCAAAGAAAAAAAACAAGCCGATTGAGCCATTAGCAAGAGTTTACAAACTGCAGCAAGAAGTGTTTGAAAAACTTGATATGCCTATTTCGCTAGATGAAAAACTCATTTCAAATTCAAGAGAAAAAATAAATGCAATTGGCTTCGCCCCTGGAAGTAAGCATGAAACCAAAAATTGGAAAGAAAGTAACAGTAAAAAATTGCTTGATTTTTTAATTCAGAACACAAACACTTCCGTTTATCTTTTCGGCGACCCAAATACTGAAAAGGAGCTACTAAATTCCTTAGCCGAGGGCAATAAACAGATCGAAACCACTTTTCATTTATCACTGAAGGAGCAGCTACTCTTAATAGAAAAACTAAAAGTAATGGTAAGTATGGATTCTTCCAATATGCACTTAGCGTCTGCCGTGGGCACCCCTGTTATTT
>CAZTCQ010000034.1:19080-25682 GCA_964612525.1 uncultured Chitinophagaceae bacterium | reverse complement strand
TGCTTTTTTCTTAGCTGCTACTTTCTTTTTCGGCGCTGCTTTTTTCTTAGCTGCTACTTTCTTTTTTGGAGCTGCTTTTTTCTTGCTAGCTTTTTTGGCGGCCGCTTTCTTTTTTGGCGCTGCTTTTTTAGCCGTTGTGCGGCCTTTAGACTTTGCCGCTGCTTTCTTCTTAGCCATATTTAAGTAGTTTTGTTTATATTAAGTTTAAGTCTGTGTTCATTGACTTCTATTTCCATTCCCGCCTCAATATTTGAGACTATTTCCAAGCTATCTGCTAAAATTTCCGTGCAAATATAAGAATTAAAAGCTTGTAAGCTCTGATTAATTTCGAGGTGGCTTTCTACCGTTACATTTATCCGTTCGGTGAGCTCAAATTGCTCATCTTTTCTGATTTTTTGTATTTTGTTTACTATTTCTCGGGCAAGTCCTTCTTGGATTAACTCATCCGTGAGTGCCACGTCCAATGCCACAGTGAGCGTTCCTTTATTGGCTACAAGCATGCCTGGAATTTCATCCGAGGTAATTTCGATGTCTTCTGCCTCTAATATTACCTCCTCGCCATTCACCTTGAGCGTGAGGCCGTTATTTTGCTCAAAGGAGCTAATGGCCTCGCTACTCATTAGTTTGATCTCGGCAGCTACCTCTTTCATTTTGGAGCCTAATTTTTTGCCTAATGTTTTAAAGTTGGCCTTCGCTTTCTTTTTGATTACGTTGTTGTCTCTCTCTAAAAAACTAATTTCTTTGATGTTCAACTCACTTTTAATCAAAGGAGCCATATCATTGGTATAGCGCTCCGTATTCTCATCTAGCTTAGGAATCATTATTTTCTGTAAAGGTTGTCTTACTTTGATATTCTCTTTTTTTCGAAGAGATAAACTCAATGAACAAATTCCTTGAGCCAGTGACATCTTCTCTTCCAGTTCTTTATCTAGGTAAGTAGAGTCTTTTTTAGGAAAATCTACCAAGTGGATACTCTCCTCTTGATGGATTCCCGATACCTTATTCATTTCGCCGAACATCCAATCCGTAAAGAAGGGCGCAATGGGTGCCATTAGTTTTAGTAAGGTTTCAATACACTCATACAAGGTTTGATAGGCGGCAATTTTACCTTCATCATATTCTCCTTTCCAAAAACGACGACGACAAAGGCGAACGTACCAGTTACTCAATTGTTCATCTACAAACGTATCAATGGCACGTCCTGCTTTGGTAGGTTCGTAAGTATCAAATGCTTCCGTTACATCGCTAATTAAAGTATGCAGCGAGGATAAAATCCATTGATCAATTTCGGGTCTATCTTTTATATCTATCCGATCTTCTTTCCATGAAAAATTATCGACATTAGCATACAGCCCAAAAAAGCTGTAGGTATTAAAAAGTGTGTTGAATAATTTTCGTTGCACCTCTTGAATCCCATTTATATCAAATTTCAAACTGTCCCAAGGAGATGCATTGGTAATTAAATACCATCGAGTGGCATCGGCCCCAAATTTATTAATCGTCTCAAAAGGATCTACTACGTTTCCGATGCGCTTGCTCATTTTGTTTCCTTTTTTATCAAGGACTAGTCCATTGGAAACAACCGTCTTATAAGCTACGCTGTCATGAAGTAAGACACCCAAGGCGTGAAGTGTATAGAACCAACCCCGCGTTTGGTCTACTCCTTCTGCTATGAAATCAGCTGGGAAGTTTTCTTCAAACTTTTCTTTATTTTCAAAAGGGTAGTGCCATTGCGCATAGGGCATGGCGCCACTATCAAACCAAACATCGATTAAATCAGGTTGACGATACATTTTCTCTCCTTTGGAAGAAGCGAGAATAACATTATCAATATACGGTTTGTGAACATCCTTAATTTCTTTTTCAGGACTATTTTGATGAAGGTTTTCTTTTATTTCTGCTATAGAACCACAGCAAATTTCTTCGCTACCATCTTCTGTGCGCCAAATGGGTAAAGGAGTACCCCAAAAGCGCGAGCGGCTCAAATTCCAGTCTACCATGTTCTCCAACCAATTACCAAACCGACCTTCCCCGGTAGATTCAGGTTTCCAATTAATCGTTTTATTTAATTCTAACAGTCTGTCTTTGACAGCAGTCGTTCTGACAAACCAAGCATCAAGTGGGTAGTAAATAATGGGCTTATCTGTTCGCCAGCAATGAGGATAGGAGTGTTCATACTTTTCCACTTTAAAAGCTCGCCCTTTTAGTTTTAACTCAACGGCAATGTCCACATTGACGTCCACAAAGTCTTCTTCGTTCTTATAGTTTTTTACAAAACGTCCAGCATACTCGCCCGTTCCTTCAATAAACTTTCCTTCTTTGTCAACCAGAGTAACAATACCCAAATTATTTTTTTGACCTACCTTATAATCATCAGCTCCAAAAGCAGGCGCTGTATGTACGATACCGGTACCATCTTCTGTGGTTACAAAATTTCCAACGATAATTTTAAATGGGTCTCCATCAATATTTTCTGCTCGGTTACTGTCAAAAGGCATTAGTTGTTCGTAACGCAGGCCTTCTAAATCAGCGCCGGTAAATGTGCCAATTATTTTCCAAGGGATCAATTTACTCTCGTCATCTGGAGCTGCATTTTCTCCCTCGGGCGCAAAGTATTTCGGAAGTAAGGCACTGGCAATGACTACAAACTGTTCTTCCTTGGTGTATGGGTTTCTAGTTTGAAGTAGGTTATACTCTATTTTTTTTCCAACAGTAAGTCCCAAGTTAGAAGGAAGCGTCCAAGGCGTGGTTGTCCATGCTAAGAAATATACAGGGGCACCCTCTGCTTTTTCATGAAGAAAATTAGAGTCTTCGTTTTTAATAGATTTAAACAGAACCGTGGCACTCGTATCTTTTACATTTTTATAGGTACCTGGCTGATTTAGCTCATGAGAACTGAGTCCTGTTCCTGCAGCTGGGCTGTAAGGCTGAATGGAGACACTTTTGTACAGATAGTCTTTGTTGTATAAGGTTTTTAGGCAATGCCAAACACTTTCAATATAATCATTTTCGTAGGTCACGTAGGGGCTGTCTAAATCTACCCAATATCCCATTTTTTGGGTGATGCTGTCCCATTCATCTTTGAAACGCAGCACGGTTTCGCGGCATTTTTTATTGTAGTCCTCTACACTAATTTTTGTGCCAATATCCTCTTTGGTTATACCAAGTTCTTTCTCAACATTTAGTTCAATGGGCAATCCGTGGGTATCCCAACCGGCCTTTCGATCTACCTTAAAACCCTGCATCGTTTTATATCGACAAACAAGATCTTTCAGCGTTCGTGAAATTACGTGGTGAATACCCGGCATACCATTGGCCGAGGGCGGCCCATCGTAAAAAACAAAAGGCGTTTTTCCTTCTCGCATTGAAATACTTTTCTCAAATGTTTTGTGGTCTTGCCATTTGTGAAGAATAGTTTCTTCTAGGCTAGGCATATTCAGCTTTTGAGGAAGATGATATTGTGACATAAGGGCGGCAAAATTACAATTTCTTTAGTTGTATGCCAACTAAGAATGTCCTAGAAATCGGTAGCCATGGAGATATGGTACTGAGGTTTGCGATTGGCCTGATCGATATTCCAACCGACATCAAATCTTAGGAAATAGCCAAACAGTTTTGATCGAGCTCCTACCCCGTAGCCTAAGCCCATAATTTCTTGCTCATTTATAAATTCAGCCGCAACCGTTGCATTTCCATTAATAGTATTAAAGTCTGGACTGACGTTTTTTTCTATCGGAAGAAAACCTCTCCAAGCTACACCCAGGTCCACAAACGTAACCAATTGAAAATTTCTTAAAAAAGCGGATTTGATAGGTCTATTAAAAAAAGTATTGTAGATCGGGAGCCTGATTTCTTCATTAATCAAGGCGTAGCTGCTGCCGTTGAACGCTTGTTGTTTATAACCTCTCAGGTTAGTCGCTAAGGTTTGAAACGCATAGTCACCAATATTGTTTGGCGTTGAGCCTGGGTCAGGAGATTGTACCAAGGTGTTGTCTACACCGCCTAAATAGTAGAGCAACTTGGCACTTCCGTCGCTCAATCCTGTAGCTACTCGAGAAGCTAGGATACAGTTTTTATAAATCGGAAAATAGTTTCTTACATCAAATCCTACCTGATAAAAACCAGTGGACGGAGCGCTAATTCGGTATTGATATTCTGCAAATAATTTGGCCCTGGATCCTTTTCGAATATTAATGAGTGGATTGATTGTATTGTCAAAAACATATTCCCCTCGCATAAAAGACCAATATTCGCTTCGGTTTGGAAAATCTAATAAAGGGCGACTGCTCACTAAATATCGAACACGGTCATACCGCAAGCCTAGCAAAAGACGTACGCTATTCGCTCGATTAAATGGATAGCTAAATGAACTTTCAAAATATTCAGTACCCACTTTTCCCAAGAAATTCGTTCCAATAAATAAAGAATCTGGAGCTTCGTTGGGTCCGTAGGTTTGTCTGCTTTGTTGATGAAAATAAGTTAGTTTCCAGTCCAAGCGTTTTTTATAATTGGCATATTGTAAAAAGTATGAATTCCCATCAAAGGTGGTTGGTATTCTAATTCCTCCTGTAATACGGTGGTCTTCTAAAATATCAATCAGCTCAAACGAAACAAATCCGTTTAAATTAGGAAATTGAAATCCGCTTTGGTTGTATGATATATTTTGATAGCGTGTAAAAAGTAAGGTATTGTCCAAAGAAGTAGATAGCGTTTTCGGATTGAAGGTGGCAACGTATTTTTTCTTCTTTCTTTTTTTAGGAAGGCGGACTAGATTTCCATTTTCATCATTGCGCACATATTCTCCTTGCGTAAAAAGATTGTACAAAGCCGAGTTCGTGTCCACTTCCTCGTAAGGCGTAATGTAAGAGGCCGATTTTTTTCGGGTATCGACATTTTCAATTACTGAAATTCTATTGATCAATGCTGTGTCGTTATTGGCTGCATCATATACTTCTAAGTCTTTCACAGGCGTATTAAAAACGTAGTACTTCCCTTTTGTTTTTATCACCTCAACCAAGCTCTCCTGTTTCGGAATGTAATGGTGCTTTAGAACATTGAACGGCAATGATTGAGTTTGGATTTCGTCAAATTTTACTGAACCTCCTACAATGTCTTCAACTTTAATCTTACGTCGAACTAGTTTCCCTTTTATTTTTTCGATATAAGAAAACATTTCCAAACCGTATTGAATCGGGCTGCTGATTGGGTTGCTTGTTTCGGTTACTTTTCTTAGCGTTGCTCTGTTTTTTTGATTGAAATAATAGATGTTAAAATCTTTATTAAAAAACTCCTTTGATTTCAGGGCCTCAGGGTTCAATACAGTATCCTTACGGTTCGATAAAAATAGCACACCCATTTTGTCACCGCTAGAAACATAAGAAGGGGAGTGATCGTCAAAATCATCATTGGTAAGATTCGTCAATCTATTTCTTCTAAAATCATAAGAAAAAATATCACTTTTACCTTTTTTGATACCTGATAAAATTAGCCTGTAATCATTGTTTGTAAAGCTCACCCCCGTGACTCGTTCCATCTTTCTTTGTGTGAGAATTTTGTTTTGCTTAGGCATCCCTTTCGAATTATACAGCCGGACTAGCGTATTGTTCTTTAGCGAAAAAATAGTTGCCAATTGTTTCCCGGACGGACTCCAAGTAATCAATGGATAATTCGGATCATTAACTTCATCAAGGTTCTTATATCCACCCGAAACCAACACTTTGGAGTCTCCTAAATCCGTTTCCTGCAATACGATTTTCCATTCACCATCTCGTTTTACAACGTAGGCCAATTGTTGACCATTGGGCGATAAGTGAAATTGGCTATACTGACCCTCAAATTTTGTTTTAACGGTGGTAATTGTTTTTCTACCGTAGACTGTATCACTTTCAATCAACGGAGTATTCGCGGTGTAATAGTCATAATATTCTTTATAAATAGTGTCTGCCTCTTTGAACAAAGCTTGCTGAATGGCAGAGTTTACATTTTTTCGAAAGCGACTATTGTAAAGTAGTTTGGCCACTTTTTTTGTGCCGTATTGCTGCTCCACAAAATTCCAAAAAGAATGACCGATTAAAAGTTGATTTTGCTGTGCCGTTTTTCTGAAATTAAAATTAGTATCTACCGATAAAAAACTTTGAACATCTGTTTCTAATTCTGGCGTCCACTCGTTAGATAAATGCTGTACATAGCCGTTGGTAAACCATTCGGGCAGGTTCATCTTAATCGCATTCTTTACAACTTCTTTTATGTTTTTTCCAAACAACAAGTTGTCTTTAATCACATTCGCCACCCCTTGGTTTACCTGCTTCATCAAATCATTGTGATTCCCTGTAAAATAAATCGGTAAATTATTGCCACTCACCTTGAGTCGTCCACCATCGGCATCATTTAGGTCGGTTGTGCGATTGACCCCTACGTTCGTTTGAATATAATCATTATAAGAATTGTATAAAATTAGGTTCAGTTTTCGAGGGAGCGAGCTGCCCATTTTTTGAGTAATTTTGTTGAGTTCATTTTCAGACTGGTCCAAAATATGCTCCGCTAATTTTTCGGACGGTCGATAAAAAAATACTCTAAAGTGAGTACTGTCATAATACTTCCAC
>CAZTCQ010000034.1:13965-18980 GCA_964612525.1 uncultured Chitinophagaceae bacterium | reverse complement strand
TTTCAAGAAAATACATATCTCCTAATCAGTGAAGATAAAAATGCTATACTCATTGACCCTGGAATGTATGATGCCGAAGAGGTGAATGTTATCCAATCTTTTTTAGAAAAAAATGAATTGACACTTACCAAAATCCTTCTTACCCACGCGCACTTGGATCACATTTTTGGATTAAAATTAATCCTTGACGAGTATGATGTTCCTTTTTATTTGCATAAAGAAGAGCTGCCTGTATATGAAAATGCTGAAGCGGTAGCCAGTGGCTATGGTGTTTCATTAAGTTTGCCACAAAAAAAGTATGAACTGATTTCGGAAACTGAAACAATACCTTTTGGAAACCAAGAATTAGAAATTCGATTCGCACCCGGGCATTCGCCGGGGAGCATTTGCTTTTATTCCGAGAAAGATGGTTTTGTAATCAGCGGGGACGTACTTTTTCAAAATAGCATTGGTCGTACTGACTTACCTGGCGGCGACACGTCTACCTTGCTCAAAAGCGTACAAACTCAATTGTTTACCTTGCCTGATGATACAAAAGTTTACTCCGGACATGGACCCAGTACAACGGTTGGTTTGGAGAAAATGAATAATCCTTTTTTTAGGTAGGAATTCATTTTGCTCAGCTATAAACCTGCAAGGTTTATTTTGCTCGAATACCATAAACCTCACAGGTTTTGTTTCGGAGACTCACAGGTTTTTGATACTACACCTCAAACGTTCTACTGCACCACAATTTTCTGTGTGGCTTTATTATTTCCTTGAATCAATTCAACATAATAAATTCCCGCTTGTAGATTCCCTCTTTCAATGTTCACTTCTCGGCGTCCGGCAGGTACAATGTTTTCGTATAACACGCGCACTCTGCGCCCCATTTGATCGAATAAATTAATCTGAACGGCTCCGCCCGGAGTCGTAAATCGAAGATTGGTATAATGAACCAGTGGGTTCGGATAATTCGCTTCGAGATTAAATGTTTTATCATCAACGGGCAGAATGTTTTCTGTATTGGTTGCCTTTTGGAAAATTGGAAGCGTAGAATAATTTACGTTGTTTAGAACAGATTGCGTGTCGCTAATACTCAGCCCAAGCCAATCTTGTAAAATACTAGAATAGACTTGTCTAAAGTCAAATTGCATGGGAATATTATCATTCGTCGTGGCAGTGGCAGGCAGCACCGGACTGGTTCCCACCACAGTTGGGTTTACTTTTTTACCAAAGAAAATCATTGGAGCCCCACTACCGTGATCACTACCAAAACTTGCATTTGATTTAATTCTACGTCCAAATTCTGAATAGGTACAACCCGCTACAATATCATCTTTTCCAAGCATTTTTAAATCCGTTTGGAAAGCCTCAATGGCCCCTGAAAGTTCAGCGAGCAAATCAGCATGACGACCTTGTGTAACGTTTCCGTCTACTTGATTGTCATGCGTATCAAATCCGCCCAGACGCACCAAATAAACTGGAGTTTTTAAACCTCCACTAATAAGCTGCGCAATAATTTTTAATTGTGCGGCTAAACGGGTAGCCGGATAATTTTGATTGGCATTCGTTCCCTGATTCGCAGCGTTTTGAATCACCTGCGTATAAGTCTGTGTTTGCTGAGTAATAAATCGAATAAATTTCAGCTCGTGACCAGCAGGAGTTGGTGGGGCAGGATCTACCGTACCATTTACGATATTATAAAAATTGCTAATGCTGCTCAAGGCCAAGCCATTGATTCCATTAATACCTGTAAGAGTTGGCCCTACACTAGAGCCAATTTGAATCGCCAATGGATCTAAAAAATTAGGGTCGGGGTAAGCTTGTGGCGCACCCGGAAACTGATTATCGATGGTTCGTCCTAACCAACCTGTATCTAAGTATGTATTAGAATCGGAGGCAGTGCTCCAGATATCGGAAGATCTAAAGTGAGAAAAGTTTGGATTCGGATAACCTACACCTTGTACTAAGTTGACTAAGTTTTGATTGTACATGCCTCGCAGCTCACCCATAGCAGGATGCAGTCCTGTAGTGGCATTTCCACTTAGGCCTAGCACATCATTTTGAGGTATCATAATATTTGATCGCGCATTGGCTAATTCGCTATACCGATCCAATGGTATGACGGTGTTTAAACCATCATTTCCTCCTGACAGTTGAATAAATACCATAACGTTCCCATTGGATGCACGGTTTTTGGCCAATTTACTAAGGAAGTTTCCTTCGCCAAAAGCAGATAGCGGCATCCCGTTGAGGCTTAAAGCCGCGGAAGCTGCTGTGGTCATTTTTATAAAATCTCTTCTTTTCATAGTTCAAATATTTTTTGTTTTTAAGCTTGCCCCAAATTGTTTTCAGGAAAAGCGAAGCATGAAAATCACACGCTCCTAATTTTTTTGTTTTATCCTAAGTGCCGTTCTGCCATTCTAAATAGCTCAGTGAGCATTGTTTGAAGGCGTGATTGTACAACACCTAAATAGGTGGCGTTCGTAGGGCTTCCAGCATAGTTCGACCAAGCGTTGGTCCAGTAATAGTTGGAAGTTTGTCCCGCTAATAAAATGGATTTGTAATAATCTTTCAAGCTTTGAGAAAGAGTCAATCCTAAGAAATACTCAACGCAATAGTCAATCAAGGCATCAGGGTCACCCGGATTGGGTAACGAATTAGCAAAACGCATAACGTCATATTTTAACCGTGCGGTTGCGCTCACGTAAGCTCCATTGGTGGTCAATAATTGATCTGTGGTTTGCAGTCTTTTCGGTAAGGTGTCAGAGTTAATCCACATTTCATGAAAATGAGGGACTTGATAAAAAGCAGGCCAGCCGCTCACAGAGGGCGGATCACCTAAATTTTGACCAGCATTGGCTGCGTATTGTACGAGTCGATAATAACTTCTGTACTGATCTTCTAAACTTAATGAGGCATCCACTTCGCTATCCATAGCTCGAAACGTACCGGCAAAAAAGTCAATCGGTGTGCTGATAAAACAATCCATGCTCAGTGAATCAAAGAAATGATCACTTTTTAGAAGTTGTGAAATCATGGGTTTTACATCCCAGTTGTTGTTAATCAAGGTTTGCGCTAATCCATTGATAATGTTGGTTTCAATATTGGTGTCAATGTCATAGTAAACAAAGAATCGATAAATTTTCCGAGCATAGTACTTGGCAATGTCTTGGTCTTTGGTGAAGATTAAATCTACCAAATTGTCCAGTTCATTCGCTCCGTTTGCACCTGAAAGTCCGTTTAAAACGTATCCGTTATAATAGGATGAAAATTGCTTGTTGGTGTCGTCATGCAAGGTGGAATCAAAGGATACGGTAGAGTCATTAAAGTTAACCCTCCAACCTGTCAGTGCGCGAGCTGCGGCTTTTACATCGGGCTCGGTATATTGTGTAGGGCCGCCTTTGCCGACCGTAAATAATTCTTGGAGCTCACGAGCATAGTTCTCATCGGGTGAAAACTTCACGTTATAGTGTCCGTTCAGGTAACGAAGCATAGCCGCGTCTTTACTTAGTTCTTTTATAAAGGTTTTTAAATTACCTAAGGCGTGAGTGCGTAACAGTTCAACGTATTTATAGGAGGAAATGGCGTAGTTAGCCGATAGCATTTCCACTGTAAAGTTGTTATGCATGAACATCACCATTTTTTCCATGATGCTCGTGTTTTGATTCACGATGTTGGACATCCACCAAGATTTTAGCGAAAGCCTGCGGTGATAGTTTACGGTGCCGTCGCCATAGGTTGAATTTACCCAAGTAGCACCAGGGGCCACATTCGTGGGGTCAGGGTAGGTTCCTTCATAATTATTTACCGGTGGGGCCGGGGCGGTGGCAGGTACGTTATTAAGCAAAAAATCAACAGCTGCTCCCGGTGAGAGTGAAGCAATTGCGGTCATGTCGGCCTCTTTTACACCGAACATACATCGGCGCAAAAGATGTTTTCGCTGTTTCACAGTCCATGCGCCTGCATAGGCGGTGAGGCCTGCACGTGTTCTTTTCTTATTGATCGGTAGCGATTGATTCGCGTATTTTTTAAATAGTTCATCCTTCTGAATATCGTACTGCTCAGATGATTTTTCATTTAACTTCCAGTGGGAAGGATAAACGCCTTCTTCTTTTTCGTAGCCCATAATTTGTGGTTTTTGAATCGTCAGAAATATGACTGTGCACAAGTTAAGAAATCTTCAGCACTTTTGGCCATGAATTTAAAAAAAAACTCCTCATAAATCTATTCATCTTTCCTGTTGATACTGTGGTTCATACCAACTAATATTGCGAAATGCTGAAGCTAAAATACAAAAGAACAAGAACGCCTTTTCGAAAGGCGTTTACGACGAATCATGAAACGAAAACCGAGCAAGAATCTTTTTTAGTAGCAATAGAATACAATGGTTTTCGTGGGATTGGAGAAGCGCCGATTATTTCCTATTACCCGCAAACCATGGAAACAATGGCTAGCGATTTGCAAGCCAAAGCCAAGCTCATTGATGAGTATGCTTTTACTGCGCCTGATCGGTTTTGGCATTTTTGTCATCATTTATATCCTGAAAATCCATTCCTAGTTTGTGCCTTGGATTTAGCGTATTGGGATCTTTATGCCCAAATAGAAAAAAAATCAATCGCAGCAATTTTGGACTTGCCGGAGGTGAAAACAGTATCAACATTTTACACGCTCGGTCAAGATACGTTTGAGAATATACTTGCTGATTTAAAAGGAAACCCGTGGCCGCAATACAAGGTGAAAGTTTCGGATGAGGCTTCTGTAAAAAATGTGGAGTCGCTCAGAGCGGAAACAGATAGCGAGCTCATGGTGGATGCCAATGGTGCGTGGACCTATGAAGAAGCAAAAAAATATATCCCTCGATTAGAAAAAGCGAACATAAAATTTATAGAACAGCCTCTGGACAAAGATGATTGGGAGAATATGAAAAAATTAAAAACGGAGTTTTCAATTCCTTTTTATGCCGACGAGTCTTTTCAGTTAGAGAAAGATATAAAAAAATGCTCAGAAGCGTTTGATGGCATTAATGTGAA
>CAZTCQ010000034.1:10956-13865 GCA_964612525.1 uncultured Chitinophagaceae bacterium | reverse complement strand
TTTATTGGCGTGCTCAGTATTTTACTATTACAAAGACGATTCCTTAAAAATGAGGAAGAGCGCGAGGAGCTTGTGCCTGAAACATCGGAAACGACAACTGTGCAGGAGAGTACGGATGAACCTTTGGTATAACTTTTTCATAGAAAAATAGGGATAGGTTTTATTTTTAGCCCCAATGAAAAAAACGGCACTTACGTTATTGGTTTTATTCACTTTATTTTCGGCTTTCGGGAAAGAAAAAACGAAATCTTTATTCAATCCAATAAAGTATCCCACTCATTTTACGAGTCCCGTCAATATCCCAATTTCGTTGGCCGGAAACTATGGTGAGTGCCGCCCCAATCATTTTCACTCGGGCTTGGATGTGCGCACGGAGCAGCGCGAAAACCTAAATCTATATGCGATTGATGGTGGCTATGTGAGCAAAATAACGATGAGCCACAAAGGCTTCGGCACTTGTATTTACGTGAGTCACCCTAGCGGATTTACTTCTGTCTATGCTCATTGCAATCGGTTTTATAAATTAATCAATGGCTATTTAAAAAAGAAACAATACGAACAAGAAAAGTGGGATGTGGAATTGCAATTTCCTCCTCATTTATTTCCTGTAAAAAAAGGACAGTTTATCGCCAAAAGTGGAAATACGGGTAGTAGTCATGCGCCACATTTGCACATGGAAATTCGTGAAACCTTGACGGATAAAACCCTCAATGGCTTGCTTTTTTATAAAAAAATGCAGGACAAAAAAAAGCCAATAATCAATCGTTTGGCAGTTTATGATGGCAATCAAAGTATTTATCATCAGGAACCCAAAATATTTAGAGCAGTAAAAAATGGCGATTATGACGTGCCAACAACGAGCTTGATAAAAGTAAATTCTAGCAAGGCCTACTTTGGAATTCAAGCGAATGACTATATGGAGAATTCGCTGCGACTGGGCGTTTTTAGAATGAAACTCATTGTGGACAGCAAAGTATTATTCGGGTGGGAACTCAATAGAATCAGTTATGATGAGACGCGTTACATGAATTCAATCGGCGATTTTAAAACAAGAATGACTAAGGGGTTTTGGTTGCAATTGTGCCATAAGTTACCCAATGATCAATTGGAGATTTACCGCTCAGGAACTCAAGAAAACGGCTTGGTCGATTTGAGTGACGGTCGAGTGCATGATGTAATTATTCGGGTATACGATGTGAGCGGGAATAAAAAGGATATTAAATTTCAAGTGCAAGGAAACGAAAATCAATGGCCGAAAAAACAGGGAGAACATTATTTTGAGGCAGGCAAGAAAGCAAGTTTTTCAAATGGTAAAATCAAATTTTCTTTGGCTGATAATTTATTGTATGATAACCTAGACTTTAAAGGTTTGGCAGTGAGTAGTGATTTGCCTTATTCGTATTTGTATAAAGTTCATGCAGCGAATGTGCCTGTTCATGATTTTTTTGATTTAAAACTAAAACCCAAAAACGAAATTCCTGAAAATCGCCAATCGAAAGTAGCCGTGTTATTTTCGCCCGCAGAGGATATGGAGGATGCGATTGGTCTGCCCGCTACTTATGAAAATGGTTGGGTGGTATTGCCTGTTCGGCAGTTTGGAAATTATCAAATTACAACAGATGCTCAGGCGCCAGCTATAATACCCTACTTTAAAAATGGACAAAAAGTGACAAAGGGAATGAGGTTGAAATTTGGTGCAGAAGATAATCTAACTGAACTGAAAGAAGTGCGCATGGAGGTAGACGGGAAGTGGTTGCGTTGTTCTCGAAGGAAGAACAATTATTATTACAAGGTGGATGAAAACTTCCCTTTGGGCAAACACACGGTTCAAATAAAAGCAGTGGATGGAAACGATAATGTAGCCCTTAAAAAATTTACGCTAATTAGATAGGAGAGATCTTACATCATAGAGTTCTGATTAGTTTTTTTACGTTAGAAGTGCGACCTTCGCTACAAATTAATTTAGCATGAGCACATTAGCCAAGGGGGATAAAGCACCTCTTTTTACACTAAAAAATCAAGACGGAGAATCAGTAGCCTTGAAAGACTTACAAGGCGAGAAGGTGGTTCTTTATTTTTATCCGAAAGATGATACACCTGGGTGTACTAAGCAGGCTTGTAATATTCGGGATAATTCTAAGGTTCTCAAAAAACATAAAATAAATGTATACGGCATCAGTCCCGACGATGAAGAGAGCCACCAAAAATTTATTAAAAAGTTCAAATTGAATTTTCAACTCTTGGCCGATCCAAAAAAGAAGGCGATTGAAAAATATGACGTTTGGGTAGAGAGGAATATGTACGGGAATAAATTTATGGGCATTAAGCGTACTACTTTTTTAATTAACGAAGATGGTAACATTCATCATATCATCAAAGGTGTAAAAACGGCAGAACAAACGGAGCAAATTCTTAAATATTGGGATCTATCGTAAAGATTCGGATTAAAGAAAATGCCTTGGTCGCACGCATTGCCGCTTTTAATTTAGGAGCGAGTGATGTTGGAGCCGCTATTGTTTTTGGAAGAACGATATACTTATACAAAGTTACTCGGGAGCAATTGTTGGCTAATATTCCCTACCTCCGTCATGAAGTAGCTCATGTATTGCAGTACGAACGAGAAGGTTGGTTTGGCTTTTTGGCCAAATATTTATGGTATTCTATTCGTTTTGGATACAAGCAAAACCCTTTTGAAACCCAGGCTAGGGAGTCACAAACCGATAAAGAAATCTTAAACCAAGTGCAGATTCTGTAAAAAAACTTATATTTACGAAAACAATGCAACAGGAGATAACTCAAGGGGTATGCGTGACTGTGGAAACACAGTACAACAAGGAAATGTCTAATCCAGGGCTGAATGAGTATATCTACTCTTACGAGATTAATATTGATAATCTTTCTGACTTTCC
>CAZTCQ010000034.1:0-10856 GCA_964612525.1 uncultured Chitinophagaceae bacterium | reverse complement strand
TTGATGCGTGCCATACGTGGTGTGATTACTGGTAAAAAC
Source organism: uncultured Chitinophagaceae bacterium (assembly GCA_964612525.1). Lineage (GTDB taxonomy): Bacteria > Bacteroidota > Bacteroidia > Chitinophagales > Chitinophagaceae > JAGNRR01. The sequence continues at coordinate 10,817 of CAZTCQ010000034.1, read as the reverse complement.
GAAGGTGGGGGAAGTACCATCACACAGCAGTTAGCCAAAAACTTATTTCCGAGAGAAGGACGTTCGTTGTTTAAAATGTTTTATCACAAGCTCAAAGAAAATATTCTAGCCGTAAAAATTGAGAAGAACCTTACTAAAGAAGAAATCCTAACGGCCTACTTGAACACAGTACCGTTCGGATATAATTCCTGGGGGATTCGTTCTGCGTCCCGCACTTTTTTTAGCAAAGAACCTTTGGATTTAGAGACTCAAGAAGCAGCGGTTTTAGTAGGAATGCTGAAAGCCAATACAGCATTTAACCCGATTAGAAATCCTGAAAAATCGAAAGAGAGACGGAATACGGTTTTGTTTCAAATGCGAAAGAACCAAAAAATTACGAATGCGGAATATCAGAAATTTAAGTCTACCGAACTAGTTACCAATTTTAAGCCGGCTTCGGATCAAAAGCATGAGGGGCTAGCTCCTTATTTCAGACAAGTGGTAGAGCTGAAAGTGAAAGCATGGTGTAAGAAAAATAATATGGATGTTTACAGAGATGGTTTAAAAATTTATACCACGATTCATCCAAAAATGCAAGAATATGCAGAGCTAGCAGTGGCTAGGAATATGTATAATAAAACGCGTCGATCAAACAATTTTAGATGGAAAAAGCACCAGAGAACACTAAAAAGAATCGTTCAAAGTTCTCAGCGTTATAAGGTGCTAAAACAGGCCGGTTTTACTGAAAAGGAAATTGAAGAAAATTTCAATACGAAAACTAAAATGACCGTTTTTGCCTGGAATGATAAACGCGAAAAGGAGGTGACTATGACGCCGATGGATAGTATTAAATATATGCGTGCGTTTGTACAAACTGGTTTTGCAGCCATGGACCCCGCCTCAGGTGAAGTCAAAGCATGGGTGGGCGGAATTAATCATAAATATTTTCAGTATGATCACGTAAACGAAAATACCAAACGTCAAGTAGGTTCTACTATGAAGCCATTGGCCTATTGCTTGGCGGTAGATAATAATTATTCGCCTTGTATGCCTATTAGCTGTCGCCCTGTATTTTTCCCAGGTCATAGATTGTACAATGCCGGAGGGTCTCGCTATGGCACTTTACCTATGAAGAATGTTTTGGCTTATTCTTTGAATAATGGTTCATTGCGAGTGTTAAAAATGGTTGGAATTGAGGCCTTCGTGGATTTTTGTAAGAAAGTCGGTATTACTACTGAATTAAAGGCCTATCCTTCTATTGTGCTCGGTGCACAGGATATCTCGGTCATAGAAATGTTAAGAAGTTACACAATGTTTCCCAATTTTGGTATCAATGTTAAACCCACCTTTATCTCGCGCATCGAAGATAAGAATGGCAACTTACTCGAAACCTTTGTGCCTGAGCGCAAGGAGGTTATTAATGAGCGAACGGCCTATAAAATGATCAAAATGATGCAAGGAACCGTAAACTTTGGAACGGCCAAGAGACTGAAAGGACGTTATGGTCTAAAAGGTGAATTGTGTGGTAAAACCGGTACGACAAATGATGAAGCCGATGCTTGGTACATTGGTTATTCGCCTCAATTATTGGCAGGTGCATGGGTTGGATGTGAAGATCGTTTTATGGGCTTAGGCTTAGGAGCAGGTTCGCAAGCAGCAATGCCGATTTGGGGCTCTTTCTGGAAAATGGTTCAGCGGGATAAAAGCCTCGGTTATTTTACACAATCAAAATTTGAAGAACCTGCTTCGATGGAAGGAATGGATATTTGTGACAGTTATGATCAAATAAGTATTCAAAGAAGTGAGTCGGTTGAGAACGTTTCGAGGGGTCTCGGCCTGGAAGATGTAAGCGAATCTGAGATTAATAAAGTAATCGGCGTAGAAGATGTGAACACGAGTAGTGGCGCAAATGAAAACGATTATGAATAGTAAACATAAATATGCTATGGGGATTTTACTTTTTTTAGTATGCTTTGGAAACCTCCAATTGCAGGCGCAGTCTTACAAGGATTGCTACCTAAAAAATAAGTCAACCAAAAAAAATGAACAGATTACGTTCAAGGTCTACTACACCTTTGCAGGAGCTTGGATTGGTGCCGGGGTGGCTACTTTTACCAACAAACTAGAAACCTATAAAGGCAAACCCGTTTACCATATTGTGGGCGACGGTAAGACCTTGAGAAGCTATGATTGGTTCTTTAAAGTGCGTGATAAATATGAATCCTATATTGACACGGCTACTATGTTGCCCTATAAATTTGTTCGTCGAGTAAACGAGGGTGGCTATAAAAAATATAATGTGGTCAATTTTAACCGCAGGCTGAATTCGGCTAGTTCGAATGCTGGGGTAAAAAAAGTGCCTGCTTGTGTGCATGATGTAGTTTCGGCGATTTACTATGCTAGAAACATTGATTTTAATAAGTATAAGAAAGGGGATAAAATACCCTTCAGTATTTTTCTAGATAACAAAGTATACAATATTTACATCCGCTATTTAGGAAAGGTGAAGCTCACTACCAAGCATGGTGTTTTTCGATGCATAAAGTTTAAGCCATTATTAATTGATGGTACCATTTTTGACGGAGGAGAAAAAATGACGGTTTGGATAACGGATGACGACAATAAGATTCCCATTCATGTGGAAACACCGATTATTGTAGGAAAGGTGAGAATTGATATGGTCAAGTATAAAAACCTTAGAAATCCAACCAAAGGCATCCTCAAAATGTATAAATAATGCTTTTCCTACTCCTTTATTTCAAAACTTAAATTATATTTAAGCTTTGAAAAACCAATGAATATAATGAGGAAGAGTTTATTGAGCGTATTTATATTGTTGGGTAGTCTTTTTACCCAAGCACAAACCTATTATCCCTTGGCAGACCCCTGCGACGCGGACAAAGTTTATCTAAAATTACCATCGGCGGCTTATGATGTAAACTGCGTACAGCAGTTGAATCTTACCAGTCAGTATTTTACTGAGTTTCCGATGCAAATTTTGAAATTTCCTAATTTGCGTTATTTAGCAATTCAAAATGCAGATATCAAAGAGTTACCGATTGATATTTTCTTGTTGAAAAATTTAGAAGTTTTGGACCTTTCTAATAACAGTATCTCCCGTTTACCTTCTACGATTGGAGAGATGAAAAAACTGCGCAAAATCATAGTTAGAAATAACCAATTGTCTTCCGTACCCACAACGGTTGCCAATCTTCAAAATTTGCAAGTCATCGATCTTACTGGGAATCCAATCAGCTTCTTGCCTGACGAAATTAATAATTTGCCTTCTTTGACTAACTTCCGAATGAGCGGTAGTGCGGCAGGCAACCCTACTGTATTATTTAATCTGTTACGCAGAATGAAAAATATCACGCACCTTGACTTGAGTAACAAAGAATTAAATTACATTCCGACTTCTATTAAGCATTTGAAAAGTTTGAAAGTGCTTGATTTGAGTGGTAACAATTTACATTGGCTACCCGATGAAATTGGAGCGCTTTCTAATCTTGAAAAACTTGTTTTAGGAACATCTTCTCGTTCTGGAAACAATATCTATGCTTTACCATCTTCTTTTAGAAATCTGAGTAGTCTTCGCGAATTACAAATTGCGAATAATGGATTAGTAGCTTTCCCAATGGCATTGACTGGGATGAGTCAGTTAAGTAAACTGGATTTGAGCAATAATAAGTTGGTTAGTATTCCTAGTGAAATCTCTATGATGAAAGCATTGCAACAATTGAACATTAATAATAATAACGTAAGCAAAATACCAACGAGTATTCAAAAGTTGAGTAACCTTATCAACTTTTCCTACTCAGGAAATCCTCTTTCTACGAAAGAGCAGAGTAAGATTTATAAGTTACTGCAGTAATCTGAAATTAAAATTAATAGAAACTCGTCTCGCTTAGTGAGACGAGTTTTTTTGTTAAAAGAAATTAATATACCCAAAGTGGATTTTAGAATTTCTAAATTTAATTCCTGTATCTCCTAAAGTACCCGCCGCATAGCTAATATTGAACAATCCTGCTTTGGTCTCGAATACCATACCTAATCCGAGACTGTAGGGTACATCTTGTCGTTGTAAACCCGGGTAGTTTCGACGAATGAGCCCAATGTCCGTAAACAAAAAGAAATACGAATTTTGAGAAAGTAGGTAGCGAGGTTCTAAGGTCGCGACGTGATATTGGTTCACAAAAAGACTTCCTTCATCAAAACCGCGCAGTAAACGAAAGCCTCCGATTTGAAACACTTCGTTTCTATATAAATTTTGTTCGCTCAGCATGATAGCCCCTCGGTAGCGAGTGGCCAGTGTCATTCGTTTTCCTATCGGGAAAAAATAGGCCAGATCGGTTTCGATTTGAAAACGGTAAGATCGTAAATCTATGCTGTCATATAGGTAGTCGAAGGATTCATTTCGGATAGGGTCAAAGGTTTCCTCTATAGTAGTATTGGTAAGGAAATCACGAATGCTGGCTGCGCCTTTTAATCGAGCAGTATAGCCCTTTCGTGGATTGAGTCTGTAGTTGGTGCGGCTCAAGCTACCTTCTAATCCAAAACTTCGAGTGCGAATATCTGCGTTGGCGGGTAGTCGTCGGTTGGCAATTAGGTCGGCGGTATTCACTGAAATGAGGCGCGTGCTGCCTGTTTCATAAAAAGCTTTTAGTTGGTCTTGCGCATTAAACTGATAGATAAAACCGAGCTCACCATTTACGGTGCGAAAGCTGGTATCTTTTTTATAATAATCAAAGGTGCCCGAGATACCGATTTGGGTATTGAGCAAATAGGGGTAAGAAGCAGTAGCCTTTAATCTGGGTGATTGGAATTGTAAATTTTGCCAATTGACTTCTATTTTCTCTCCTCGTTCTAGCGCATTGACAAAAGCAAATTTTATGTCACCCGTCAATAAAAAACGATTTCCAATTTCTTCGTTATTAGGCAAAAGTCCAATCAAAACATCGGCTCGATTGGCTGATTTATTTTTTATATAAAGGTTGAGGCGGGTTTCACTTCTGCCAAAATAAATTTTCCAAGGATAGGACTCTTGGAGAAACGGCAGCTCTTGAATGAGCTGACTTATTTTTCTAATCTTTGATTCGTTATATAATTCGCCTTGTTCGAGGTCCAAATAGTTCATGATGAAACTACGATGTATGCCAGCGTCTTCATTTAAAATAATCGTATCTAATTTTATGAGAGGACCTTTGATAATATTCAGTTGGGCCGAAACATTTCCGTCATTAATTTCAACACTGTCTAGGCGGCCGGATACAAAAGGATAGCCATTATCTTCATAGTAGCGAATCATTTTTTCCATCACACTGCCTAGTAGTGTGGGTTTAATTTTTGATTTTAAAAATCGTTTTTCATCAAAGCCACTCAAGCGCAATAGGTTTGAAGGGATATTAGAGCTACTAATTTTGGCCCACTGATAGGTCTCGCCTACGTTGACTTTTGCCATAGCTTGCCCGTCGGCCTCCCAAAGTGAGTCTATGGCGGCAGCTAAATATCCTTTTTTATATAATGCTTGTAATCCTTTTTGTAGGGCGTAACTCGCTTCTAAAAAATCAGCATAGTTAGTTTTTAGATTGGCTTCTTTCTCAAAAAAATCGGCCTTGGCTCCTTTGAGAGTAAGTTTTGTTTGGGCATGCAAAGAAATACTACTCACAAGTGTGAGAATAAAAAGTAGCGCGCCGCACACTAAACGAGATTGAGGAGTACCTTTCAAATTAATATAAAAATAAAGCATTCATGGCAGGCATTTATATTCATATTCCTTTTTGTAAGCAAGCTTGTCATTATTGTAATTTTCATTTTTCTACTTCATTGCAATATAAGAACGATTTTTTGACGGCTTTATTGAATGAAATTCAGTTAAGAAAAGAAGAAATTTCTGGTCAGCCGACTGAAACTATTTATTTGGGTGGTGGAACGCCTGGTATACTCTCTGTTGAAGAAATTGAATCTATACTGACGGAGTTGCGTAAAAATTATGATTGTAATAACGTAAAAGAAATTACCATTGAAATGAACCCCGACGATGTGACAACCGACAAAATGATTGGACTAAAAAAGTTAGGAGTGAATCGTGTTAGTTTAGGCGTGCAAAGTTTTTTTGAGGAAGATTTACTCTATATGAATCGGTCGCATAGCGCTGAAAAAGCGGAACAGAGTATTGCTATCCTTCATGAGTATTTTGCGAATTATACGGTTGATTTAATCTATGGCTATCCTTTACTTTCTGATATCAAGTTAGAGCAAAATGTAAATCGATTATTAGCAAAAGGCGCACCGCATATTTCAATTTATGGAATGACTGTGGAGCCAAAAACGGCCTTAGATTCTTTTATAAAAAAAGGAAAAGAGCAGGCCATGATACCCAAGCAAGGTGCGCAGCAGTTTGAGTACTTGATGAAAAAATTGCCTGAGCATGATTTTGAGCATTATGAAATTTCATCTTACGCTAAGCCAGGTTTTAGAGCGATTCACAATAGTAATTATTGGGCGGGCAAACCCTATCTTGGATTGGGTCCTGGGGCACATTCTTTTCAAGGAAACAGAAGGTCTTGGAATGTCGCGAATAATGCTTTGTATATAAAAACATTGGAGAAAAATGAACTTCCTCAAGAGCATGAGATACTGAGCCAAACTGAAATTTTGAATGAAATGGTGATGCTGGGCTTACGCGTGAAAGAAGGTTTGGATACTTCGGAGTATCAAAAAAAGAGTAGTGAGGAACAGTTTAATCAGTTACTCTTCCAAGCAAGTTCTTTCATTGAAAAAGCTTGGTTGGAAAAAAGCGACACTCATTTATATTTAACTAATCAAGGAAAATTGTATTGCGATGGGATTAGTGCGGATTTATTTGTTTAAAAAACGATTCCCATCAGTAGCCAAAAAACTACTATAATCGGTGCAGGAATTTTAGAAAAATTTAAAGCTAAGGCGGTAGAAGCAATGACTAAAATGCTGCCGTACTCAAAAGGCATAGTGTTAAACAACACGATAGCTGACCCCCACAGGATTCCAATTACGGCTCCATGAATTCCCTCCAATGCTCGGAAAATAACGCGATATTGTTTTAAGTTTTGATAAAGAGGAAACAGAAAAAATAGAATTAAGGCGCCCGGAAGAAATACGCCCACTGTGCCAATGAGGCCTCCTAGTAATTGATTCAATGGGTTAGTGTCCATGCAGAGAGCGCCTACATAGCTGCACAATGAAAACACGGGCCCCGGAATCGCATGAACCAAACCAACTCCCGTTAAAAATTGTTGGTTGCTTATGAGCGCATTGCCATACACATCGTTGGCATGGAAAATAAACTGATCATGCATCATGGGTATGAGTGCATGACCGCCCCCGAAGACAATACTACCAAAGCGATAAAAATTTTCGAAGAGATTAAAACCGCGAGCATTTTCCCAAGCTTGGGTACGTGCTAATTCTGAAAGAACACCCGCAATAACAAATAGCAGAATAAACCATCCTAATCGACGCCATTTAATTTCAAAGGATTTAGTATCGTGCGGAGGAAATTCTTTGTTGGTGAAATTGGTAATTAAACCACCAATGATAATCGTTAGTGGAAACACCCACGGGCTGCGAATAAAAACAGTGAGAGCTGTGGCTAGCAGCATGATACCAATTCCTACCTTACTTTTTATGCTAATTTTCATAGTACGAATTGCGGCATAGACTATGAAGCCCACGGCCATGGGTTGGATATAATGAAATACATTATCCTGAAGAAACTCAGCATTGATATATTTAATAAGAAACGAGAGTCCAATCATTAGACTCGCAGCAGGTAAAATCCAAACGAGTAGGGTTAGTACGCCCAGTAGAATTCCTCCACGTTTATATCCAATGAGGGCCACGGTTTGAGAGGAGGACGGGCCAGGCAGCATTTGACAAAAACTAAGATAGTCCATGAGTTCCGTTTCGGTAATGTCTCTGCGTTTTTCAACAAAGCTGCGCATCATCATACCTATGTGACCTTGCGGTCCGCCGAAAGCGGTAAGGGAGTATTTGAGTACTTCTTTTAAAAAAGGTATGTGCCGAATGAGTTTCAAGCTGAAGGTTTATCAGCCCGTAATTTACAACAGCAATCGTTTTTTTTAAAAGATAAAGAATGATTGTTTATTTTAGTGGCGCTATCCAATTAAGCATGGGAAGAAAATCATCAAAAAAAAAGCAAGCACGCGCGAAAAAAAATGCCGAGCCCGTTAAGGCAAAGCCCAAACTGAAGCCAAATCCAATTATAGAAAAACCAACGACTGACATTTCTTCTGGGCAAGCGTGGGTGCTATCCGCCTTGTTTTTTGTCATTGCAATTTTACTGTACAGCAATACGTTTCAGCATGGGTTTGTGCTCGACGACCATGGAATTATTGACAATAATAAAATGACCAAGGCAACAGTGAGTATGGAAAATACAAAGCTGATGTTTAATACACCCATGCGACGAGGAGATGTTTCGGACAAAGAAAATTCGCTGTATCGTCCGTTTACCAAGCTCATTTTTAATATGCAGTGGAATGCGTTTGCTGGAAATCCGCATCACTTTCATAAAATAAATGTTCTCTTTTATGGTTTGTTGTGCATGATTATTTTTTGGGTCTTGTATGATTTGTTTAATAAAAAATGGGTGCTTCCATTTTTAATTACCTTATTATTTACTGTGCATCCTATACATACTGAGGTAGTAGCTAATATAAAATCGCTCGATGAAATTTTGGCTATGTTGGGCATGGTTGTCGCTATGCGAGGAATTCAGCTTTATCTAACTAGTAATAATTTTATTCACCTCTTCTGGAGCGTTTTGGCCTTTGCGCTTGGTCTTTTTTCGAAAGAATCTGCGGTGGTAGCCATGGCTATTTTTCCACTGCTCGTTTATTTTCAGCAAACTAAGATTGACTATAAAAAAATGGCGATGGTGTGTGCTCCATTACTGGTTGTGGCTATCTTTTTTGTTTTGACTCGATCTTCGGTATTAGGACAGTTTCCTCAGAATGCCGAAACGAGTATCATGGATAATTTGATTGTAATGGTGAAGGATGATATTCCAGCCCGTTTTGCTACTGCTGTTATGATTGTTGGTTTTTATATTTATACTTTTTTTGTGCCGCATCCCTTAGCCTGTGATTATTCTTATGCAACACTAGAGCCTGTTGGATTAGGGCATTGGGGCTTTTTGCTAAGTTTTGTACTTTGCTTGGGCGGTTTCGTTTACGCAGTTTATACGCTTACTAAACGCAAGAAAATTAGCTTTGGCATTTTATGGTTTTTTATTACGTTTTCGCTGGCAAGCAATGTGTTTTTTTTGATAGGAACTAGTTTTGGAGAGCGATTATTTTTTACGCCGAGTTTAGGATTATCAATTGTTACGGTTTGTTTGTTGGCTAGGTTTTTTCAGAAAGGTGAGGGAAAAAATTTATTAGCCACCGTAAAATCTTCACCAGTTCTTTGGGGTGTTGTACTATTAATTTCGAGTTTGTATTCCATTAAAACAGTCGCCAGAAATGTGGATTGGAAAAACGACTATAATTTATTTTCAAGAGATATAGAATACAATCCGAATTCAACCCATTTATTATTTTACATGGGTAATCATCTGCCGAGCAATGATCGGAAAGAGGTGTTGACGTATCAACTTTCAGAACTTGGTTTTAGTCCGCAGCAAATCAATGATTCGAGTAATCGAGAAGTTGCGTTGTCTATTCAATACTTTAGACGTTCATTGAGTATTTATCCATATTTGCCGGCTGATGGTTATAATCAATTAGGAAAAGCTTACTTCTTGCAGGGTCAGTTGGATTCAGCTTTGAAGTACTACACCAAAGCATTTTCGGAAGATTCTACCAGCGGTATTTATACTAATAATATGGGCACGGTCTATTTCAATAGTCGGCAATTTGATAAGGCGATGCCTTACTTCAAAAAGGCGCATTCGCTAGACGACACTAAGGCGGATTATATGAATAACATTGGTTGTATTTATGGAGAGAGTAATGTAGCCGACAGTGCTATTTATTGGTTCAAAAAAGCAAATGCTGCGGATTCATTAGATATGAAATCATTACAATTTTTAGATATTACGTATCGCGCTTTGGGAGATGTCGCGACGGCTGATTTTTATAAAAGTCGATTGATTTATGTGCAACAGTTGAGACAGCAAATGATACAGTAATTGAGGTAGACGTTAATTCATTCTCCTTTTTTTCTCGCGCTCTTTCTCAATTAGCTAAGGTTCTTAATTATGGTGTAAAGTATTCTTGATAATTCATCAGCTAGATCCAAATTAGTATTGTAGATTTCGCTGTTTACTTTTTGCGTCATGCAGAACAGCGATAAGTGCCAAACATTCAAATACAGAGCCTCTGGCAATTGTAAAGTAATTTTAGTGAAGACTTGCGTGATCCTTCTGCTATGTTTAGTACGATACTAAATGATGCTCTCCCTAATTTACCCACTACTTATTTATCTTGCTTTGTATCAGCTAACAGTTGTTTGCAGCTTAGGTGAAATATTTTTGCTTTTTGGTAAACAGTTACTTATTGGAAGTCGAACATATAGAACTGTTTTTATTTAAGAGAGTTTAAGACTGAGAGTGAGTAGGAGAATGAATAATTATAGGTTTTCTCAGTGATTCATCTTCGATCAGTTTCTTATTCGCCCTCTTTTTTTAGAATGAGAGGGAGGAGGAGAATGAGAATGAATATTTATTGGTTTTCTGTACGATTCATTCTCAATCTCTTTCTCATTCTCCCTCTGTTCAGTGGAGCTGGCGGGAGTCGAACCCGCGTCCAAACATAATCTCGGAAAGCTTTCTACAAGTT
>CAZTCQ010000033.1:20649-25694 GCA_964612525.1 uncultured Chitinophagaceae bacterium | reverse complement strand
ATGCTTACCAAAATCATCGTTTTATCCATTTACGTAGCTATTCTTTTTTTTATAGGCTGGATTGCTTCGAAGCGAGTAAAAACAATGAGCGACTACTATGTGGGCGGAAAAAACTTAGGCTTTTGGGCGGTTGCTTTTTCTGCTCGTGCCACGGGTGAAAGCGGCTGGCTACTAATCGGATTGACAGGCATGGGCGCCATGTCAGGTCTCTCAGCCTATTGGGTTGTTGTAGGCGAAGTCCTCGGTGTAGCAGTTTCTTGGTGGCTCATGGCTAAAAAATTTAAGCGAAAATCCGATGAGTATCAATCCATAACAGTCCCCGATTATTTGCAATCACACTTTAAAAGTTCTACTAATACCCTGCGCATCATTGCAGCTTCAGTACTTGCCATTTTTGTAGTGATTTACGTAAGTGCACAAATCGATGCGACCGGCGTGGCTTTTGAATCAATGCTCGGCGGAAGACAACACCTTATAGGTAATCTTTACACTAACATAACCTACCATTGGGGCGCTATTATTGGTTTTCTCATTGTCTTAGTTTACATATTTGTTGGCGGCTTTGTGGCCGTGGTTTGGTCCGATTTTTTTCAAGGAGTATTAATGTTTTTTGGATTGATTTTATTGCCCGTAGTCATTTGGTTTCAAATGGATCACGGTCAAGGAATTATTGATGGCCTCAACAGTATTGACCCTGCCCTCACTAGTATCTGGGGTGGTCACCCCGATGTTTGGATGAACATTTTTGCTATGCTGGGCTTCGCTATGATTGGGTTAGGATTTTTAGGTTCTCCGCAAGTGTACGTTCGTTTTATGTCTATCAAAAAAGAAAGCGAAATAGACAAAGGAAAATGGGTAGCTGTAATTTTCACCTTGCTAACCGATGCTGCGGCGGTAACTATTGGAATCTTAGCCCGAATCTTTTTTACCGAACAAGGCGATGACCCTGTCTCAATTTTAGGAGTGGGCGGTAAGGAAGTTTTGGATATGGTCACGACTAGTTTTTTACCCGATTTTCTAATTGCCGTTTATGTAGCGATTGTTCTTTCGGCTATCATGAGCACGATTGATAGTTTATTAGTCTTGGCTTCTAGCGCTATTACCCGTGACTTTTATCAGAAAATTTTTAGACCCGATCTAAAAGATGAAGACCTCACAACTATATCACGAGTGGTAACTTTAGTAATGGCTTTACTCGCATTAGGATTAGCTATGCTTACGGCCTATCTCTCCCCCGATCGACAAATATTTTGGACTATGATTTTTGGTTGGTCCGGTATTGCGGCTACTTTTTGCCCAGTGATTATTCTTTCGCTTTTTTGGAAGGGTTACACCGAAAAGGGCGCCATTGCCTCAATGATGGCAGGATTTTTATGCGTGCCTTTATTTAAATTTTATTTTCAAAACCTAGAAAGCGTTGGTGCCTATTTTGAAAAACTAGATGTTTTAGCGCCTTCTTTTTTAGTCGCTATGATAGTCGGTGTACTTATTAGTAAAATGAGCCCTAAAAAAAATGAAGCACAATTGTAATAAAAAGGTCATACTCACAACTGTTTGTAAATTAAGTATAAATGTTTCGTCCATTTAGACAAATAATTCAAGATGAAAAAAATATCCCTTTTAATAGTATCCGCCCTACTCGTTCTTAGCTCTTGCAAAAAAGAAAATACGCCAGATCAAATAGATAATAATTTTAACCCCAGTGGTCAAGATTCTTTGGTAGCTAGCGGTACGTTTATAGACGAAGTGCATCCCACCAGCGGCACCGTAGAATTATTTAAAAACGATAGTGAATATACACTTAGCTTTAAAAATTTACAGTCAGATAATGGACCCGATCTACGTGTTTATCTTTCAGCGGATAAGGGCATTAGTAATTCAATCATGCTAGGAGAACTAAAAGCAGTAAGCGGAAACTTTTCCTACACTTTCCCGCTAACCTCCGACATATCTGATAAGGACCAAGTACTAATTTGGTGCGAGGACTTCAGCGTTTTGTTTGGATCCGCAGAGTTATAAAAACCTACAATGCAATCGCAGCTTTCTCCTCTTCTTGCGCTTTTTTAGTTCTTCTATACGTTACTGAATGAAAAACATTTCGTTTCGCAAAACGCATCTGCTTGTCGGCGTTTAAAAATTTTAAGTATGCTTTCTTGGTAATTCCGAAATACTCATACGTAGCTCCATTCATAAAAGTAACTTCTAGCACCATTCCTTTATGCTTAAAATCGTCAATGCCCGTTTCGATAGTCGCTAAATATTCTTTTTCATTAGCCACTTTAGTTTCCTGAGCAATACTCACCAAAAAATGATAGCCATCAATCACCTCCTTTCCTTTTCGTTTGGCTTCTTCGTGCTGGGGATCACTTTCCAAAAATTTATCAGGATGCCACTCTTTCACTAAATTACGATACCTTTTTTTCAGCTCAGCCAAATCAGTGGAAGGGCTTACGTTAAACAGTTTCTTGTATTGATTAATACGTTTCATTTACGGTTGATTTTGTCGCGAAGGTAGGTGGATTGGTCGCAAAGAATGTATTCTGATTGTTATTAAACTAGAATAACTTTCTGAGACTAGGCAAGGAGGACTAAGCGCTAGTTACTATTTTAGCACCCTCATGAAAAACAGTATTTTATTTTTAGCTTCCCTAATCATCTTGGCATCTTGTAATTCCATTGACTCCACTTATGCCACTTTCCCAGAAGGGGAAAAAGACCATACGAATTCTAATTTTGACAAAGCAACCACCAAACACTTGGACTGGAATGCTGAAATTAATTTTGACGAAAAGAAAATTAATGCCACGGCAAAATGGACATTTGAGAATAAAGGAACCGATGAGCTAATCTTAGATATTAAAAATATAGATGTAAGCAAAGTTTTGGTTGCAGGCAAAGAAGTTGAATACAAGATAAAGGCGATTGACTCAATGGGCGATGCGCTTATCATTCCTATTGGCGACGATGATTCTACGGCAGAAATCACCTACTCAGCTGGCGGCGGCGTGGCGATACAATGGCTCGCCAAAGAACAAACGGCGGGTAAAAAAATGCCTTATTTATTTACGCAATGTGAAAGCATTTATGCAAGAACCTTAGTTCCTTGTCAAGATGCCCCGGCCAATAGAATTACCTACAATGCAACCGTTAAAGTTCCTGAAGGAATGATGGCAGTAATGAGTGCTAAAAATCCAAAAGAAAAAAATGCCGAGGGTATTTATAAATTCGAAATGGAACTGCCTATCGTAACGTACATGATTGCCTTAGCGGCCGGCGATATAGAATATAAAGCCATCGACGAAAGAAGTGGTGTATACACCGAGCCAAGCATGTTGGCGAAATGCGCCCGAGAGCTTGAAGATATTCCAAGCATGATAGCGGCAGCAGAAAAATTAGGCGGCCCCTACCCTTGGGGAAATTATGACGTTTTAGTTTGCCCTCCCTCTTTCCCAATTGGCGGCATGGAAAACCCTCGTTTGACGTTTGCTACCCCTACCATTATTGCCGGAGACAAAAGCTTAGTTTCTTTAATCGCTCATGAACTAGCGCATAGCTGGAGCGGAAATTTAGTAACGAATTCTAATTGGAATGACCTTTGGTTGAACGAAGGATTCACCTCTTATTTTGAAAAAAGAATCATGGAAGAAATTACGGACAAAGCCTACACTGAAATGCTTTGGGAAATTGCCTATCAGGATTTACAAGCTGACTTAAAGGATTTTAAAGAAGAAAAATGGGATGATACACGACTCAAAGTTGATTTAAAAAACCGTCATCCCGAAGAATCGTTTTCGGCTATCCCTTATGACAAAGGAGCTTTATTCCTAAGAACCTTAGAGGAAGCGGTAGGCCGCGAAGCCTTTGACGTTTGGCTCAGTAAGTATTTCGCAGCGCACAAATTCATTCCAATGAACACGGGTATGGCTGTAAAGCATATTGAAGAGAACTTAGATTTGTCAAAAGCAAATATTGATATTAATGAATGGATTTTTAAACCGGGCCTTCCAGAAGAAACGGCTTACGTTTTCCCTGAACGCTTTAAAAAAATAGATGAGGCCAGTAAAAAATTCTTAGCGAATCCGAGAAACGCTGAGGCTTTGAATGCTCGCTCTTGGAGCACGCATGAATGGCTTTACTTTTTAAGAAAACTACCGAAACCAATGGAAACGAAAACATTACGCTCTTTAGATGCTAGCTATGCTTTAACAGGAATTGGAAATTCTGAAATCGCCGACGAATGGTATTTGCAAGCCATTGCTTCTAACTATGAACGAGCCTACCCAGCAATGGAAAAATTCTTGAAGTCGGTAGGACGCAAAAAGTTTTTAGAACCGCTTTATAAAGAATTAATTAAAACTGAGGAAGGAAAAAAAATGGCGCAACGTATTCTAAGCGAAGCGGCTCCGAATTATCATCCACTCGCTGCTAGAAAAATAAAATCTATCGTTCAGTAGTTTTTGATTGAGGCTGAAACGTTCGTGAGGATTTTGCCAAGAAAACAGTTTCAATAGTTGTGTAAATTATATAGATAAGCATGAGCCCGAGAATGTCTCCTATCTTGATACTCTCTCGATTCAGAACTATGTAAACCACACCCGCGATTAAAGCTAGGAAGAACTTTAAAAAAGTGCCACCCATTACACCTCGCACAAACTGCCCATTGTTTTGACTCGTAGCAAATTTTCCGCTAATGGCGTAGGAAAGAATGGAGAGAGCGAACACCACCAAGTTCCCTATCATAATTACGGAAAAAGTAAAAGCATCGGATAGCTTTAGCACAAAAGCCATGGCCGTTAGGGCCACAAAAAGGGCTACCATGAGAATATAAAATTTCTTTTTCATTTTTTAATATTTGTATCGCGTATCACTTGATATAAAAAACCAACCAAAGCAACTAAGGGAAGCGAAAGTAGAAAAATCGGGAATGAAAGCTCAAAATATACGTCAATTTTATAACCAATAAAAAAAGCCACACCGAGTGTGGCCAAAATTTGAAACGCCATTCCGACGTATTTTTTCCAGGAAGGATTATCGTCAGCCAATTA
>CAZTCQ010000033.1:0-20549 GCA_964612525.1 uncultured Chitinophagaceae bacterium | reverse complement strand
CCGTTGAACTGAACTCCGCTTTCCATTACTAATTTACCAGTTTGGATGTCGCCGTCAACTTTAGCGCTTGACTTCAAAAATAAAATTTCTGCAATTTTCAATTTACCATCAACTTTTCCTGAAATTTCTGCATGTTGACAAAGCACATCTCCGTGAACGTTACCAGCACTACCAATGACAACTTTTCCTTTAGACGTCAAAGTCCCCTTAACCACACCTTCAATTTGAATGTTTCCCTCCACTTTTAAATCGCCATCTACTTGAGTTCCTTGCGCAATGAGCGTTGAAGTTCCGGCGCGACTCACACTACCGCTAGAAACTGGACTTGGCGAATGACTGCTAGGCGCGGGTGTACTAGGAGGTGTTGGAGTTGGTGTGCTAGGCGCTTCGGGCTTCACATCTTTACTACTGCTTGAAAAAATTGACATAATTATTGTTTGAATTTCGCCAAAGATAATGAATCAATAATTTCTTGAAAATAATATACCATTTTTCTTAGTGATTTAATAAGTGATGCTCGAATCGTAATTTTCTTTCCTTTCTGTCGATTCAATTTGTCGTTTCGCTCGCTTGTTTTTATTCTCTATCTCTTGAATGTTACTCATCTCGGCGGTCGATATAGCCCGATCGTTTAAACGGTTCGTGTCAATAGTTTGAGTTACCGTATCCAGCACTCGCAGGGCGCTGCGCATGAGTTGTGCTGAATTCTTTTGAAATTGACTCATAGAATCAAGGCGCTTGCTTAGTAGGACTACTTTTTTTCGACTGTCAATGGTCTCATAGCCCGGGATATAGTATTTAATGGGAGTAAATAAAAAAAGAATACTCACCAGCAAAAACGAGATGACTAAAAACGTAGAGATCAGCATAAAAACACTTTTTTTAGTGAGTTTGATGTGCAACATTTCTTCTCCGTCAATTGCATTGCGCACTCTGAGATCATAGGGTTCATTAATACGCTTAAAAAAGTTCTTAAAAATGTGACGTTTATCTACACCGCTAATTTTCTTCATTCGCAGCTAAGATATTACAATCACTTTTATGTTTTTTATAACGTTAAATAAAATATTTTTGTTAACCTACTCTCTTTTCGATTTGATACGTATAAAACGAATAGCTGTTACAGCCATACTCCTTTTGCTTGCATCCGTAAGCCAAGATTGTTATGCGCAAATCAATACAGACTCCATAAGAGCGAGACAGCGTTACGATGCGGAGATTAGAAAAAAAGATAGTATTATCGCCGCAGCCCGCAAACAGCGAACCCAAGATTCGCTGAATCGAGAAATTGCCAAACAAAAAAGAATAGAATACCGAGATAGCTTGAAACAAGCTATGATAGAGCGGCGTAAGCAGGATAGTTTAAAACGAGAGCAAGTAAAACAGCAATTGCTTGCCGAACGCAAAAAACAAGATAGTATTCGCCAAGCCAACCGTCTTAAACTCGAAAAACAAATCGCTCAACGAAAAAAAACAGCGGATAGTTTACGCATTGTGCGGAAAGCGAGGACAGACAGCATCGCTAGAGTAAGAGCCGAAGCACGCAGGGTACGAGAAGCGCTGAAAAAATATAGAAATAGTAAACGATATAAAGACAGTGTGGCCTTGGTGCGGCAAATAAGGCGAGACAGCATTAAAGAGGTGCGCGATAAAAAATTAGCCAAAGTAAAAGCCGAACGACAACGAAGGATTGACAGCACCAAACAAGCGAGGACAGAACAAATTACGAAGTTAAAAGCTGAGCGTAAACGGGTGATGGATAGCACCATAGCCGCCAGAAAAGCTATCATTGATAGCATGAAGGAAGCGCGCAAAAAACAAACGGAAGCTTTAAAACTAGCAAGGCAAAAAAGAAAAGACTCTCTTGAAAAAGTGAGAGGTGCCACAAAAAAAATAGCAAAAAAGAAAAAGTCAGAAACCGAACTGCTCAAAGAACAAGCGGATAAAATACATGCCCGAAAAAAGGGAAGTTGGACGAATGAAAAACTTCTTAAAAAAAGTTGGAATATCAAAAGGCGTATTTGGCAAAACACTGTCACTCGATACAACTCATACTATAATGCTGAGAGGAAATTTAAAGACGCTACGACTCTATTGAAGGATAGGCACAAAGAAACTTATACCGAACAGTTGTCCCTTTACCCGTATGATTTAGAAAGTGGCCTAACGGCCATAGGTGGCGACATGGACACGGTTGTAAAAAAATGCGCCTACGATACTCACATTCACGATCCTAGGTCAAAATGGTTTGACAACTTGTATCTATTAATGGGAAAAGCATTTTTCTTTAAGAACGATTATGAATCTGCGATTACCGCACTGAAATATGTAGTAAACGAATACAAAGATGGTGACGCCAAAAAGAAACAAAAGCGTGGCTACAAAAAGTTGCCAGAGCTGAATGAAATAAAATTTGACAAGGACAACAAAGTAAGAATCGCTACTGAGGAAAAGCGCACTGGCTTGAAAATGCTTGCGCACCATTCGGTTCGTAACGAAGCCTTGCTCTGGTTAGGCAGAGCTTATGCTAAGAATGGTCAGTTTGGAGATGCACAATCCTTATTTACAATTTTAGAGGAAGATAAGATTTTCCCAGACCGTCTTCGAGATGATTTATACATTGCCAAGGCCGAATTAGAAATGGAACAAGGCAATAATTTGTCGGCGATTGAACCTCTAGAAAAAGCCTTAAAACAAAAAAGCATTGAAAAAGATAGTAGAAATAGAATTTCATTTTTACTAGCGCAACTTTATTCGCAGGATGGAAACATTGCTAAGTCTAATCAGTTTTTGAATGAGGCTTTAAAAAATAAACTTCCTATTGAAATGGAGTTTTATACAAAGCTCAATTTGGCTCAAAATGCGATACTGGGTAAAGGAAATAAAAAAGCTGCCATAGCTAATTTAAAATCACTAGCTAAGGAGGATAAATATGAAAAGTGGAGAGCACAATCTTTTTTGAGCCTTGGTAAAATTTTACAAGACGACAATCCGGAAGAAGCGTTAAAAAGCTACAACAGCTGCCTAAAAACCAAGAATAATAAAAAAGAGCAAGCAGCCGCTTACCTAGGAAAAGGTGAAATTTATTACAAACAATCAGATTTTCCGAACGCAAAAATAGCTTACGATTCTGCGGTGGCTTTTTCAAAAAATGCTCAACCTCAGCTAGAAGATATGGTCAACATTAATCTGCGGAAAGATGTGCTGGCAAGTTTGATAAAATATACAGACGTAATTAAAGTTGAGGATAGCTTGCAAACTCTCTCGAAAAAATCGGAGAAGGAAAAAATCAGTACGATTAAAAAAGAATTACGACGACTAGCTAAATTAGAACGAGAACGATTAAAGAAAGAAAGTGCCAAGCTGACTGCCGTTACGCTCACACCTGGCAAGTTTAATAAAAACGCCTGGTATTTTTATAACAATACATCGATTCAGCAAGGGTTACTGGAGTTTAAAAATAAGTGGGGCGATCGCAAACTCGAAGATAATTGGAGGCGCGGAAAGAACGATGGCATCTTAGCTGGAGGTAATTTGGGAAGCGATGGAGCGAGTGCAACAAACAGCAAAGAAGATGTAAGGAAGAGTGCAGAAGTAAAGAAAATGCTTAGCGCTCTTTACAGCTCGCCCTCAGATTTTAAAAAGTCTGATGCCAAAATTATTGATGCCTATTTTCAGTTGGGTATCATTTATTCTTCACGTTTACAAGAGCATAAAAAAAGCATTCAAACCTTTGAGGGCATGAACCGGCGCTTTCCAAATCATGACCAGTTAGCCGCTACGCTGTATAGCATGATGCTTAGTTATCAAAAATTGAATCAGCCGCAAAAAGCAAATGCATTGATGGCTCGAATTCGAAAAGAATATCCAGAGACAAAATTTGCTTCCATTCTAAAAGGAAGTTCAAATGAAGCAAATGCTTCTGAAAAGCAAATGACGATAGCGTATGACTCTGCTTATCAAATGTTGTTGCGGTATGAATACGATAATGCAATTAAAAACGCTACCGCCTCCTTGAACGAAACTCCAAGTTTGGAGTTGAAACCAAAATTTGAGCTAGTCCTAGCCCGATCGCTAGCAGGTCTTAAAAATATTGACTCCTCAATTAAAATAACTGAGAAAATTATTCAAAACTATCCTGGCTCTCAAGAACAACGTTATGCGCAAGATTTTTTGGGCTATTTGAAAAATACAAACTTCGCAATAAAAGACGCGGATAGTAATACTTCCAATAAAAAAGATAAAGTAAAACGAGATCCAAATGCCGTTTATACCTATGACATGAACGAGGAACATTTGCTACTCATCTACCTAACAAAAATTGATGGGAATACCTTAGCCTTGAAAGCTGGTTTTAGTGACTACAATGTAATGAAGCACTCGGCTAAAAAGCTAAAGACCAACATGAACTTAATAACCTCAACCACAGGAGCTATGACAATTGTTGAGTTTAAAAATGCTGACAAAGCGGCGCGATTTGCCAAACAAGTGAAACGAGAACCCAAATTATTTTCTCAGGTTAATTCGAACGACTACAAGATAATGACCGTCTCTAAATCCAATTTTAAAGAACTTTTGAAAACTAGAAAGGTCGCTGAGTATTTAAAATTCTATAAAAGGAACTACTAGCTACTTTTTTTCTAGTAACATTTTGACCGCGAGGATAATCATTAAAATCGCGAACATTTTTTTCATCACCGCTCCATCAATCCCAACGGCAAACTTGCTTCCAAAAAAACCGCCAATTACAAAACCGATTGCCAAGAATATGGCGAACTTCCAACTGACCATCCCGGCTTTAGTATAATTTAGAGCCGCTACTAAACTAACGGGGATAGAGAGCATAGCCAATGTGGTTCCTTGCGCAGTTTGTTGACTCAGACCAAACAGCATTACCAAGGCAGGTACAATAATAACCCCACCCCCTATTCCAAACAGTCCGCTCAATACTCCTGCTACTAATCCAATTAATAATACGCCTCCTAAGTAATAATATGTCATCCGATTCTCATTTTTATATCCAACTGCAATAATAGCTAGTAGAATGCGTTATTAATTGTGCATTAACTTTTGTATTAAACATTTGGTTAATTGACTCAAAAAATTATCTTTGTTATCTTAAAATTATAAAACAATATAAAGAAAATCTATTATGGCAGACGCAAAAAAAACGGCAGCAAAAGTTGCATCATCAGCTAATCCGAAAAAGAACTCAGGTCACTTCTGGTTGAACGTTGGAATCATAGCTGTTTGTATGACGATAACACACGTACTGTTCTACTTTGTATTTGGTGCAGATGGTAACTTTAGAGATGCCGCTCATCATGAACCCGCAAATATGTTGGGTACGATTAGACAAGGAGGATGGGTTGTTCCTATCTTAATGGGTACACTGTTAGTATGTATTGCCTTCGTTGTAGAAAGAGGTCTAACTATTTTCCGTTCGAAAGGTAAAATGGGGAATGCAGAATTTATTCGTAAAATCCAGCATCACTTAGCAAACAAAAATGTACAAGCCGCAATTTCAGAGTGTGACAAACAATCAGGAAGTGTAGGTAACGTAATGAAGGCAGGTTTGTTGAAGTATGGTGAAATGACTACGAATACTGAATTGGATACCGATCAAAAAGTAGCAGCTATCAAAAAAGAAATCGAAGAAACTACTTCTTTAGAATTACCTATTTTGGAGAAAAACCTAGTTTTCTTATCTACGATTTCTTCGGCGGCAACCCTTTTAGGATTATTCGGAACGGTATTGGGAATGCTACGTGCCTTCTCGGCAATGGCTCAAGCTGGTGCTCCTGATGCGAATGCGCTTGCAGCAGGTATCTCTGAGGCACTTGTAAATACGGCTTTGGGTATAGGAACTTCATTTATTGCTGTAATTGCTTATAACTTTTACACAACTATTATCGACAATATCACTTACGGTATTGACGAGAGTGGATTTACCCTAGAGCAAACGTTCTTGGCTAACTATAAATAATTTAAAGCAATAATAAAATATGCCAAAGAATAAATTACCCAGAAAAAGCACGCACATAGACATGACGGCTATGTGCGATGTGGCTTTTCTGTTGCTAACGTTTTTTATGTTGGCTACAAAGTTTAAACCCGATGAGCCGGTGATTGTAACTACGCCCTCTTCAATCTCACAAATTCCCATTCCAGAAAATTCCATCTTATTAACTATGGACCCAAAGGGTCAGGTGTTTTTTGGGTATGATAACAAGGATGCAAAAGCAGTGATGATAAAAGATATGAACAAATCACGGAATCTAGGCTTAACCCCTGCGGACGAGCAGGAGTTTGTCATAGGAGCATCGTATGGTGGGTCGCTAAGTCAACTGAAGGACTACCTAGCATTGGATCCTTTTGAAAAGAAAAAGTTTCCGTTTTCCGGAGTCCCGATTAACGATAGCTCTTCAGATTTAAATTATAACGAACTAGTTTATTGGGTGCAGAGTGCTCGATCAGCGGGAGATAATATTGGTAAGACACCTCGCATTAGTATAAAAGCTGATTCCAAAACTCCTTACCCTAAGGTAAAAAAAGTGTTGGATATTTTAGTTGACAACGAGATTGATCGTTTTAACTTAATCACCAGCGCAGAAGCAATTCCTTCAGGCACGGCGGCTTATGCAGATCAGAAAGGCACGGACGGTTAGATTAACATTAAAGAAAAATTAAAAAATAAAAAATAATGGCTGATATAGAAGTCAAACAAGGAAAAAAGGGCGGAACGAAACGGAAGAAACTGTCGACCACAGTGGATTTAACTCCTATGGTTGATTTAGGTTTTTTACTGATTACCTTTTTTATGTTTACCACAACCATGGCTAAACCTAAAACAATGGAAATCATTATGCCTTCTAAAAAGAAAACGGATAAGCCCAATAAGGTAAAAGATTATACGGCTATGACGGTTCTTTTAGGAAAGAAAAACAAGGTTTACTATTACTACGGAATCGGAAGCGATCCCAAGAACCCACCCAAAATTGAATTGACTGATTTTAAACCACAAGGTGGTCTGAGAGATGCAATCATTAAATTAAAAAAGAATGTAGCAGAAACTAAGCAGAGAGACTTAGGAGTAGTGCCAGGTGTAGAAGCAAGTGATCAAGCAACCATTTTGATTAAGCCAGACACCTCTAGCACCTATGCTGACATGGTAAACGCCCTAGATGAAATGCAAATCAACGGCATTGAAACTTATGCGCTAATCGACATCACGAAGGAAGATAGAAATTTCATTAAACTTAAAGATAACGTACAGTCTGGTGGGGAATAATTATGGAATTGAAGAAGAAAATGCATCTTAATTAAAAAGTAGATTATGGATTTAAAAAACGTTTTAAAAACAGAGTACTTAGATTTAATCTTTAATAAAAGAAATAAAGAGTACGGTGCCTACGAACTACGAAAAAATTATCGAAAACGCGTACGGACGGCTGGTATTATAGTGGCAGTAGCTGCTTTGCTTGTCGGTTCTATACCCGTTATTGCAGGTTTAATAGGCGATAAAAATAAGAAAAAAGAGAAACCAATGGTGAAAAAGGTGAAGCTGAAAGCGCCACCACCGGTAAACAAGAAGAAGACACCTCCTCCGCCTCCACCGCCGCCGCCACCACCACCTAAGGTGAAGCCGCAGGTGAAGTTTACACCTCCAAAAATTGTAAAAAAGGAGGAAGTGAAAGAGGAAGAAAAGCCACCACCGAAGAAAAAGCTTGAAAAAGCCGCAGCCAGCACGGTAACTGTAAAGGGTGATACCTCAGCTGATTTGAGTGCACCAGTACTTACTCCAGACAAAGGCAAAGCAGTTGTAGAAGCGCCTCCTGTTAAGAAAAAAGTGGTTAGTAATGAAATTTTCACCGCTGTGGAACAAGAGGCAACCTTCCCAGGTGGAGAAGACGCCATGCTGCAATGGCTAGGTAATAACATTAGCTATCCTAAAATGGCTAGTGAAGCCGGAATCACAGGAATCGTGTATATCACGTTCGTTGTGAATAGAGATGGAAGTATTGAACAAGCTAAAATCGAAAGAAATATCGGAGGAGGCTGTGGTGAAGAAGCCGTAAGAGCTGTGAAGAAAATGCCGAAATGGACAGCTGCCAAAAACAATGGTCAAGCCGTGCGATCTTACTTTACACTGCCCGTTCAGTTCACTGAGCCTGAGTAATAACCAATATTAAATTTTCTATCCCGTCCCCAATGACATTGGGGACGGGATTTTTTTGGTCTTTTTTAAGGTCTAGGTTCTTTATTTTACTAAATTTGCGCACTCTATGAAATTATCTAAATTCAAGTATGAACTTCCTGTAAAATTGATTGCCCAATACCCTTCAAAACGCCGAGAGGATAGCCGTATGATGGTGGTGCACAAGGATACAGGAGAATTTGAACACCGAAAATTTTCTGATATTATTGAATATTTCGATGAGGAAGATGTAATGGTTGTAAACAATACCAAAGTGTTTAATGCTCGTCTTTTTGGTCAAAAAGAAAAAACAGGAGCAAAAATTGAAGTTTTTCTTCTTAGAGAGTTGAATCCTGACAATGCTCTGTGGGACGTGATTGTAGAACCTGCTCGTAAGATTCGTGTAGGAAATAAATTATATTTTGGAGCAGATAATTCTTTGGTGGCTGAAGTAATTGATAATACAACCTCAAGAGGTCGTACCATTCGATTCTTGTTTGAAGGCACCAATGAGGAATTAAAACAAAAACTAGAAGATTTAGGAGAAACACCCCTCCCCAAATACATCAAGCGCAGGCCGGAAGCTATTGATAGAGAACGCTATCAAACGGTGTATGCTAAAAATCCAGGAGCCGTAGCGGCTCCCACGGCAGGCCTTCATTTTAGTGAGAACCTAATTCGCAAAATGGAAATTAAAGGAATTGAGTTTGCTGAGATTACCTTGCACACTGGATTAGGAACGTTCAGCCCAATCGAAGTAGAGGACATTACTAAGCACAAAATGGAAGCTGAGTTTTTTCAAGTTGACCAAGATGCTTGTGTTATAATAAATGAAGCCAAACTGAACAACAGAAAAATATGTGCTGTGGGTACCTCAAGCATTAGAGCAATAGAGTCTTCTTTGACTACCAGAAAACTATTGAAGCCGAATCAGGGTTGGACTAACATTTTCATTTATCCAAAACCAAATTTTGACTTTTCTCTGAATAACTCTTTGCTTACCAATTTTCACTTGCCGAGAACAAGCTTACTTATATTGGTTACCGCCTTTATGGGCCATGAACTTACAATGAAAGCTTATAAAGAAGCGATTAAAAAGAAGTATAACTTCTTTAGCTATGGCGATGCGATGCTAATTGTTTAAAAAGAAAGCTTAGAAATAATATCAAGAGTCGTCATACCTGACGGCTCTTTTTGTAGTAAGAAACTAGTAAAAGTTACACTATCCGTTTTGATGTCTGGCCTATCTTTTTCTTCAAGATCGAAAGGAAGAATTACGGTAGTTTTAGACTTTCTTTTAAACAAATCCTTCCAACGATTAAATTTCTTTTTGTAAATCAGTCCTACCCCCCCCCTTGCAACTGGCCGGCTGTCAACGTAATCAAAAGTGCTTACTCGAAAGGCGTTTAAACGATACCGTCCATCAAGGGTGATTAAATATTGACCTCTAAAGTCTCCGTTATAAGTGAAACTTTGAGCTCCACCTGCTTGAGCCGCTGCATTGGCAAAATCTAATGTGTTACCAAAATCAACTATAAAACGCTCTTTAAAAAAGCTTGCTTGGAACCCAAGATTCACTTGATCTCGACTTCCGAAACCTGTGCCCTGCGTTACGTCTGCAGAATATCGCTTATAACCAATATCAAAAGTAAGGTTCGGGATTCCTAATTTACCAATCGTATTGGTCAATTGCTGAGATAGTACTTGACCCACCAAATCAGAAGCCGTAGAGATAGAGGTATTCGTTGCAAGTTCTCCCGTATTCACGCCACCAGCAGCAGGCTTAAAACTACCAAACAATAAAAGCATCCCAGCCTGATAAATCACATCATTCTGATTACTCCTTATTTGTTCCAACTTTGCCTGAGCGGTACCACCAATACTCCGATTGTTGGGTTGGGTTATGTCAAATTGAATATCAGGATTTGACAAAGGTCCCGTCAAATCTATAGCCACATGAGTATCCTCTACTTTTTTGGCTTGGTTAATTTCTTCTGTTGTTAGCTGTTCCTGCCCACTTACCAAGGGATATAAAGATGTTTTTACATTATAAATGGCTCGCATGTCAAGATTCGCTTTATAGGCATCGCCATTCCAAGTAATGGTACCACCTTCGTCTAGAGTAAACTCCTTACTCAATAACCCTCTAAAGTTAAATTTATAAACTCCTTCCTTAACCGTAAACGTGTTATACATATTAATCGAGTTGCCCAAATCAACATTCAACGATATATTGCCACTACCTCTTGCTTCAATTTTTTCCTGGGTATTTTGATCTAGAATAATTGTCGCCAAAACGTCAGGTGTCGCTTTAATATCCATATTGACTTTGAAATAACTTGATCCTTTATTCTTTTTTATTTTTTGATCTTGGAAGGTACCTAAGGTTTTGAACTTTATAAAATCATACGTTCCAACGGAGCCATCGTCAGCTAGTGGCAAATAGAATTCACTATTCGCCAAAGGCTCAGCTTTTATATCCATGGTTATGTCATCAATTGCTCCTGTGATGCTCATGTCTAGTTTAGAGGGAATGTAACCATAAAATAACTCCCCATTAAACTGATCGGTATTCAGCCCTAAAAAATCATTAGATTTGGCGTTCAAACGCAGACGATACTTATCATAGTTGGAATGCGTAATTCTTCCGGTAAGTCTGGCAGTACCCGGATTCGTTCGCTCATCATAAATAGTAATGGGGTTAAAGTCAATAGAGTTTTTACTCAGTTTTAAATTTATGTCATCCATTCGATACGAACAACCAGTAAAGATTACAGTTAAGGCCGTTTTTTTAACGCTCAAGTCCCCCAAAATAATTGGATTCGTCAATTTACCTTGCACTCTTATTTTTCCAGTAGCTTCTCCGCGTAGACTATCTATTATTTCAGCAACATACTGATTGGCGAAACTGATGGGAGTTTCTTTTAAGTCAGCACTCAGATCAATATTTTCATTATTAAAGTCAATCTTTCCCTGCGTGTAAATATGCGCATTTCCATTTTCAATTTTGGATGACTCATTGATAGCAAGCGTATTGAGTACTTTATCATAACTGAACTGTAAATCGGCAGTGCCCAATGTATCACCATTAATTCTAAAGTCGTTTACTGTAGTAGCCGTGCCTGTCACCATAGTATTTCCCCAAATATCTTTAGCCGAGAAAGTGGCATTGACTCTACCCTGCAAGGCTAAATCTTTAGAATTCGCATAAGAACTAATTTTTTCTAAATCTATATTCTCTGTAATAATGGTGGCATTATTGGTAAGCCCATCATAATCCGAATTAAAGATAATTTGTTGAGTTCCATTTTGAATCAAGACATCTTTCGCCAATAAAATTCCACTTTTGGTATATTGTATTGGACCCATGGAATACAAACGATATTTATCATCTTTTACAATGAAGGTAGACGGACTAATATTTACTTCAAATCGATCTGAAAAAGCGGTGGCTCTCCCCTTCAAATTAGCCTCTCCCAAAAATTCGTCTACTGGATTCGTTTTTAAATTAAACCCAACCGTATCACTAGAAACGGCTAGCTGTAAATTGGCGTCCTTTAAGATAGCCGATTTGTTCACCATCAACTCCTTAGCTACAATTTCAGAATTGAAAACTGAATAATCACCTTGGGAAGAAATTCCTACATTTTTCAAGCGCACTCCATCATAGGTAACCCCTGGCACTAAACCAACCAAATTTAATTGTTGCCGCGACGTGTTGATACTACCTCGAATAGCCGTCCCCGAATCTACCAACAATTTTGGTTCAAAAATTTGAATTATTTTATTCGCATTCCGAACCAAAATATCAAAATCAAAATCTTCATTATCCGGCGCTTTCGTTTTTTTTATGTAGGTAGGTAGATAGTGATGCAAAAATGCTAGCGTCGCCTTCTTAATCCCTCTAAGCGAATAGCGCCCTTTAATACGAGCGTCGGCCACTGTACTTTTTAGGTCCAGCACCTTACCGATGCTGTCAACATAAAAGGAATTTAACCGTACTCTCGGAATTTCAATTCTTTCTTTGCCGTAGCTGAGTTTTACATCTTGTAAAATGGCTTTCCCCACAAACTCGTCAATATTTTTTCCAGTAAAGTCAAGATTAACTTTGGCCTTCAGAATCATATCTTGCCGAGTAACCCCCAAGGTTTTAAGATTAACTTTGATAATATCTGATTTAAAATCATAGGAAGGATTCTCGCCACTAAGATTTACATTCCCTTCAAAATCAAAACCTAACTTTTCATCTCTGGATTTTGCCAAACCAACAAATTGCTTGTTGGCCACAGAACCATTCACTTCAATATTCTGATAACGTACTCCATCATATGTAAACTCCCCTACCTTCGCATCAACCGTTGCGTTTACATTGTTAAAATCAAACCCTTGTCCTTTGATGGTTCCCTTAGCAGTAACCACGCCTATGTCAGAGCGGCCTAATATTTTACCAAGATCTAGTCTTTTAGCGTCAACCTTACCTGTGTAAGATGGAATCTTTTTCTCTAAATCTAAAAATAAGTCTAGGTCGGCCAAACCATGATTTGTTTTTATAAGACCGTCTGCATTAAACTTTTTAGTTGTCCCTTGAAACTTACCACTAAAGTCTATCGTTTGTAATCCATTCCATTGAATTGCATCTGTATTCGCTTCTGGTGCTATCCGAACAATTTCTTTTCCTGTGGTTAGCAAACGCTCGGCTTTTAAATCGAAAAAGGTAGCGTCTATATCGGGCAAACCAGTGATGCGGCCACTCCCTTTAAAATTAATATTAGGACCCACGGCATGAATATTAGACAGATAAAAATCCGTAACAGTTCCCTCAGCCTTTCCATCTAATCGAACAGTAGTAGGAATTTGTGAAATCGGTCCCGCAAAAAAAGCAATGTCTCTTTTATCAATGTAGCTATTCTTAAATTTGGCATACATTGTCACATTTTCAATGTACTCATTGAAGTCATGAAAGTTTACATAGCGCATGCTATAATAATTTTGCACTACCGAACGATTTGTTTCTAGATATAAATCCTGAAATTCTGCCAGTTGCTGATTCAGCGTCACATGAGCCCGTAACTTTTTTAAATGTAAGCCACTGCGCTCCTTAGCACTGAGGTTTACTATATCAGCAGTAATGGTGTCTCCTTTTATGAATAATTCTTCAAGATTCAACTGCAAATCCTTAGCAACGATGTGACGCTCATCAAAACGACCGGCTACCGATTGGTGGTTATTTCGCTGATACTCAAAATTTATATTTTTCAAATTGACAGCCGCTAGAATTAATGAAAAATCATCCGCGTTGAAAGCGGTCCCCCAACTACTTTTATTTACTCTTCTGTTTGGATTAGTTGGTTTGCCTCCTTTAAATTCTTTGAATGAAAAATAGGTGTTCGCTACATCAATGGACTTAATGTTGACAAAAGATTTTTCCAAGTCAAAGCCGTTCATTTTTAAAGCAAACTCTCCCAAGTCAGATTGTATGGTTTGCCCCAGCCATTGATCATCCATTTGGAACCGCACATTCGAAAGTTGTAAATTTTTAAGATCTATTTGCGGCGCCTCAGCCTTGGTGCTATCCTCTGATTCAGTCGCGAATGCTTTTTCAATAAAAGCAAAATTCCACTCTTCATTATTCTTTGGTCTTTTAAGATTTACGACTCCTTCCTTCAGTCGCACATCTTTGATAATAGAAGTTTTCTTATTCCAAAGATCATTTACTATTTGAGAACTACTTACGCTAAAATCACCAATGTACGCAAGGGTATCTCCTTTCTGATCTTCGATATACAAGCCCTCGAGGTGCGCTCGTTTTAAAAAGTCAATTTTTACATTTTGAACAGCCACCTTGGTGTCTAACTTTTCGCTCAACCACCCCGCCGCTCGGTAAGCAAGCTTGGTTTGAACCTTCTCTCGCGTCAAGGCAAAAACCACTACAACCACCATAAGTAGTAATACCAGAAGAGCCACCCCAATTATTTTTCCAAACCGCCTTAGCACGGGTCAAATTTACGAAAAATTTAGACCTTAATTTGACATTAAAATGTAACAAAAGGTGAATAATAGCTTTAATTTAGTATAAAGAAATTTTGAATATGCGATATAGTTTACCATTGTTGTGCTTGATACTAGTGCTCATCTCCGTATTAGGATGCCGCAAGAAAAAAAATGCCGGCTTGGGCGGTGAGAATGAACTTCAAATTACAGTAAAACATCACACGGTTGTGCTTGATAGTATTACCGTTTATGTAAAATTCAATGAACAAGATGCTCCTACCAGTACTTCGGACTACGAAATCAGTGCAGAAGTAAAAGAATACGACGGAAAACAAATGGCCATCTTTACCGAACTGAATGACGGAGAATATTACCTATACGGCGAAGGCTGGGATCCTAGTCTTCCTGCTAATGTAAAAGGAGGATTACCGATTAGCATTTGTGAGGAAACAAGCCCAATAGAATATGACCTTCAGGTCACCGAAGAAGGACATAATTAAAAACAAAAAAAGCGACACGCCGAGCGTATCGCTTTTTCATTATTTCTAAATTCCTGATTAATGTTCGTGACGACTTTCTACGATATCCATTTCGTCTACAATCCATTTGGCTTGGCCAAATTTATCTAAAACAAATAAGGTGTAGCGAATGTCTACAGAAATATTTCGGCAAAGATTTATGTCATAATTAATGTCGCTCATAGTTCCCTCCCAAATTCTATCAAAGTTTGTTCCTATTAGTTCACCGTATGCATTCATAATGGGACTTCCAGAATTTCCGCCTGTCGTATGCAAAGAAGATAGCATACACACTGGCACATCCTTTTTACCTCTATGCCAAGAGGCATAAGGGCCAAAGTCTTTCTTCTCATACAAATCTACCAAGCGTTGGGGCATATTAAATTCTTCCACCTCCGTATTTCTTTTGCGTACCGCACCGCCAAGAGTCGTGTAGTAAGAATACTCCATACCGTCTTGCGGATAAAGCCCTTCTACTTTTCCGTATGTCAGCCTCAAGGTAAAATTAGCGTCAGGAAAAAGCTCCTTATCAGAAAACTCACGCAGCCCTTGCATATACGTTTTATAATTCTCGTTCAAACTAATTATGGCGGGACGCAAGTCGCCGATAGTGCTTCTGTTTTCCTGACTTATGAAACGACTTGCTCTGAAAACAGGATCTTCCATTATCGTCTTCTCTATCAATTTAGAGTTTCGCCCTCCCAATAATTTCTCAAGCCTACTGGTACTTGAAAATACCGAAGTCGAGTACATGGCGCCTATGGCGGCTGGACTCAATTCTGTTTCTTTGCCAAACTTATTCGTATAGACATCGTATAAACTCGCAGTAATTTTTTGATCCGTTGCTAAGTCCATTCGATTTAATCCTCCGTTTATTTTTTTTACGATGCGGTCGAAATTTTCTTTTCTATTATCGCTTTCATTCGCCGTCAACAATGAATCTCCATATCGTCCCAGGCTTACTAATTCTGAAGCCTTTAAACATTCTCGAATGTAATTATACTTTAACTCTGGCATTTCCTTCTGCTTGTAAAGGGCTCTTTGTTTTTGAATAATGTCACCATACTTCGCGACTCTGGAAGGGGTTTTTCTAGCCCAAGCTAGGAATTTTTCTTCCTCTTTTCTTTTCTTATTTACTGCGTCATTGATTTTTAAGCCTAACACTTCACCTTTCCATTTCTTATAATAGTTGGCCACTCTGGCTTGCTTGCTAGCATACTTGATGAAGTTTTCTTTGCTCTGCTTCATCGCTGCTTCCATAATTTCTAATCGCTTTGCTCTTATTTTAATCCTGGCCGGATCAAGCACATTCATAATTTCATTTACACCATCACTTGTCAAATACTGTTGGGTACTGCCCGGAAAACCATACACCATTGAGAAATCTCCTTCTTGCAATCCTCCAATATTAATTTTAAAATGACGCTTTGGCACATAGGGTTTATTACCCTCCGAATAAGGAGCCGCTTTGTTGTTTTCATCTGCATAAATACGAAACACACTAAAGTCGCCCGTATGTCGGGGCCAAGCCCAATTATCTGTATCTCCCCCATATTTGCCAATGCCATTGGGCGGAAACGCTACCAATCGCACGTCATTATACCGCTCTATATAAAACATGTAGTACTCGTTCCCATAGAAAAATGACTTAATCGAAATTTCCATGCCGCTTTCTAATTCTGCTTTTTCTCTGATGGATTTTATCCGAGACCTCATCTTTTGGCTTCGTTCCTTTTTGTCTAAACTTTTATCTAGGCCACCCAAAATATCTTGAGTCACGTCCTCAATTTTTCTGATAAAACGAACCGACAATCCCGGGCAAGGAATTTCTTCTTGCTGATTTTTCGCAAAAAAACCGTCAGTGAGATAATCGTTTTTAACACTACTCAAATTATTTACCGTACCATATCCACAGTGATGATTGGTCAGTACTAATCCCTTGTCCGAAACTACTTCGCCCGTGCAACCTCCTCCAAAAATGAGCACAGCGTCTTTCAGGCTTCCGTCTCGGACGGAATAAATATCTTCTGCCGAAATTTTAAGTCCCATAGACTTCATATCTTTTTCATTGATTTTTTGCAATAAAAAAGGAAGCCACATGCCTTCGCCCGCAATAGCAGAAAAAGTGCATAAAAATAATAGTGATGTCAAAATGAATTTTCTCATAGTCTTCTTTACTTTCGTCAAATATACTGATTAGTCTTTAGTACTGAGTAGCCAATATTTACTATTTATCGTATGTAGCGTGCTTAGCTTTTAACGTCAATAAAGAAAAAAAGTGTTCATAGAACCTAACATAAAAAACAGAAAAAGTGGTTGGATTGAGGTCATTTGCGGCTCCATGTTCAGTGGAAAAACCGAAGAGTTAATTAGACGATTAAAGCGAGCTCAATTTGCCCATCACAGCGTTGCCATTTTTAAACCCGCTACAGATAACCGATATCATGAATCCGATATTGTATCTCATGATGGCGTACGTATAAAAAGTATTGCCGTTGCAGAAGCAAAAGACATTCTTGATAAGACAACAGAAATTGATGTAGTTGGCATAGATGAAGTTCAATTTTTCAAGGACGAAATAGTTAGCGTAATTCAAGAATTGGCTCTACAAAAAACAAGAGTTATTTGCGCAGGATTAGATATGGATTTTAATAAAAAAGGCTTTGGCCCCATGCCCGAATTATTAGCACAAGCAGATTATGTAACGAAGGTGCACGCCATTTGTTCGGTCTGTGGCGATATGGCCAATTACAGCTACCGAAAAATAGCGAGTGAAGAAACCGTAGTGTTAGGTGAGAAAGATGTCTACGAGCCTCGCTGTCGCACTTGCTATGAGCGTGATGATAAAAAACAAGGAGTGATTTTTTAATAAAAATGGACAATACCTACGACTATATTATCGCAGGATCTGGCGCGGCTGGTCTAAGTTTGTTGTACGCCTTGCTTTGTGAAAAAGAACTGCGGCACAAGGATATTTTGATCATTGATAAAGATGAAAAAAAACAAAATGATCGCACTTGGTGTTTTTGGGAAAAAACTCCAGGCCCCTTTGAAGAAATTGTTCATCACCAATGGAAAAATCTGATTTTTCATAATGAAGATTTTTCAAAAGAACTTCCCTTAGAAGAGTATACGTACAAAATGATTCGAGGGATTGATTTTTACAATCATGTTCTTGAGCTTGCCAGGCAATTCAAAAATGTTACTTTTCATCATGAAGAAATAAAAAGCATCGAGAGTGAGGAACATTTTGGAATTGTAAAAACAAATAATTCAGAGTACAAAGCACCTTTCGTTTTTAATTCAACGAGCCTATTCCAACCAGAAATCAATACTAAAAATTCGCTACTTCAACATTTTATGGGCTGGGTCATTGAAACGCCCACCGAATCATTCGACCCAAGGGTTGGTACGCTCATGGACTTTAGAGTTCACCAAAATCATGGTGATACATTTATGTATGTGCTCCCAACCGATAAGCGGACTGCACTTATAGAATACACCCTTTTCACTGAAAAACTCTTGGATAAAGATGAGTACAAAAAAGAAATAGAAAACTACATAGACAAATACCTAAACCTAACAAACTACACGATAGCCGAAACAGAGTTTGGAGTCATCCCTATGTCATTGGCTAAATTTGAAAGACATTCTAAAGATAACCCGCATGTATACAATATTGGAACCGCGGGCGGGTTTACTAAAGCCAGCAGCGGATACACCTTTCAATTTATTCAGAAACACACGAAAGAAATCATTGCCTCTCTAAAAAAGAATAAAGTCATTTTCCAAACACCAACCCTAAGCGAGAAAATTTTTCAGTGGTATGACAGCGTATTGTTAGATGTCATTCTAGAAAAGAAAACTACTGGGAAAAAAATATTTAGCATCATGTTTAAAAACATGAAAGCAGATCATATCCTGAAGTTTCTAGGAAACGAAAGCAAGCTTTGGGATGATGTAAAAATCATGATTCGTTTGCCGATTCATCACTTCCTGGTTTCAGGAATCAAACAACTCAACCTTTTTAAAAAGAGGAAGTAAAAGCGCGTATCCATTCAGTGCTACTTCTTAAAACGATCGTCGGTTAATGAATGAAGAAAAGCTTCTAAGTCTTGTTTTTCATTCTCGGTCAAGCCAATTTTTTTGGGAAGAATCGTATCTCTATTTATAGAGCCTATCATGAATTTGGCCGGCTCATCATAATAATCAATAACTTCTCGCAAGGTTTTAAAACTTCCGTCATGCATGTAAGGTGCGGTTATTGCAACATTCCTGAGCCCAGGCGTTTTGAAAGTACCTAAGTCTTTCGGGTTTTTAGTCACAACGTACCTGCCTGAGTCATTCAAAGCTTTACCGTCAAATAAACCAATGTTACGATATTCATCAGCCGTAAAATCAGGGGTAAAATGGCAATCAAAACAACGGGTCCTATCACTTGTAAAAAGTTCTCTCCCCCGAATCATTTGGGCGGTCATACCGCTCTCTGCTTCATCGTTTAGCCAACGATCATTGGGTGTATCCTCAGTTTCTAAGGTGCGTTCAAAAGCAGCAATAGCTTGAGCCAAATTTGTATGATTTGGTTTAGCTCCATATATTTTTTTAAATAAGGCTTCATAGTGCTTATCTGATTTTAAACGAGCTACGGCACTGTCGTATGGCAGGTTCATTTCTACGGTATTCTCTATCGGGAATTTAACTTGATCTTCTAAATCCTTTGCTCGCCCATCCCAAAACAATTCGCCTCGACCGGACATATTCATTACGGAAGGTGTATTTCTGACTCCGAGTTTGCCTCCTATTCCTTTGCTAAAAGCAGAGGTATCTGCAAAAGCAAATTCGGGCTTATGACAACTAGCGCAACTCACCGTTCTATCCTTAGATAAAATACTATCAAAAAAAAGTGCTTTGCCGAGCTGCTCCTCAGTTTGAATATTTTGAAGTTTACTACCGCTTTTTTTATCAAAAGAAGATAACAAAATCATCCCCGCAAATAATGCGACGAAGAGCGAGAAAACAATTTTAGAAAAGTATTTTTGCATATATGACTCCAGAGCGTGCTGCAAAGATAAACAAGGTTTTAGAAAAGCGTCAAAACGATTTGACCGTAATCATAGAGAATGTAACTGACCCACATAATATAGCAGCCGTCATGAGAACTTGCGATGCAGTGGGTATCAGTGAACTATTTGTTTTGAACACAAAAATCAATAATCATAAGCGCTTTGGCACACGCAGTAGCTCAAGTGCACAAAAATGGATGCACACACATCAATTTACCAATATGCAAGAGTGTATGTCAACCGTAAGAAAAAAATATAAACGCATTTATGCTACTCATCTGGGTGAGGAATCAAAATCAATTTATGAAATGGATTTTACTGGGCCCATTGCCTTAGTATTTGGAAATGAAAAACGAGGAGTAAGTGACGAGATCAGAGCTCTTTGTGATGGAAATTTTATTATTCCTCAGGTAGGAATGATTTCTTCTTTGAATATTTCAGTAGCTTGTGCCGTCACAATTTATGAAGCTTTTCGACAAAAGGATGAACAAGGTCATTACAAAAATTTAAAACTGACATCTTCTGAGAAGGCAGCTCTTTATGAATATTGGGATGTCAAAGAAAATATTTAGTAGAGACGATTTTAAATTGAATTTTATATACATTTGCGCTTCCTAAATGGAGGTTGTAGCTCTCCCGATAGCTATCGGGATGGTTAGAGCATCTTAAATGGAGGTTGTAGCTCTCCCGATAGCTATCGGGATGGTTAGAGCATCTTAAATGGAGGTTGTAGCTCAGTTGGTTAGAGCATCGGTTTGTGGTACCGAGGGTCGCGGGTTC
>CAZTCQ010000032.1:21885-25700 GCA_964612525.1 uncultured Chitinophagaceae bacterium | reverse complement strand
CCCCCACTCCTCACCGCATCCTACCACTTATCCTAATAATT
Source organism: uncultured Chitinophagaceae bacterium (assembly GCA_964612525.1). Classification (GTDB taxonomy): domain Bacteria; phylum Bacteroidota; class Bacteroidia; order Chitinophagales; family Chitinophagaceae; genus JAGNRR01. The sequence goes on along the minus strand of CAZTCQ010000032.1, from coordinate 25,659 downwards.
CATATTTAATAGGCTTTCATCCCTTATTTTTGCGTCAAAATTTTAACAGCAATGAAAAAAATATCTCTTTTACTTTCTTGTATCCTTGTGGCATTCGGCTCACAGGCAGGCAAGATCAAATTTGTGGAGTATGACCTACCCAACGGTCTCCACGTAATCTTACACGAAGACCATACCACACCTACGGTGGCTATCTCGGTACTCTATCACGTAGGATCAAAAGATGAACAATCAGACCGAACAGGCTTCGCTCACTTCTTTGAGCATTTACTGTTTGAAGGTAGCGAAAACATTGAACGCGGCGAGTATATGAAATTGGTTCAAAACTCAGGGGGTGTTATCAATGCGAATACTTCCTTTGACCGAACATTTTATTTCGAAACCTTACCTTCTAATAAATTAGAACAAGGTATTTGGATGGAAAGTGAGCGAATGCTTCACGCCAAGATTGACAATGTAGGTTTGGAAACACAACGGAAAGTAGTAAAAGAAGAAAAAAAGCAACGCTATGAAAATACTCCTTATGGGCACTTGATTGAGCAAATTTTTGCCAATGCTTATGAAAAGCACCCCTACCAGTGGACTCCGATTGGAGAAGCACAATACATCGATCAGGCTTCATTAAGTGAGTTTATGGATTTTTATAAAACATTTTACGTGCCGAACAATGCTACTTTATCTATAGGCGGTGATTTGAATATCGAACAAGCCAAAAAATGGATTGCAAAATACTTTAGCACTATTCCTAAAGGCACAAAAGCCATTCCGCGTAACACAGTGGTTGAGCCAAAGCAGTACAAAGAAAAGAGAGCTACTTATTATGACAAGATTCAGCTTCCTGCCTGTGTATTTGCCTACCACATCCCGGGTCAAAACACGCCTGATTACTATGCCCTAGAGATGCTAACGAATATTTTATCACAAGGAAAAAGTTCACGCTTGCAAAAAGCAGTAGTAGATAAAAAACAAAAAGCAGTACAATGTGCGGCCTTTAACTATCCTACTGAAGATCCAGGTTTAGCTATGATGTTTGGGATTGCCAATATGGGTGTGAGCGTTGACGAATTAGAAAAAGCAATTGACGTAGAAGTAAACAAAGTAGTAGCCAATGGAGTAACGGCCGAAGAACTTCAAAAAGCTAAAAACTCTACAGAAAATAGTTTTTACTCTGCGAATAGCAGCATTCTCGGTATCGTAGAAAACTTGGCGAACTACCATGTATATTATGGTGATGCTAATTTGATAAACAACGAAATCGATCGTTACATGAAAGTAACATTAGCTGATATCAAGCGAGTGGCGAAAAAATATCTTCAGAAAGAAAATCGTTTGATTCTTCATTATTTGCCAGAGGGCGACCGTGCTAAAAACAGCGCCAAGTCTTTGAGAATGAAAAAAAATAAGATGAGCGGTGCTACTACCAAAAAGAAAGAAGAAGTGGTAGTAGATAAGCCAGTTGAAAAAACGGTGCCAGGCTCAGCCATTAGCGCAGACCAAATGGACGGTGTGCCGTTTGACAAGGCGTTTCAGTTTTATCGTCAGCGATTAGGAAAAGGGAAGCTCTTTAAATGGCGCGGAACCACGTATTCAACAGACTACAGAAAAAAATAATTACGAAAATTTAAAATAAGATAAGATGTATAAAAAAATAATTGCAAGTGTACTGAGCGTTCTTTTCCTGACTTACGGAATGTCAGCTCAAAAATTAGATCGTAGTATTCGCCCTAAACCCGGACCAGCACCAACCGTACAAATTGGTGATGCACAGCATTTCGTAAGTTCGAATGGGATTAAGGTATATGTTGTAGAAAATCACAAACTACCTAAGGTGAGCTACAGCATAGATTTAGACGTTAAGCCTGCGCTTGAAAAAGACAAAATCGGTGCGGCTGGTTTCGTTGGAGATTTATTAAAAGCTGGTAGTAAAAATATGGCCAAAGATGATTTCAACAAAGCCCTTGATATGATTGGTGGTAGAATTTCTTTTGGATCAGAAGGTATGTTTTTTAGCAGTCTAACTAAGCATAGTGATAAATTACTTAGCCTAGCAAGTGATGTATTATTAAACCCTGCTTTCCCTCAAAAAGAATTAGACCTTCAAAAGAAGAAAGCCTTATCAGGATTAGCTACCGAGAAAGATGACCCACAAGCCATGAGCCGAAACTTAGGTGCCATGTTAAACTACGGTCCAAATCACTATCGTGGTGAGGTGATGACAGAAGCTACGGTAAAAAATGTTGAGATGGCTGATGTAAAAAAATACTACGATACCTATTTCAGACCGAATGTAGCTTACATGGCTATCGTTGGTGACATAACAATGAAAGAAGCGAAGAAACAAGTAGAAAAACATTTTGGTTCTTGGAAAAAGAAAACGGTACCTGTCGCTACTTATCAAACTCCTGAAGGAAACAAAGGAGCGAGAGTAGGTATTGTAAATAAATCAGGCGCCGTGCAAAGTGTGGTTAAAGTGACTTACCCGCTTGACTTAAAGCCTGGTAACGAGGACGTAATTCCGTTGAAAGTTGCCAATGGAATTTTAGGAGGGGGTGCAACAGGACGTTTGTTCCAAAACCTTCGTGAAAAACACGCTTGGACCTATGGTTCGTACTCGGGTGTTCGCACAAGCCGTTGGGCTAATTCAGGTTCTTTTTCTGCTTCAGCTAATTCTACTGCCGAAGCTACGGATAGCTCGATTGTTGAAATTTTAAAAGAAATGAACAAAATGCGTTCGGAGAAAGTAACGCAAGAAGAACTAGAAGGTTATAAGAATTATATGGCGGGCACCTTTGCCTTAGGTTTAGAAAGTCCAAGAACTTTAGCGAGTTATGCAATCAACATTGCTAAAAACAATTTGCCGAAGGACTATTATAAAAACTACCTAAAAAATATTGAAAAGGTAACCGCGGACGATGTAATGCGTGTTTCTAAAAAATATATCAAACCAGCCGTAGCCCACATTACAGTGGCAGGTGACAAAAACTCGAATATGGAGAAATTGAAAAAATTTGGTCCTGTCACAGTGTATGATGTATTTGGTCAAGAAGTTAAAGATGCTCCGGCAGCGGCGATGCCTGCTGGAATAACGGCAAGAGAAGTTATTAAAAACTATATCAAAAAATCTGGCGGTATGGAAAAATGGCAAGCGGTGAAAGACATTAAAATGGTGAGCGGTATGCAAATGCAAGGAATGGATATTACCATTACTTCTATTAAAAAAGAAGGTGGAAAAATATTCGAAGAGGTAAGTGCGGCCATGGGTACGTTACAAAAAACAGTATTTGACGGAAAGAAAGGAAAGGTATCTGGAATGGGCGGTGCCAAAGACATCGAAGGAAAATTAGTGGATGAAACCTTGAAAAAAGCAATCATTTTTGATGAAGCTACCTACTTGGATGACAGCCATAGTTTAAAACTTACGGGTACTGAAAAAATAAATGGTGAAGATTGCTACGTGATAGCTGTGACTGATGCTAGCAATGAAACCACTACGGAATTTTTCTCAATGAAAACAGGAATGAGAGTTCAAACCGTTTCTACTATGGAAGCGCAAGGAAATAAAATGACGGTAACTACTAAATTAGGTGACTATAAAAAGGTAGGTGGTCTTTCGTTCCCTCATTCGATTAAGCAAAACGTAGGTCCACAAAATATGGATATTACTGTTAAAACAATTGAAGTAAATAAAGGAGTTGAAGACAGCGTTTTCGTAGCTGAATAGTCATTCTCAATTTTAATGTATCAGGCCTGTTCTTTCGAGAACAGGCTTTTTTT
>CAZTCQ010000032.1:6350-21785 GCA_964612525.1 uncultured Chitinophagaceae bacterium | reverse complement strand
AAGTACAAGGCTCGTGAGAGACGCATAAGAACCGGCTGAAGTAAAACCATGGTGGCCACTGCAATGCCTAGAAAGATAAATATAGAATTATCATCAAAGCGAAAACCATAGGTCAACCCAAAAATAAAAGCCATTACAATAATGAGTCCAACACTAATTCCATAGCTGATATAACCTGTACCAAACCAAAAACCCACCTCTAGCTCATATTTCAGGCCACAATTAGAGCAACGCTCCGGCATGTCCAACATTTTCTTCAGAGGAAATATTGACCGCTGAGAGAACATATTTCCCTCACGACAGTTAGGACATTTTAGAAAAAATAAACTCTTTAAAGCGGATGGTTTCTTACTCATTCTATAAAGCAAAGTTAGGACTCAATTTTTTAAGCAGCCTCTCAAAAACTAATTATACCGCTCTCCAATTTGCTGTCGCCACATAGCATAATACAATCCTTTGTCTTCTACCAATTTTTCATGACGGCCCGTTTCGATAATTTTTCCTTTTTCTAAAACGTAGATTCGATCTGCATGCATGATCGTAGAAAGTCGATGCGCTATCAAAATATTAATCTGCGTTCTTGAGGCTGAAATTTCTTTAATCGTATTGGTGATAGATTCTTCTGTGAGACTGTCCAAGGCGCTAGTCGCCTCGTCAAACACCAGCAACTTCGGCTGACGTAGCAGGGCTCGTGCTATGGACAAACGCTGTTTCTCACCGCCCGATACCTTCATTCCTCCTTCACCTATTGAGGTATCCAATCCATTTTCGGCTCGCTCCATTAATGAATGTGCTGACGCTTTTTTGAGCGCTTCTTCCATTTCTTGATCGGTGGCATCCGGCTTTACGAATACAAGGTTTTCTCGAATCGTACCCGCAAATAGTTGTGTATCCTGCGTTACGAAGCCTATCTGATGTCGGAAAGCGTCATAATCAATTGTCCGGTGCGAAATACCATTGTAATAAATATTACCTTCATCGGGTTTGTAGAGTCCGACGAGAAGTTTTACCAAGGTAGTTTTCCCACTTCCACTCGGTCCCACGAAAGCTATTGTTTCACCGATGTCTGCGCCAAAACTTATGTTATCCAATGCTTTAGTTTTTGCAGTGGTATGTTTAAAATCAACTCCTTTAAAAGCCAATTTTTTTATTGTTTCAATTTGTTGAGGGTTTTCAGGTTTTTCTTCAATGGGTGTATCCATTAATTCTTGAAAATTATGTAAAGAAGTCTGGGCTTCTCGGTAGGAAATAATAATATTCCCTAATTCTTGCAAAGGAGCGAATAGGAAAAAACTAAAGAATTGGAAAGTCAGTATTTGACCTTCGTCTAATACCTTATTAAATACGGCTAAGAAAAGGACAAATACAATTACCTGCCGCATGAAATTAATCGTAGTGCCTTGAATGAAAGAAAGCGAACGAATACTTTTTACTTTTTTTAATTCTAATACTAGAATTTTCAAAGTGGTAGAGTTCAGTCTTCCAATTTCTTGATTCGTAAGTCCCAAGCTCCTCACTAATTCAATATTGCGGAGGCTTTCCGTTGTCGCCCCAGCGAGCGCTGTGGTTTCTCCCACAATGTATTTTTGGATATACTTTATTTTTTTTGATATAAAGCTCATCAAAAACGCGAGAATGACCACACCCGCTAAGTAAACCAAAATCACAGGCGGATAATGCAAGTACGCATACGTAAAAACAAAAAGAACCGTAATCAATGAGGTGAAAAGTATATTGATAAAATACATTATAAATTTTTCACAATCAATTCTCACTTTTTCCATAACGGCCAATGTTTCACCACTGCGTTGATCTTCAAATTTTTTAAAAGGTAATTGTAGAGCATGTTTCAGCCCATCGGTATACACATCTGCCCCAAATTTTTGTACCACGGAGTTCACCGTATAATCCTGAAAGGCCTTTGCGATGCGACTTACCATAGCCACGCCTATTAGCATAAGGGTGTAGACACCAATAGTACGCATAAATTCCATGCGCTCCATTCCGTTGTCGCTATTCCAAATATCATTGGCCCGGTTAAACATTTTTCCGTAGATAACAGGATCCATCAATGAAAAACCCTGATTGATAGCCGCCAAAATAAAGGACAACAACACCAAACCTCTGTACCGTTTTAAATAAGAGAGCAATAATTTCATCTAAGTGGCACGAAGGTAGAGAGTAGATGCTTCCGATGCGGACTCATTCCTAAATTTATTATGAATCCAATTACTACTCTAGACTTTTACTCAACTTTCGCTCATGGCGTTTTACCTTTGCACAGTGAAAAATTTAAGTCTGCGGTCTATCCTTCTTGGTTCGGGAATTGCACTTTTTGTTCCGGTAATTTGTTATTTTATTTTGCGCTCTGCGGGACATACTGGTCATGTTTACGCTCCGCCACATTATGGCATTGATAGTATTCGCGAAACGACTCAAGATGGAGTAACTCAATATGATACAGTATTCCATCAAATACAAAATGCAGTATTCACCAATCACTTGAACGAAGAAGTAAACCTTTCAACCGACTATCCACGTAGAATGCTAGTGATTAGTTTTTTTGACACCAAAAACAAATTAGTGAGTGATAAAATAAGCTATCACATTGGTCACATTCAAAACGGATTTAGATTGAAAAAAACGGATACCTCCATTCAAATGGTTTCGATTTCTACAGGAAATCCTAGTGATGATTTGCCGACCGTCAGAGCCTATGCCAATAGTAATACGTATGATCATGACACTTGGGATTTTTTACTTTCCGACAGTACTAAAACAGCACGCTTCGCGAAGGAAGAATTATTTCTTAGCGATAATGATCAACTAAGAAAGGATTATAAATCTCAGATTATACTAGTGGATAAATACAGAAACATACGAGGGTATTATGATGGTTTGGACTCCATGCAAGTCAAAGATTGTATTGATGATATGGCCATTATGATGGTTGAAAAAAATAAGATTCACGAGAAGAAAAAAAGATAGTATGTTACAAAACAGTCTTCAAAAAAATGATAAAAAAGCTCACATCCTAATTTGGACAGTGTCAGCCGTAGTCTTTGTAGCTATCACGATTCTGGACAGAATTGAAGTTCCTGTCGACTTGCCGTTTGACCCGCATATTTTTGCTGGTTTAAGTGCGCTAGTAAATTCATTCGTCTCCTTACTACTTATTATAGGACTGGTACTTATCAAACAAAAAAAATATGAAGCGCACAAAAAAGTTATGCTGGGCACTATGGCTTTGTCCATATTATTTTTAGTGTTTTATATCCTACATCATTTGCTCACTGGTGAAACCAAGTTTGGAGATCTAGATCACAGTGGTTCACTCAGTGAGAGCGAAAAATTAGCGGCAGGCTCTATCCGTTATGTTTATTATTTTATCATTAGTACCCACATTACTTTGGCGGGCATTATCATGCCATTTGTATTATACACAGCTTATCGCGCCTTGATTGGGGAGTTTGTGATACACAAAAAATTAGCCAGATGGACGTTCCCAATCTGGCTATATGTTGCGATTACTGGTGTGGTAGTTTATCTACTAATTTCACCATATTACGCTTAATGTAGTTAGCGATATTTATTTCTACCTATCGCTCTATTGCTTCACGATTTTGTGTGAAGTTAGTTTTCCATTGATTCTCAAATTTACAAAGTACATTCCTGCTGGCCATTGTTTTAGACTCACAGCCAATTGAGCACTCGAAGATTGAATAGTTTTTATCTTCGAATCAAGACGACGACCATTTACATCGGTAAGTGTGTATTCCACTATATTTTCTTCCGCGGACATCCCATTCAGCGTTATGTAAACAAAGTCTTTGGTAGGGTTAGGCTGCAGGCTACGGTTGCTTTTATCCGTTCTTACCAATCGTATTACTTCAGAATACGTTTTGTTACCCGACAAATCCAACATAGCTAAACGGTAAAAGTTAATATTAGAAGCGGGATCACTGTGATAAAATGAATACTCGTTTTCTGAAGAATTTCCCTTAGAAGCAATAGTACCAATCGAATTAAAACGGCTGCCATCAGGACTTCGTTCCACGATAAACTCTTTCATATCTGTTTCATTATTGGTAAGCCAAATCAACTGATTATCATCACCTTGCAAAAAGCCTTCGAAAGAAACTAAATCCACGCCCAACGGAACGCAAGGATTTGCTAAAGGTGTCATGACTGCTGGGCTAGAGATACAATTAGGACCTAGGCTTGCATTAATTTTATAAGAACCCGCTGCAATATCAGAGGGAGCTAGGGTTACACTTTCTGATCCGTTCGCGATAGAAAAATGCATCACTTTCGAAGGATCCACTACATGCCCCATGCCATGACCATGACCCAGTTCATGTAGCGCTACCGATTCAAAACTATACTGATTAGAAGCGGTACCCGTACTATTATAATTCCACGTGGTACTAGCGGTTGGTGCTGTTCTAAACTGGACATCCACCTCTTGAACTCGCCAATAGGTGTCATGCATGTTGCAATTTCCGTTCCCACTGGCAGTATATCGTGAGGTACAGCGGCCTAGTACACCCGTAGCCAAGGTATTGTCAAAAATCACCACATTGGTTCCATCATTGGCGAAGCCCGCACTTGTTCCGGCATTTAGATCTAAACCCCAGTGAATACTTGTACCGCAGCGCCAGGTGTTAACCGCTTTGCGAAAAGCTTCTTTTGCCGCAGCATTTCCAAAAAAAGTAGCCGACCCACCCGTACTCATCTCAAATAGATAACCACCCGTAGTGTTGTCTTCAATTAGTTTTGGAAATTGGCTGGTGCGAGCAGCGAAAAGCGCAAAATCACTATATATTGGAAGAATAGCCCAATCAATCGTAATAGGAGCCGTCCCTTGGCTCACGTTGGCAGAATTAAAAACCTCCATGGTACCCGTTCCGGCAGAACGCGGGACTCTAATTCTAATTTGATTATTCGTCCAACTAATAATATCGCTTGGTGCTCCCTGACGGCTCTGCGCGCCGGTGGTTGTGGTCGGAAAAATAAATGTGTTGATTCCTCCACCTGCATCAGCATTCGGAAAACGAATCGTACCGGGTGTAGTACCAAAGCCACTTCCATTAATTATCATTTCCATTGCAGGATTGTTGGAAACTCCAGAATTAAAAGTGCTCGTTGTAGCCAATGTGCCATTTTGTAAAGTAGTCACCGCTAGTGTCTTTTGAGTGCTTAGTGTTTGATTTACTAATAATCTTTTGGGAGGAGGAATTTGCTGTCCTATGTGATTTGTTAAACTTGTACCCGTAAGACTACTGATTTTTGTCATAAAATCTACGGTAGACATCGAATGGTCGGGCTGGCTTGGATCAAGCCACCTTCCATTTTGATAGGAAACTACTCCTTGAATAGAAGCCGTAGCAAAAGCCTGAATAAAATTTGAGCTTGTTGACTCATAGTCAGTAGCACACAAATGAGACGGCGCTTGACCACCCATCATAAATACGCCATAATCACCTACAGCTAGCTGCACCGAAGGAAACGTTTCTTGCATATCAAGGCCTACTTGACCACCCATAGAAATTAAGCCAAGATGGGTAGCGCTCTGCTGACCTTTAAAATATCCATCGACCTTTATTTCATGCAAGGTATAAATGTTTTCTTTTTTCTGATCCCAATAAGAGTGGGTATTGATGACTTCTCCCATAGCCAGATATTGGGCTTCCTCTACTCTCGCCTCTAAAGACACGGGTACGATTTCAGCTTGAACAAAGCTAGAAGTGATTAGAAGAACCAAAAGGATTCGTAAATTTTTAATCATAGTTTGATTTTAAATGAATATATAAAGTTAGCCCAAACAGATAAATAAAAAAACCGAGCGCTTGCTTGAATAAAAAATTCCCCCCTTTTTAGACAATCATTCGGTAGTTGTGGTTATACTTACGAAATATGCTAACATGGGAAAAAGCCAAGATTGTTGATATTGAAATTCTGTCAGAAAAAACCTCAATTTTTAAAATAGAACTTCTTGACAAAAACGACTTCGATTTTGTGCCGGGTCAATTTATCACCATAGATCTTCCCATTCACGAAAAACGGAACAAACGCTTGCGCTCATACTCGATTGCCTCAGCACCTCAGGAAGGCAATCTTCTGGAGCTTATCATTGGCAACGTTCCCCATGGCTTGGCTTCCGAATATTTTTTTAATACTGATGATTTCAAAGTAGGGACTCTACTCAAATTCCGAGGACCACTCGGAGTTTTTACCTTGCCCGAAAATCTTGATAGGCACCACGTTTTTGTGTGCACCGGCACAGGGGTTGCACCGTTTCGCAGTATGATTCGCCATATTATTAAAAATAAAATTCCTTTTCTTTCTATTGACTTAGTTTTTGGTGCTCGCTTTGCGGAGGACATTTTATACCGAGAAGAATTTGAAAAATTAGCACAAGAAATCGATAATTTCAATTACCATATTTGCCTGTCCAGAGAAACGTTTAATGGGTACCAAGGATACGTTCATGAAAAGTACCAAGAAGTGGCCAAGACCCACGAAAAAGAAAAAACTTCCTTTCTATTTTGTGGTTGGCGCGAAATGATAGACCAGGCCCGCCAAGAATTGTCAGAATTAAATTACAAAAAAGAACAAATTATTTTTGAACTTTATGGATAACTTTACTTGTACTATGAAATATTTTCTACTTCTTGTTTGCATGGCCCTATCCATTTCAAGCTTTGCCCAGCTGACCCTTGATAAAAAAATTGGACAGCGGCATGATGAATATATCAATGGTGCCTGGATGGGTAAGGACTCCGTACGCTTTAGCTACAATGCTTTTGGAAATCAAAATTACGCATCCGCAAAGCAAGGCCAAATGGGAACTTGGATCAATCATTACCGAACTGGCACTTCATATGATGCCAATCAAAATATTAGTGAAACTGTTAGAGAAAACTGGACGAATGGAAGTTGGGTGAAACTTACTAAATACCTTTATCAATATAATAGTGCCGGAAATCGCACAGAAGTTATTTATCAAATATGGAACACCACTTCTAACGGTTGGAGAAACAATGGTAGAATTGTAAACGCTTATAATTCAAACCAGTCTTTAACTAAAAAAGAAACTTATAATTGGGATGGCTCAGCATGGCAAATTAGTACAAGGCAAGAAATGATGTATTCTTCGAGTAACGAATTGATTCGACATGATTTTTATATTTTTTCAAATGGTGTTTTTGAAAAACAAGAACGTCGCGACTATCAATATTCTTTCGGACTTTTGTCCAACTACACTCGCTACCTTCCCGATGCTTTTGGAAATTGGTTTATTAAAAGTAGGGAATTGAGACTAATCAATGGTTCGGCCAATCCGCCCTATAATACTCTCACGCGCATACAACCAAGAGATACACTGAATAGTGTGTGGGTTGATAGTTTGCGCATTTCTTATACACACTCCTCCAGCGGCTTATTACTCCAGACTGAAAGTGATCAATTCAATCCGGCTAATTCTGTTTGGACAAGTGTATCCCGCAGTCAATTTGACTACAACCCTTCCAATCAGTTGATAGAAGAAAAAAACGAAAGTTATCAATCGAGTTCATCCTCTTTTCGAAACACCACAAGACGAGTGCTAAGCTATGCAAACAACTTAGTCGATCAAATTATTTACTACATCAATGATGGCAACAATGGTTGGAAAACGTCCACAAGTTCAAACTTTACCTACAATAGTAATGACAGTTTAATTTATCAGTTAGAACAGGATTTAAGTGGCAGTGCCGGCGTGCCCACGAACCAATATTTTTATCATTATCAAGCCATTCCAGTTGGGGTGCGTAATAATTTTAAACTATTTACAAAAGCAGTATTATACCCGAATCCTAGTGACGGTTTATTACGAATTCAAACGGATGAAAAATTAGAAGGTGAGCTCCAGTTGAGCATCTATAATATAGAAGGAAAAATAGTTTGGAGTCAAATTACTACCCAAGCGATTCAGGATGTATCGATTAACACTTCTCAGCTATCGAGTGGTTCGTATTTCCTTCAGCTACAAAATATTTCTAGCGGTAATACTCAGCAGTTTCAGTTCGTAAAAAAATAATTACTCCCTGTAAAAAACTCGCTTCACTCTCTGCGAAATACGTGCGATTATTTCATAAGGAATCGTATCTATCCATTTAGCGAGCTCAGTTACTGGCAGTGACTTATCAAACACAATCGCTTCCTGCCCTTCTATTACCTTCGGAATATCCGTAATGTCAACCATTATCATATCCATGCAAACGTTTCCTACCACAGGTGCTAGTTTTCCATTGATTAATACCTTGCCCTTACCCATACTAAATTGTCTTGGGTAGCCATCAGCATAACCAATATTCAAGGTAGCAATTTTACTGTCACGTTTTAAAATACCTGCTCGCGCGTAACCTACCGTCTCATTTTTAGAAACTGTTTTAATTTGTGAGACATGAGTTTTTAGAGTGCTTATTTGTTGAAGTTCCCGACTAAGAGCTTTATCACTACTGACACCATAAAGCCCCAAACCAAGACGAACCATGTCATATTCTAAATTTGAGTCTCGAACAGCGCCAGCACTATTGGCCAAATGTTTAATCACCGAGTAACCTAGTGCCGTTTCAATTTGACTACTCATACTTGTAAACAGTTTAGACTGTGCTTCCGTAAATTCATTTTGGGCAGGATCATCACTGGCGACCAAATGCGAAAAAACACTTATAACCTGAAAACAATCCTGTTTTTGCAACGCCGATAAAAGATCGGGAAGCTGATTCTCCTCGACACCTAAACGGTGCATTCCCGTATCTAACTTTAAATGAATTTTTAGAGTATCGTCTTCTCCTCTTAATCGCTGAGCAAATTGACCTAGCATATCTACGGAATATATTTCAGGCTCTAGTTTATGATGAACCATAGCCTCAAAGTTAGAAAGCTCAGGATTTAAAATTAAAATGGGTAATTCAATTCCTTTCTTTCGTAAAACTATTCCTTCATCTACATAAGCCACGGCTAGATAGTCAACGCCATGATATTCTAATGTCTGTGCTATTTCATAAGAACCACTGCCATAAGAAAACGCCTTAACCATAGCCATCACTTTGGTAGTGGGCTTCAACCTTTTTTTAAAAACATTTACGTTTTGAATCAAGGCCGAAAGATTAATGGTCATCACCGTTCGATGAATATTTTCTTCCAGACGATTGACGATTCGTTCCAATGTATATTTTCTTGCCCCCTTTATAAGAATTGCTTCATTGGAAAAAAGAGAACTCTTAAATTGAGCTAGGAACTCTGAACCAGATCCAAAACTTTGAACAGAATGAGCAACCTTTGAAAATAAATCTTTATGCTCGCCAATTTCAGAACCAATCAATATCAAGTTGTGCAATTCCCTATGACCTAAGAGTTCTTTTACCTCATGATACACATTAGATTGAGAACCATGCTGTACCATATCCGACAAGATTACGCTAAACTTATTGTGTTGTTTTTGCTCATATAAAAAGTCCAGTGCAATTCGAAGTGCTGCTACGTCAGAAGTATAAGAATCATTGATAAGAGTACAATCATTAATTCCTTTAAGCAGCTCTAATCGCATCTCAACGGGTGACAAACTTGTCAAACTCGATTGAACCATTGCGCTACTATATCCAAAATCTAGCAAGACTAAAATACAATGCATGGCATTTTCGATATAGGCTACATCTGAGTAGGGTAGCTTCAATTCAAATTGCTCGTTCCTGTATCGCAAGGTCAAGGTAGTAGCTAGTTTCGATTTGATGCTTTTTAGAATTCTTAAATCTGCGTCTTTGTTTGTACCCCACGTTTTACAGCTAAGTTCCGCGTTAATGGGTTTAAGGTGATATTGAATTTCCGAATGAATCGCTTCATGATCACGACAATAATAAATTTTTTCACTGTTATGAAACAAGCAAAGTTTCTCTCGAATTTTTTGTTGGGTGTTTTCAAAAAAAGCGTCATGTGCCTCCCCAATCATCGTAAAAATTCCATGCGTGGGTTGAATCATTTTTTGCAAATGGAGCATTTCATTGGGTTCGGAAATTCCCGCTTCAAACAAAGCAATTTCATGTTGTGTGCTCAAACGACTCACGGCATGCACAACGCCTATTTGAGAATTGTATGATTTCGGATTACTGACTACTTCCTTATCTTGAGCAAGCAAAGTACTGAGCCATTCTTTCACAATGGTTTTACCATTGCTCCCCGTTATTCCGAAAACTGGAATGTGAAATTGCTTTCTATGAATCGCTACCAATTGCTGCATGGCGCGCAAGGTGTTTTTTACTAAAATAAAAGTAGCGTCGGAATAGTTTTCAAAAGAGCAATTTTGATCGCTTACCAAAAAACAACGTATCCCTTTGGCATAGGCCTGCGGGATAAATTTGTGACCGTCTCGGGCCTTTGTTGGCAAGGCTACAAAAATGCTGTTAGTCGCTAATCGAGCTTTACGACTATCCGTACAAAAAATCTGTAAGGATGGCTCGGCACTAGCGCGCTGAAGGAAAAGCCCGTCCGCATTTTTTACAATATGGTCAACCGTCAATTGCATAACTTATTTTTTGTTTCCCTTACTATTGAAAAAAGAATAGACCACTGAGCCACCTAGAATTCCGATGATCAACACAAAAGAAAGCCAGGTCGGTATTTCAATATGCCAAACGAAGTGAAGTAAAATTTTCACTCCAATAAAAATTAACACGATGCTCACCCCTTCCTGCACGTAGTCAAATTTATCTTTTGCTTTTTGCAAAATAATATACAAAGGACGCAGACCCAAAATAGCAAAAATATTACTTGAATACACTATGAGTTTATCCGTTGTAATGGCTAAAACGGCTGGGATAGAATCTATTGCGAACATAATATCCGACACTCCGATTAAAATAACAGCCAAGCTCAACTTAGTAAAATAGCGCTTACCATTCAGCATCAAAGAATATTGCCCCTGCGAATCTTCATTAGTGAAGCGCATTTTATTACTTAAAAAGTTTTCAATTTTTCCGAGTCGTTCCGTTTCATCCCCATCATCTTTTATGAAAAATATTTTTACCCCCGTGTATAATAAGAAAATACCAAAAATTGCTAATACCCATTCAAATCGGTTGACAATCCCGATGCCAATAAAAATAAATACAATGCGAAAAACAATCGCTAAGAGTATGCCAATGGTCAATGCTTTCCCAATATTTTCTTTCTTGATTTTTAGCGTACTGAAAACTAAAATAAAAACAAAGAGATTGTCAATAGAAAGAGACATCTCAGTGAAGTAGGCGATGAGATAGTTCAGGGATGCATCTTGGTCATATTGAGTATAAAGAAATAAAAAGTAACCAATGGCAATAACAAACCAGACGGCATATTGAATAATGGATGATTTTAAGGTTGCTTTTTCATCCAAAGCGGCTCCTTTTTTACCGAACACTCCAAGGTCTAGTATCACACTGACCACCAAAACCACAATAAATATTAAATAACTGAGTTGAACAATTTCCATACCTTTCGCCTACGCAAGACGCAAAGGTACAATTAGTCTCGTGAATCAATGGACAGAAGGGCTTGTCTTCTTTGTAGTGAAAAACTCTTGTCGCTCTCTAAGGATTTTTTGAGCGGTTAAACTACTAATGAGCATAAAATCTTCTCCGTCGTACAATCCAAAAAAGGAATCGCCATCGTATTGTTGTCCATTCACGGTTATCACTTTGTGTGTTGCTTTATGCACTTGTCTATAATAGGTATTCAAGCTATGGCTCTCCCCGTCGCTTGATGTTACTTTCACTTTAGCAAAAGGTTCAAAAGCTCTTACAAAAGTATCTTTCAGGATATAGTCGTTCTCAAATCCCATGCAGAAAAGCTTGTCATAAAAACTTATATATTTTTCCAGGCGCAGTTCATTCACTTGTCCTGTATCCATGGCCGGCGTAATCACTGGTTTTGGCTGCAGCTTGATCGTAAAGCTAGCGGACGTTTTTTGGGGATAGTCAATTTCTATTTTTGAAAGTTCATCAGCAGCAAAGAGAAAAATTCTTTTATCACGCCAATCTTCAATGTCCGTTCTATAGCGAACGCCCAAAAAAGTGCCGCCATGTCCACAGCTTACCAAAAAAGGCCTCGGTGCATTCGTGCCGTCTTCTTGAATATTGAGCATCACTGTCAAATTATCTCTGCTTGGATCCTTAGCCACAAAGTAGGCGTGTGTTTTTTTGTCTCCTTGAAATACTTCTACCTTCACACTATTGCCCGCTAGCTGTTTCACTGTGGTGTTGTGCGCACTTTTCGGAACCATTTGCGTGGCGTTTTGTTGTGCCATACCTTCCAGTAAGAAAACGACCCAGTCCTGACGAGCGCGATATTTATCATTCACTATCCAAACACCCTCAGCATTTTTGGTTAGCTTGATATTGCCCACCCCAGGGTCACTCAAAAATATTTTAGTTACATCACTCGTATTTTCTACTTTAAAATTAGCATCGGCCTTTGAAAAAAGTGGCTCCTCTTTTTTAAGAGCGAAATAGGCCGCCACTGCCAACACTAGCAATACCAATAGATAAAAAATATTTTTTTTCATTGAGCACAAAGGTACATTTTTATGGAAGGTGTTATTTCATCTCAACGTCTTATTTCAAGGAGTAACCAATCGGTGATAAGCAATTTAGGATAGCAGAAACCAAAAAAATAATCCACTATTGAATAAAAATTGTTAGATTTACTAGTAAATATCTATCATGAAATTATTGTTTCTTTTACCATTAGCCTTTTTTGCCTTATCCTTTACTTGTTCCGCACAAAGCGGTAGTTCTGTATTGAAAGTTTCTCTAAAGAGTGCTGCCGGATCAGAACTCAACATTGAAGAAATGAAGAAGGGCAATTTTTCAATCGAATATAGGCTAAACGGGAAAAAAATTGATGCCAATTGGTTGAGCTATTCGGCTATACTTATACCAGCAACTGGTGAAATGAACCCGCCAATAAATTGTTCTTTAGGTGATACTTATTCATCAGCAAAAGATTACCTACAATCTCTTGAAATCTCAAAAGGAGATATTCTTATCCTTGAAAATGTTGTGGTGCAATATGAGGGAAGGAAGTATGAAACCAAAAAAGAATTGGAAATTCATTTTTAGACACTACAAATTCTTTTAAAAATCTACTAGTAAAAAATCTCCCTCATCGGGAGATTTTTATTGCTTTGTGTTTAGCGTAGTTAAAAGAGAGAATTAAATAAAACTAAAGCGTTTCCTTCAACCATCTAAAAAACTCTTTCTGCCACACCATCGCGTTTTGCGGCTGCAACACCCAATGGTTTTCGGTAGGTAAGAAAACCAATCTACTTTTGATTCGTTTAATTTGTGCTGCCTGAAACGCTTGTAGCCCTTGCCCAATCGGCACTCTATAATCGCGTCCTCCTTGAAAAATTAAAATCGGCGTATCCCAATCTTGCACATAACTAGATGGACTGAAATTTTCATAGCTCTTGCGCGCCGTTCGATTTTTTGCGTCCCAATAGGGTCCACCAATATCCCAATTGGCAAAAAACAATTCCTCGGTAGTCCCGTACCAACTGGGCAAGTCAAAGAGGCCACAATGAGAAATAAATGTTTTAAATCGACCTTCATGAATTCCGGCTAACATAAAAACAGAATACCCTCCGTAGCTAGCACCTACAGCGCCAAGCCTACGATTGTCTACATAAGATTCCTCAGCAATATCATCAATGGCCGCTAGATAATGATCCATCGCTAGGCCGCCCCAGTCACCACTAATTTGCTCATTGAAAGCCGTGCCCCAGCCTGGCATTCCCGTCCGATTGGGAGCGATTACGATATAACCCTGACTTGCCATTAATTGGAAATTCCAACGGTATGAATAAAACTGAGATAAGGCTCCTTGCGGACCTCCTTGACAATATAATATAGTGGGATACTTTTTATTCGGATCAAAATTGGGCGGATAAATTACCCATGAGAACAATTCTTTTCCTCCTTTCAAAGGCGTTATACGCGCTTTTACTTCAGGCAGTTCTATACCACGATAGGCAGCGTCGTTCACATGAGTCAATTGCGACATCATTCCATTGGAGGTGTTTACCTTAAAAAGCTCAGTGGCATGATTCATGTCGCCTCGATGCACAATGAGTTCGTTGCCCGCTTGTCCTACAATGCCACGGATATCAAAATCACCATTCGTCAATTGACGAATACTGCGTGAACGATTGATGTTCAAACTAAAAATTTGTTTCGTTCCTTCATTCGCTGCTGTGAAAAATAAAGTTTCATTATCGGCTCCCCAATAAAATGATGAAACGCTCTCATCCCAATAAGCCGTGAGGTTGGTAATTTTTTTGGTTGCCCAATCCATGAGAATTATATCATTTTTATCAGACTCATAACCATCACGTTTCATTTGTGTATAAGCTAAGTAGCGCCCATCTTTACTAAACGAAGGGTTCATATCATAGCCAGGGTTTTCCCACGTTAGGTTTTCAGTTTCTCCACTTTCGATATTGTATGAGAAAATATCGGTATTCGTACTTTCGGCATAGTCCGTGCCCGTTTTCTTTTTGGTAACATACAAAATATGTTTACTATCAGGAGCAAAGAGATAATCCTCACTACCACCAAAAGGTTTGGTCGGACAATCATAGGCTTTACCTTGCAGTAAATCTTTTTCTGCCACGGCGGTTCCTGCCACAACATCTGCCACAAACGGATGGTCATAGTTACCATCTTCCCAAGTATCCCAATGTCTGTAATTAAGTTTATCGTATATATAAACCTGCGCATTTTTCATATCAGGATAACGATCTTTGGCCCTCACTTTTTCCACGCCTACACCCCGAATCAAAAGGGCATGATTTCCATCGGGAGATACTTTTACGTCTTTGGGATTACCCAATGTTTTACAACTGCCTCCTCCTGGCAAAGATGCTATTTGCCTAGCAGTACCGCCAGTAACGGGGATTGCGTAGTAAGTACTTTCGGTTTTTTCGGTATAGACGTTTTTATTACGAACGCTATAATAAACAGTACGACCGTCTTCGCTAATACTATGACCGCTGACACGACCTAGGCTCCATAAAAATTCTGGCGAGCAAACTTCTTGTGCTAAAAGTGAAAAACTAAATAAAAAAAGCAGTGAGAATAATCCAATCCGTTTCATAGGCTAAAGTTAGACTAATAATTAAAAATAACTCCTATTTCAAATGCCTACATTTGTAAATTGTATGCGTAAGCTGGGCTATATCTTTTTGGGACTGTTATTAGGTGTAAGCCTATACTGGCTAGGCAGAAAGCAAATCGGCTCTGACACTGATACAGTTGAAAGTACAAGTACCATAGTAACCAAATTAGAAAAAGTATTTAAAGTAGTAAGTGCCGAAGGGCATTTCAACGAGGTCTATAACTACAAACAAACTAAAGA
>CAZTCQ010000032.1:2280-6250 GCA_964612525.1 uncultured Chitinophagaceae bacterium | reverse complement strand
ACTGAGTTTTTGGCCCAGGCAGGATGGAAAGTAGAAATGAATTTGAAACCTAAGTTAATCATTAATAAAAAGTAGAGTGACTAACTTATCCATTGTCATAATCACAAAAAATGAAGCGCACAATATTGGGCGCTGTATAGAATCGTGCTTGCCCTTGAAGGCCGAAATTCTGGTGTTGGATAGCCACAGTACTGATGGCACTGTGAGAATAGCTCAGGACTTAGGCGCAACAGTTCACAAGATAGATTGGAAAGGTTATGGCGCTACAAAAAACGAAGGTGCTCGATTGGCCAAAAACGATTGGATTTTGAGTTTAGATGCAGATGAAACTGTCAACGAAGCTTTGCAAAATGCATTACTAGATGAAGAAAAATTCGATAAAGAACTCACAGGGTTTTGGCTAAGGCGCAGTCTTGTATTCTTGGGCAAGACGCTAATTTTTGGGGCAGTAAAAAATGAATCCCGATTGCGATTGTATAATAAAAATTATCTAAAGTGGGATTTGAAAGCCGTACACGAAAGTCTTGTGCCCAAACAAAAGGGAGCTCTTTCTTACGGTGAGCTACAGGGATGTTTATTGCATTACTCTTATCGCGATGAAAATGATATGGTTGAGCGCTTGGATAAATATGCGCGCTTGAGTACCGATGAACTTTCAAGCAAAAGCCGTTTGTATTTGCAGTTTAAAAAAACCTTCGCCCCAACATTTTCGTTTATAAAAAATTATTTTTTCAAAAAAGGATTTGCTGATGGCAGGCAAGGGAAAATATTTGCTAAAGCGCAGGCAGCTTATGTGAAAAAAAAATACGATTACGCCCTACTAGAAAAATAAAAAAGGAAGCCAAAAAATTTACTTACGACATGCTACTAAGTACTTACGACTAAAATCTGCTATTCCTTCAAAAATACATACCCGCTTTTCTCAGCGCCCCATACATATTCATTGTTTGCATCAAAGCCTCGGTCCCAGCTATATAACTCGTTTTTATAAATTTTAACCTCCGCCGTTGCATAGGTCGATCCACTTCTTTTGCTTGTACAAGTACCAATTTTTGTACCGCCAACATAACAAGATTGATCATAGTCAAAATTGAGAATTACATCACAACCGTCTTTTAGCGTGATATCCTTTACCGAAAAATCTTCTTCAAATTCCTGTGATTTTTGTGCATAGCGTTTTGGTTCTGGAAATAGATAAATAGAACTTACGTACTCACCCCATCTATTTTCCCAGAGGTGATATACTCGTTGGCGATAAGGTTTGTCCTCATAACCCGCTAAGGCTTGCTCTACATAAAACCAGTAACCATCCGTACGATCTTCCCAGATAGGAATAATATCTAGCTTGATGTGATAGTAGTTTGCCGTATCATTTATATGTTGGTCGTAGCTACTGAAGGTGCCGGCCATCCAACGAGAAAGGCGTTTTAAATTATTCTGAGCATGTGCCGTTATAGAAAGTTACAGACACAGAACTATTATTTTAAAGGTACGCATGCGCCAAATATAGTACTGATTTAATCTCGTGAACGAGGATAATCGTAGAAAACTAGCTTCTTGTCTGCTGCGTCAAATTTTTTCCATTTTTTCAAATCCAGTTCAAAGGCTACCATGCCGCAAGTTGGTAAATTATCTGTGACATACCCACAAAGTGAATTTACAAAATCAGTAATGCCGGTATTATGACAAACGATCATCACACTTTCAATATCGTTGTCAATAGAGTAGATAAATTCTTTAATTTTACTCGTATTGGCGTGGTACAAACCGTCTTCCCAAATAATTTTTTCGCGGTCAAAACCCATGGCATCTGCAAGCCTTTTGCTGGTTTGTTTGGTGCGCTTGGATGAACTTGAAATAATAGTATCTACATAATAGTGCCGATTTTTTAATCGGTTACCCATGTCAGGTGCATTTTCTTTGCCACGTTTATTTAAGGGTCTATCAAAATCTTTTAGACGTAAATCACCCCAATCAGATTTTGCGTGGCGTACCATGAGTAGACGTTTCATAATGTTTATACGTTTATTTGTTGAATTGTTTATGTAATGCTCTTTTTATCTGATTTCGTTATCTAGTAAGCATTCTGAACTTCGAAAATAGAAAAGAACTTGAAAGATTAGTAAATTATTTTTCAACGAAATGTAACTTTCTTTATCCTTCGACGATATACTAGTACCCTATGAACTCAAAAAGCTATAACCAAGCTGTGAAAGACTATGCTGATAGGCTTTTTGGGTTTATACTAAAAAATTTAAATAAAGACGTGGAAACCGCAAGAGACATAGTACAAAACTGCTACGAAGCCCTTTGGAATAAGAGAGCAGATGTCCCCAGTGCGAAAGCAAAAAGCTATCTCTTCCAAGTGGCGCACAATCAAATAGTAGATGTATATCGTAAAGGGGGTCGTATGCTATATGTAGCCGATTATCATGAAAATGCGATCAGTCAAACCCCAAAAACCAATGAGCACAAAGAAATCATGCATAAGTTGCTAGCCGAACTACCCACTTTGCAACGTTCTATGATTTTACTAAAAGATTATGAAGGATACTCTTATGCAGAAATTGCTGAGATTATTAATGTGACGGAAGGACAAGTAAAAATTAATTTGTTCAGAGCACGAAAAAAATTGAAAGAATTTTTGAATTCACCTCAAAATAAAAAGTCACTATGAGTATCAGTCAGCAAAATTACGAAGAGTGGATAGTGGCTTTCCTTGATGGCGAGTTGAGTGATGATGAATTGGTTTTGTTCCATGAATTTTTTGCGGCGAATCCAGATTTGCAAAGTGAACTCGATGCTTACGGCACGGTAAAATTTGAAGAAGAGGAAGTAGTTGTTTTTGAGCATAAAGAAAAATTGTATAAAAAAGCAGGAGCGCTTGTTCTCTTAAAAAAAGTGTGGCCTTTGGCAGCAGCCCTTGTTTTAGCTTTTGCTATTTGGCCTTTTGTAAATAACAATGAAACGGAAGAAGTTCCCGCTGTGGCGCAAGAGAAAAAAATAGAACAAACTAAAAAAGAGCAGGTAGTTGATGTTGAGGAAGTAGAAAAAGAAATTTCAGAAGAACCAAAACAAGTGGCTCCTGAACCAGTAATAGCCCAGCAGCCTAAAGTACAGCAAGTAAAACAAAGTACGGTTCCAAAACCTATTATTAGAAAACAGCAAAGGAACATTCCGCAGGAGCAAATGGTTGTAAAAAAGAAATATGTGACTGTGCCGCAGAACGAAGTGCAAGAAAAAGAAGTTGAAAAAACACCTGAACCAAAAATGCTAGAGAAACCTTTAAAAGAGGTAATACTTGTGCAAGAAAAACCAAAAACAACACCTGAACCGAAACGTATTCTTACACCCATTATTCCAGAACAGGAAGAACAAGAAAGTGCCCTATTCGTTTTAAGTGAAGAGACGCACCCGCGCATCTACGAGAAACTAAATAGCGCCGTAAGCAAAGTAGAAAATAAAATAAATACAATAAAAAAAATTAAAGAGGAGCCTATTACAGTATGTATTGGCAAGCTAAAATTATTTACAATTAATACCGCTAGAGCGGCACAAGCTAATTAAAACTATAAATTATGAAACAGACAATTTACCAAATACTCGGTGTGCTCATCGCACTTATTTTCAGCACAGGCCATGCTTGGGCACAAAAAAAAGATACCACGGAATTTAATATTGACAATGTTAGAATCGTAATTACTGAAAAGGGTGATACGATTAAAAGCGATAAGAAAGATTCAAAAGGGATGCGAATTTCTATTGGGAATAATGGAATAAAAATTGGTAGACCCAATTTGACCCAGAAAAAGAAAAAACATAAAAAGCTACACAAAGGCATGCATTTTGACTTTGGGATTAATAATGTAATTGATAATAGCGTTTACAATGGAACCTTAGAGGATCTTGTCGTTAATAATGGTGACATTACTACTACTGCCAGTAACGCAAGAGATGTACAAAAAGAAGA
>CAZTCQ010000032.1:0-2180 GCA_964612525.1 uncultured Chitinophagaceae bacterium | reverse complement strand
AACGGTCAAAATACAGGTTTGGATCGTAGGCCGTTCGCTATTGGTATCAGATTGTAGTAAAGAAATTTAAAAGTAGAGTCCAGAGATTGCTCGAAAAAAGGGCGAAACCGAAAAGCCAAAAGAATAGGAATAACTAAAGTAAAAAACAATGAAGAATATTTTAATCCTCAGCAGTCTGATCTTACTAAGCTTTAGTAGCTGCCAAAAAAGAAACTGCCCTTCCAAGAATTGTAACACAACGGTTGCTGCCTGTGAAGACCTACCTCCAACAGATGAGTTATGTCAAGCAGCATTTAACCGTTGGTTTTATAATAGCCATACGGGTCAGTGTACTCAAATAGGCTATAGCGGTTGCGCAGCAAAAGGATTCGAGACAAAACAAGATTGTGAAGATTGCGGTTGCAATTAGAAAATAATCCTGTGAGAAACAATCTATAAAGAGATTTGACTAACTATCAAGTCTCTTTTGTTTTTGGTCAAAGAGTTAATCTTAGTCTCCGATGCACATTGCGCCATTTTTACTCTGTTTATTTTTATACCTGCATCGCGTAATACAGTGGTTACAAAATAACCGCAGGCTATATTTCCTTTTCCCGGTGTTTGCGTTATACCATTAAAATCCCATGGTGTTCCGATCCAATGGGGTACAATTTGTTGTGCGATATTATCTGCAAATTGCTGACCTGCTTTTTGAATGCTCATTTTGCTACATGATTTTTTAAGTTGTGCTGCCTTAGATTTTGCTTGCACATACGAGCCTCCAGGAAGAGGCGATGCGGCTGAAGTAGTTTCGGTTGCTTTGCTACTACCAACAAAAAGAAGGAGATAGCCTATTATTGGGAGGATTATATTTTTCATAGCTAACAGATGCAGATTTAGGCTTTACTACAAATGGCTAGACGTTCAAAGGGATAGAATTTTGTGTCAAAGACATGATGTGGATTACTTCCAACAAATATCTTGCACAGCTAAAATACTCCCCTTACATTTGCCATCGTCTCGCACAAAGCGATGACATTTTTTAACCACTCGTGCTGAGAAATCGGCTATGGGTAAAAAAAAAATGCCTAAAGACAACTCCATTAAACACGTATTGATTATCGGCTCTGGACCTATTATTATTGGTCAGGCTTGTGAATTTGACTACTCGGGCACCCAAGCCTCTCGCTCACTGCGAGAAGAAGGTGTAAAAGTGACGCTGATTAACAGCAATCCCGCCACGATTATGACCGACCCTATGATGGCTGACAAAGTTTATTTGTTGCCACTAGAGGTAGAGAGTATCAAACAAATCCTAGAAGAAAATAGCGATATTGATGCCGTATTATCTACCATGGGTGGACAAACAGCCTTGAATCTTGCCAAAGAAGTAGATGAGTTGGGCATTTGGAAAGAGCACAAGATCCGCATGATTGGTGTGGATATGGATGCCATTGACAAAGCAGAAGATCGTGAGAAATTCCGGAAGTGGATGATTGAAATGGGCTTTAATGTGGCTACGGCTAAAACGGCCAATTCTTTCTTGGAAGGAAAAGAGTTTGCACAAGAAATTGGTTTTCCATTAGTAATTCGCCCTTCTTATACATTGGGTGGCTACGGTGGTGGCTTTGTAATGAGCAAAGACAAACTAGATGATGCGCTAAAAGCTGGACTTAACGCTTCTCCAATTTCTGAGGTGTTGGTAGAGCAAGCTGTATTAGGATGGAAAGAATTTGAGCTTGAAATTTTGCGTGACAGCGCCAACAATGTTTGTATCATTTGTACCGTAGAAAATTTTGACCCAATGGGTGTACACACCGGCGATAGTATCACGGTAGCACCTGCCATGACGCTGAGCGATACTTGTTTCCAAGAAATGCGAAACATTGCAATCGATATGATGCGCAAGCTCGGAAATTTTGCAGGTGGTTGTAATATTCAGTTTTCGGTAAATCCAGAAACTGAAGAAATCATTGTAATTGAAATTAACCCTCGAGTAAGTCGTTCTTCGGCTTTGGCTAGTAAAGCAACAGGATATCCAATTGCAAAAATTGCGGCTAAATTGGCTTTAGGTTTTAACCTAGACGAATTAAAAAATCAAATTACAAAAACAACTTCGGCTTTCTTTGAGCCTACGCTGGATTATGTAATTGTAAAAATACCGCGTTGGAACTTTGATAAATTTAAAGGCGCTAAAGACA
>CAZTCQ010000031.1:15043-26238 GCA_964612525.1 uncultured Chitinophagaceae bacterium | reverse complement strand
ATAAAAAAAGCGAGCCATTAGGCTCGCTTTACATTTTAAAAAAGTTGAAATTATTTCGTCAAAACAACTTTCATATTTCTAACACCCTGCTTAGAGCGTACTTGTAAGTTGTAAAAACCAGCAGGTAAACTCTGTACATTTAATTGCTGATTAGAAGATTGCAAGTTTACAACATTTTTAGTCATTACAACTTTACCATTCATGTCAATCAATTTCATAGCTACATCGCTAGAAGCATTTAGATTCAAAGAAACATTTATGTAATCGCTCGTTGGATTTGGATAGATGTTTACCTCATCTTGACTTAGAACGTTTTCAACAGAAACTGCCGTACCATTTTTGAAAATGGTGTTAAATCCGTCACCGTATCCAGCACCATAATCAGCAAGTAACTGACTACTTGGTAAGCCATCATAGATTCTTATGTACCCTGTGTCAACTGCATTTTGCACTCCGTATAGTCCATCACCGTAATCATCAGTGACTTCCAAAGTGTAACATTCTCCAGGATTTAGTTGCAGTTCATGGTTGAATACCATTCCAGCATCTGGACCGCCTGCTCCAGCTTGACCCGTACCAGCTGTGTATGTTTTTTGATCTACAACTTGATTGTTCGAATTAAGAACTCTCCAAGAAACCTCCCCTGGATATTGGTCCGTTTTTACTTGCAAAGTAACCAATTGATAGTTTGAAACTAATGCTTCTACATTCTTAGAAACTTCATTATCCATAGCGTTTACATCACCTGTTGCAGTTACTCGGTAGGTAACGTTGGTGATTCCACCTGGGAAAGTGTAATTTCCAATGTTCACCGTAGCATGCTCATAAGTGTTTAGGTTACCAGTCCAATTGGTAGTGGCAAGGACAGTTGTACCGTCTAATGCTTCTACGGTGGCAGCTGTTATTGGGTTGGTACCCATGTTTTGAATCTGAGCAGTTAAACTAGTCGATCCACCTTCGCAAATCGCTTGATCAGTTTGTGCGTTAACCATTCCAGCATTATCTCCAGTCGATTTAACTGGGCAATTCCCAACTAAGCCAGTCCAAAATGGTTCGGTAAGCATAGCTTGCGTATAACCAGCTTGTGTCATAGAAATAGTGCGGTTTGGACAAACAGAATAGAAAGTTGGGTAACCTCCGATTGGAAAAGCCGTAACAAAACTATTATCTGTAACGTCTACAATAGGGTACGTAGTGCCAGTAACCCAATCTCCCTGAGAGGCTGTGGTATTACCTGCTAAATCAGCGGCTCCTGTAGATAGGTCTCCTTCAATGAAAATTACCATTACTTTACCCGGATCAACTGTCCCGTTAGGACCATATTTAGACATTAAAGAATCAAAAACATGTGATGAGTGCATAGCCCAACAAGGAGGGCACCAAGTAGCCGAAACGTCAATGAATACGGTATACCCCGCATCAGTGTACGTATAAAGATTGTGCGTTACATTATTAATATCAGTAACGGTAAAGTCAGGAGCAAATGAACCTACTGGAAGCATTTGCGCTTTTCCAAAAAATGTCCCGCAAACAGCGAGGAGAACAAGAAGTAATTTTTTATTCATAATCATGTAAAATTTTAGTGAAAATACAATAAAATCATAATAAAGTCTTAATTTGCGTATAAATATTTGACACATGAAAAAAATTGGACTTATCATAGCATCTGCTCTGTTGTTATCAATCGGAGCTAATGCGCAAGCTGTTTGGAGCATTGGAGCTGACACGGCTTATTTTCAGTTACCTGCACCTAGTGGGTATGAAGACGCTAAAATAAAATTTTCCAATCCAACGTCACGAGACATAGATATAGAATGGAGAGTTGTATCAGTTGATACACCAGTAGGCTGGACTTCAACGGGAGTTTGTGATTGGAACACTTGCTTACCTTTCCCAATTGTAGGTTGGAGAACAAGTGTTTTACCCGCTAATTCAACTAACCAAGAATTTAAGGTAGGAGTGCGAAGAATGGAGGCTAATACCATTGGAGGTTGCTCGAAGGTAATATTAGAGTTTAAAGATGATAACGGCGGACCCAATCGTTTTGTACAATTCCGTCACACGAATGGTACAGATTTAAATTGTTTCCCCGTATCTGTCAGAAATGTCAAAAAGGACTTGGTGAATGTATATCCTAATCCAACTAGAAATTACATCAACTTAAATGTAGTGGACGAAAAAGTAAAGTCTGTTCAACTGAGCAATATTATTGGTCGTCAAATTCAACGGGTAAACATGACTGAAGGAAAATCTTCAATTTATCAAATGTCTTTGCAAGGATTGCCGAAAGGAATCTACATATTACAGTTTAAAGACAAGTCGAACAAGGTGGTTGGTGTGAAAAGAATCACGAAACGCTAACTAAAAAAACAATTTTAATTGAAACTCCTACGCGAAAGCGTAGGAGTTTTTTATTTTTACCAAACTAAATTATGAGAATCGTATCGTATAATGTTAATGGAATTCGGGCGGCACTCCGAAAAGGACTTACGGACTGGATGGCTGACGATGATGCTGATGTGTATTGTTTTCAAGAATTAAAAGCAAATGAAGAAGATATTCCCACAAAAGAATTTGAACAGCTCGGCTATCATTGTGAGTGGTATTCGGCCCAAAAAAAGGGATATAGCGGAGTCGGTGTAATTTCAAAGCAAGCGCCCAAAAATGTTAAAAAAGGCATGAATCTGGAACAAGCTGATTTTGAAGGACGAACTATGCAATTTGAACTGAGTGATTTTAATTTGGTAAATACTTACTTTCCCTCGGGCAGTAGTGGCGAAGAAAGACAAGCATATAAGATGGAATTTTTGGACGATTATCTTGGGTTTGCCAAATCTTTAAAAAAGAAAAAGAAGGACTTGATTATTGTAGGAGATTATAATATTTGTCACAAGGCAATTGATATTCATGATCCTGTTCGAAATAAAAAAAGCAGTGGTTTTCTACCGGAAGAAAGAGCTTGGATGGATGCGTTTTTTAAGGCAGGTTTTGTTGACACATTTCGTCATAAAAATCAAGACCCACACCAATACAGCTGGTGGAGCTATCGAGCGAATGCTAGAGCGAACAATAAAGGATGGAGAATAGACTATATAAGTGTTTCAGAGGGTATGAAAGACCGCATTACAGATGCTGGCATCCTACAAAGCGCCATGCATTCTGATCACTGTCCTATATTTTTAGAACTGGAATAATTTAAATAAAATGATAGTATATAATGTAACGGTCAAGGTAGAAAATAGCATAGAACACGAGTGGCTGGATTGGATTGCAGCACATGCAACTGAGGTAGTGGCTACGGGTTGTTTTGTGGAGTATTCTTTTTTTGAATTGTTGGAACCAAAAGTGGATGATCAGCGCACTTTTGTCATTCAATATTTTGCCAAGACGATGGAAGATTACGAACGTTATCTTACTGATTTTGCACCTCAATTAAAAGAGGATGGGATCAAGAAGTTTGGAGAAAAATTTGTAGCCTTTCGTTCAATTTTGGAAAAGTTAGCTTAGTTTTTATCTGTGAATAATTTGTGCAAATCCTTTGATAGTCTAGCTTTCAGCGAAAATAAACTTGCAATATTCAAATAGAATGTATTACTTTCGTTCAAGTAAAAATTATAAATAAAATTCATTATGAACAAATCAGAATTAATCGACGCAATGGCATCCGCAGCAGACTGCACAAAATCACAAGCTGGAGCAGCTCTTGACGCTTTCTGCGAGTCAGTAACTAAAACACTTAAAAAAGGTGACAAAGTAACGCTTGTAGGATTTGGAACTTTCTCAACTTCTAAGCGTGCAGCTCGTATGGGCCGTAACCCACAGACAGGAAAAGAAATTAAGATTAAGGCGAAAACGGTTGCTAAATTTAAAGCCGGTAAAGACCTTAGCACTCGAGTAAACAAGTAATTGTTGCTTGAAGAAAAATGTAGGCACCTCTGCAAAGAGGTGCTTTTTTTATGTCGAAAAGTATTCAGTTAAGTTTTTAGCGGCTTGTCGGATCGTCTCGTCGTTCTTGGCAAAACAGAATCGTAACATCTGGGAATTGCTTTCTTCATGGAAAAAAGGACTCAGCGGGATAGAGGCAACCTTTGCTTTGTTGACAAGTACCTTAGCATAAGCACGGTCAGATTCATCGCTTAGATTTGCAAAACTAAAGAGTTGAAAATAACTACCCATACTTTTAAAAGGAACTACTAAGGGAAGTTTGGCAAATTCATTGAGCATTAAATCCCGTTTGGACTCAAAGATGTTCGATAGTTCATCTAGTTTGTGATCGACCATTAAAAATTTGGCAATAGCATATTGAGAAACTGAATTTACTGAGAAGCCAATGTATTGATGCGCTCTTCTGAAATTATTCGTGAGCTGGGGAGATGCAGCAACATAACCTATTTTCCAGCCAGTAGCTTGTAGTACTTTTCCAAATGAAAAAATAACAAACGTTCGATCAAACAATTCTTCATCCTGTAATAAACTGTAATGTTGCTTTCCTTCAAAAGTTAAATGGTCATATACTTCGTCTGAGATGATTTTTATATCTGTTTTCCGAACGATTTTTTTTAATTCCTCATAATCGCTAGCCTGCCACATCGCTCCTGAAGGGTTGTGCGGTGTATTTATGATTATGGCCTTTGTTTCAGTACTTACGGCATCTTTTACCTTTTGCCAGTCCACCTCAAAGGTTTTGGAATGAAGTGAAACCCGAACAACCTTGCCTCCTAGAGAAACAATATTTTGCGCGTAACTATCATAAGCCGGCTCTAAAATAATCACTTCATCACCTGGCTGAATACAAGCTACCAAGGCACAATAAATACCATAGGTAGCACCAGGAGTTACGGTAATGTTGTTCATTGACGAAAGTGATGTTTCGTATTTTTCTTTGATTCTTTGCACAATGCTATTTTGCAAAAGAGGCAAGCCAGCCATAGGAGCATATTGATTGAAGCCGGATTGAAAAGCTTCTTGCAAAAACTCGCCGAGCGCAGGTTGTAATTCAAAATCAGGAAAGCCTTGAGAAAGATTGATGGCGTTATGCTGTTGCGCCAAGGCACTCATTTCTGTAAAAATGGTTACTCCGTTCATTGATGTAAGTTACTATAAAAATTTGTCGCCCTTATTCCGTTTTACCTCGGCTACATAATCCTTGATTTGTTGTTCGCGATTCCGCTCACAGATAAGTAAAACATCCTCAGTATCTACCACGATAAAGTTCTCTAAACCTTGAAGTAAAACTAGTTTGCCATCAGGGCTCTTGACCATGCATTGTGAAGCATCAATGATCATCACATCGTCTCCGTAGACGGCATTGCCCAAATAATCTTTATCAGAATTTTCATAGGCACTATTCCAGGTACCTAGATCGGACCAACCAAAGTAAGAAGGAATTACATGCACATTTTTTGCTTTTTCCATGATGCCATAGTCCAACGATACGTTCGTGCACTGAGGGTAAGCTTGCGCGATATCATCTAATTCAGCAGCCGTATTATAGGTTTTTACTTGCAAGAAAATATCATTAAGTTCGGGTAAATGACTGGCATAAGCTTTTAAAATAGTTTTTACGTTCCAAACAAAAATTCCTGCGTTCCAAAGAAAATCGCCACTTCGTAAAAAAGTTTCTGCGAGTTCTAAATTCGGTTTTTCGGTAAAGGTTTTTACTTTGTAGAAGCCATCTTTTTTACTATTTGTATCATATTGAATATAGCCATAGCCGGTGTCAGGTCGGGTTGGTTTGATGCCGAGCGTAACCAAATTATCATTTTTGCTAACGTAGTCAAGCGCATCCATAATATCTCGTTCAAATTTTCGCTCGTCAAATATTAGATGATCGGCAGGCGACATAATTATATTCGCATTCGGATTTTTGGCATGTAGTTTATGGGCAAAATAGGCTGCGCAGGGCGCAGTGTTTTTTCTAGAAGGTTCAGAAATAATATTCTCCAAAGCCAACTCAGGTAATTGTTCCTTGAGCGTAGGGATGTAATCTCCGTTTGTAATGATATAAATATTTTCAATGGGACAAATGTTTTTAAAACGTTCGTAAGTCCATTGAATCAACGATTTGCCCGTTCCTAAAATATCAATAAACTGTTTCGGGTGGTCATTTCGGCTAATGGGCCAAAAACGACTTCCGATTCCACCCGCCATTATGGCTACGTAATTATTATTAAATGACATAAGATATAATCGACGCTAAAGGTAACCGTTCAGTTAGGCTCTAAAAAATTATAAGGTTAAAATATTCTTTTTATAAAAGTTAATCCAACGGGTCTCCATCCTACGCATGTTTGTTTTTTGTTGGGCGCTTTTGTCTTGGTACCCTAAAAGGTGCAAAATACCATGGACTACTACTCTCAGAAATTCTTCTGTGAATTTCTTATTAAAAGATTGTGCATTTTCCTCCACTCGCTCAATGCTTATGTAGATGTCGGCAATTAATAAATCGCTATTTTCCTCTGACAAATCAAAGGTGATAATATCCGTCAATGTATTGTGGCTCAAATACTCTTTGTTCATACTCAGGAGGTATTCATCTGAACAAAGAATATAATTGATATTGTAATCAACTTTTTTCTTCTCGAGAATTTTTTTTACTAGGAGAGCTATTTTTCGTTTATGTTTTACCCCACTCCGAACATCATAATCATGAAAACTACAACGTTGCATTAAGAAGAAAATTTTGCTAAAATACTTTCCTTATTCGTTACCACGTCTCCAATTTTTACATCGATTTGAGTACCCAATGGTAAATAAACATCAACTCGTGAACCGAACTTGATGAATCCAAGCTCATCATTTTGACTAACGGACTGACCTTCTTTTGAGTAAGTAACAATTCTCCGAGCCACCGCACCAGCGATTTGACGAATTAACAAACTCGTCTTGGCATTACTGACAACCACCGTGCATCTTTCGTTATCAGTCGAAGATTTTGGATGCCATGCTACAAGATATTTTCCCTTGTGATATTTCACATAATCTACTTTTCCAGAGATGGGATAAAGGTTGACATGTACATTCAAGGGTGACATAAAAATTGACAATTGAATTCGTTTGTCCTTAAAATATTCTGGCTCCTCTACTTCTTCTATCACCACTACTTTTCCATCGCAGGGGGACATAACCAATTCTTCTCCTGTAGTTGCTTTACGATCTGGAATTCTGAAAAACCAGAAAACCCAAACGAGTAAAAGAAAGGTGAGGATTAAAATGGGGTAATAAAGCCACCAGTAAGAAACAAAGAGATAATAATTTAAAAGGTTTAAAACACTAAAAAGAATGATGCCAATCGCAACATAATTTTTTCCTTCTTTGTGGATGTACATAATTTTTTCAGTTCGGTGGCCTGTAAATGTATCAGTTAAAAATCATTTTTTTTAAAAATAACTCCTAGAAAAATTCTAAAATTTGACAGTCCATAAAAAAGAGGGCATAAATAAACGCAAACGAGCTAGAGAAAATCAATGAGTCAAATCGATCCAACGCGCCGCCATGACCTGGCATCATCTGCCCGGAATCTTTGACGCCTGCCCAACGCTTTATTTTGGATTCGACCAGGTCGCCCAAAGTTCCTAAGCAACTTCCAATGAGGGCTAGTACTATATAATGGTGGAAAGCGTAGTGGGTGAATTCTAAACTCCATAGAGAAGCAAAAACGAGACTTGCTAAGATTCCTATGGCTGTGCCCTCTCTTGTTTTGTTCGGCGAAATAGAAGGGGCTAGAGGAGTTTTGCCAAAGAAAGAACCTCCTAGGTAAGCGCCCGTATCGCTAATCCAAATTGAAAAAATTAAAAATAACGGAATGAGTAATGATTGCACTCTAAGGTGGTGCAACAGGGCTAAGGGCAAGGCGATATAACCGATTCCGGTGATGAGCGTGCGCGCTTTTTTATCTTTTGAAAGGAGCAAGATAATCATCATCCCTATAAATATTCCTAGAAAATAAAAAATCAATGGGTTTTGAAAGAGGTGATAGGAGAACGCACAGGTTTTTATGGGTAAAAGTGCTAAAAATAAAAAAGCACAAAACCCAGCTATTAAAAACGAAAATTTGTCTCTACCGCTAAAGGGTGATTGATATATTTTTTCTAATAGAAAAATGTACTCTCGCAAACACAAAAATTGTACAAAGGCAAACAGCGCTAAAAAACTCCATGAATTATAAATAATCGCAGAGAGCATTACCACTATAAATAAAACGGCACTCGTTGTTCGCGTTTTTAATTTTTTTTGATCGATGCTCATGAATCGGCTTCATCCTTTTTTTCAATTAGGGCGAGCGCCTCCTGCTCTTTGGTAGCGTCTACGTGGATTTCGATATATCCAAAATTTTGATAGGCGGAATCTTTTTTATTTAAGATGACGGCTGGAATTCCTTGCGTTTCTAGGTTGCCCTTGATGGCTTCTGCCTCGAAATCAACAGTAGTTTTGTAGATGCAAATCCAATTTATATTTTCACTCATATTTCTTATTTACAGGTCGGCTAAAAAATTTGTTTCGTCCTCGTCTATCGGCACTTTATCAATTGTGTACTCGGTGCGTTGCTGATAAAACTTGTAGATTAAAAATACACTAAAAATAGTAAGAGGAACCACAGTCAGAATATCTTTATAATCTAACGTACCAATGGAGTCATCCAAAGTTGAAGGATTTACATAAAACGCGATTAATACAAGGCCGTTATTCAAGGCGTGCATCAGAATAGGAACTAGGATATTATTACTAAAAAAGTATGCGCAGCCAATGATAAAACCAGCGTAAAACCGGGGAATTAGTCCTGACATTTGACCATGAAACAAACTAAAAAAAAGTGCAGTAAGGGCAATCGCAATAAAAGGTTGTTTTTTAAAACGACTGCTACTCACTAATATATTTTGAAAAACTCCTCGGAACAAAAGTTCTTCCCCAATAGCCGCAGCAGCTACAAAAATTATAAAGTTAAAAACATGATGCTCAATCCGGTCGGTACTAAGAAAAGCTTCGGTCACCAACTTTGCTTGATCTTCTATAAGCTGCATGGCGGGGCTGATAGGAATCATTTTATTTATATGTTCTAAAAACCCTATCAAGGGAATAGAGCACAACATAATCACCAATGCATATAGAAGGTGTTTGGCGTTCGCAGGAGTATTCATTTTGAGATACTGCTTCGGTTTAGGATAAGCTAAATAAGCAAAAAGAAAAGCCGGAATCACAAAAACAATCAATTGGGTAATGAGTTGTACAAATCGGTGTACTTGCACATAAGCTTCATTTTTGAAAATTTCGGGTTTAGAAAAATCTTGATAAGAGATTCCATCGGTTAGTAGCGGAATGATTAAACGGTCGATACCATACGCAAATAAAAAGCTGATGAGTATGAGCAGAAAAACAGTCAGTATCTGCACCGACGATTTGTAATAGGTGAGGTATCTATTAAACATTCTACAAATGTATGACGGTCTTGGGTTCTATCTTTGTCTGATGCAATATTTGAAGCTTACTTTTTCAGACGTCTCTCAGGAGCAACAAGAAATTATTATTGCACAGTTGAACAATCAGGGCTTTCTGGGTTTTGAACAAAAGGAATCACACCTCTTAGCCTTTGCCGATCAAAAAGAGATTGATGCGAATACTTTCAGGGAGTCTGTAGTCGGCTTTTCTTTTTCTGAAGAATTAATACCAGAAGTAAACTGGAATGAGAAATGGGAACGAGATTTTGAGCCCATAGTTCTCGATAACCAAGTCGCCATTCGAGCACATTTTCATGAAGCCATCACTAGCGTTAAACACGAAATCGTTATTACTCCGAAGATGAGTTTTGGTACAGGGCATCATGCTACCACGCAATTAATGCTGGAGAGGATGAGTGAAATTGATTTTAATGCAAAGAAAGTTTTTGACTTCGGAACGGGTACGGGCGTCCTAGCAGTGTACGCTGAGATTTTAGGCGCGCAAAAAATTATTGCCAACGATATTGACCCGTGGAGCCAAGAAAACTCAATAGAAAATGTAGGTCGAAACCATTGTAAAAACATTGAGGTGAGGATCGGCGGAATTGAGGTTGTGGTTGAAGAAGAATTCGACTGTATTTTAGCAAATATAAATTTGAATGTACTCAGAGAAAGTATGACTATTTTGTTTCAGAAATTACGTAAAAAGAACTCTCATCTCTTAATCAGCGGTATTATGAAGAAAGATAAAGAAAATATAATAAAAATTATTGAGGTTTATAGTACTGATTATCATGTATTTGAAAAGAATGCCTGGCTTTGTTTACATATATTTCACAGTTAATAAGGTTCATCTTTACTCCTAGCGGTATCTTTGACGCGTGTAAAACCAAAAACACTTTATGCAAGTAATTGTACTTTTTATAATGGCTTATTTGATTGGAAGTATTCCTACTTCCGTTTGGGTGAGTCGATACTTTTTTAATATTGATATCAGAGATTTTGGAAGCGGAAATGCTGGGGCTACCAACACATTTCGTGTTTTAGGAGTGAAGGCGGGAAGCTTTGTTTTTCTCTTTGACTTCCTTAAAGGATTTGTGGCTGTCGATTTAGCTTATCTCATCATGGCTGGTGAAATGAGTAATACTGCCTTGACCAATTTGCAAATTGGTTTGGGTATTGTTGCTGTATTGGGACATATTTTTCCTATTTGGGCCAATTTTAGAGGAGGAAAAGGCATTGCTACTTTATTTGGAATGATACTAGCGATTCATCCCACGGTTGCACTTTGTTTAGTTGGAGTTTTTGTTGTTATGCTTTTTACTACGCGCTATGTTTCTCTAAGTTCAATTGCGGCGAGTGTTGCCTTTCCAATCCTACTCTTGTTCATTTTCCGAGAACCGGTGATGCTCTATAAGGTGTTTGCTATTTCAGCAGCGGTTTTGGTTGTGCTATCTCACCACAAAAATATTGGTCGTCTAGTAGCGGGTAATGAGAATCGGGTACCCATGTTTGGCAAAGGGAAGTAAAATTTATTCTTATTTATTATTAGAACAAAGACCTTCAATCCTAATTACCTTTTTTATTTTATACCAACTTTTTTTGCATAGCCAAAGAAATGAGTATGTAAAGTACGAAGGCAATTGGCACACCCAAAGGGCGGAATATTACAAGAGAAACTATGCTAACGAAAACCCAAATAAGGGGGAGTAAATTTTCTTTAAAAGATCCGCTCATTAATCCTTTTAAAGTAAATAGCTT
>CAZTCQ010000031.1:8949-14943 GCA_964612525.1 uncultured Chitinophagaceae bacterium | reverse complement strand
GCTGCCCCATCAAATAAATCAAAAATGGCTGCTAGTAATATAAAAAAACCGGCTAGGTAAATTTGCGAAGTGCCAGGAATCCAAAAATCCTGACCATTTAATTCACGCAGATAAGGCTGCCAATGTAAAGCAAAAACAATGGCAATGCATCCGCAAAAAAGATTGGCTAGAGTAAGTGCGTTGGGTAAATGTTTCATTTAATAGTATTGAGTAGTAAGTCGTACGTTTTTTAGTTCAGTGATTTTATTAATCCTGATAACATTTTTCCTATTTCTTCTATCTTTTCTTCGAGCGAAGTTAATTTTTCTAAGCTAAGGAAGTTTAGTTTTTGCGAAACAATTAATTGTGTCTGTAATTCATTTAAAGAACCTTTTGAAACGGATAAAAAGTATTTAAATTCTTTTTTAGAAGTTCTTCCTGCACCCTCTGCAATATTGGAAGGTATAGAATTTGCACATCTTTTCATTTGAGAACTAAGACCATACTTTTCGTCTTGCGGTAGTTCTTCAATATTTTGATAAACAAGGGTTACTAGCGCAATGGATTTTTGCCAAACTTTTAAGTCCTTAAAATTATTCATAACAGCTTACACTTACGACCAAATACTTACTACTTACGACTCATAGCCTTCTCAATCTCAGCTGTCGTAATCGGAATACCTTTAAACAAATCTCTATTCTTAGTTTTGCCCACCACATAATCATTCTCAATCCGAATGCCCATTTCTTCTTCTTCGATATAAATGCCTGGCTCTATTGTAAAGACCATGCCCTCTTTTATTTTTTCATTTCGGGTGCCAATGTCGTGCACGTCCAAACCAATGTGATGGCCTAGACCGTG
Organism: uncultured Chitinophagaceae bacterium; assembly: GCA_964612525.1. Lineage (GTDB taxonomy): Bacteria > Bacteroidota > Bacteroidia > Chitinophagales > Chitinophagaceae > JAGNRR01. Next base: position 14,103 of record CAZTCQ010000031.1, on the reverse strand, counting down.
ATAAAAATATTTTTTTAATAATGGATTTGCCGGGTCTTGATTTTTTACATCGGCTTTATTCAGGAGACCAATTTTGATAAGTTGTTTCTCCATTTCTTTTTCTGCTAAGGCCGTAACCTGAAGCCATGTTTTTCCGGGTCGCATTACTTTGTTAGCATATTTGTGCACAGCTAGACAAGCGTCATAAACTTCTTTCTGTCGTTTGGTAAATTTTCCACTGACAGGGATAGTGCGTGAGAGGTCTGAGCAATAGTTTCCGTACTCTGCTCCAAAATCCATAAGGATGAGTTCTCCTTTCTTACATTCTTGATTATTATCTACATAATGCAAATAGCGTGCTCGGTCGCCGCTGGCTAGGATGCAGCCATAGGCATGCCGTGTAGCACGATTGCGCATGAACTCATGAGTAATTTCGGCTTCTACCTCATGCTCCCAAACACCAGGTTTCAAGAACTTACAAACTCGCAAAAAGGCTTTGTGAGTAATGTCCACTGCCTGTTGCATTACATCAATTTCGTATTTTGATTTTATGGCGCGAAGCTCCTTAGTAATCAGAGCCGCTCGCTCATATTTATGCAAGGGATAACGTGCCTGAATTTTTTTTACATATAATAAATCCAAACGAACGACCTCATTCGAGAGACGATCATTTTCATTCGTATCTAAATACACATGTTCGCAATGATGCATCCAAGATTGAAGCATACCATCCAGTTGGTCTAAAAAGATAACGGTTTTAATACCTGAAATTTCCGTTGCTTTTTCTTTGGTAAGTTTTTTACCTTCCCACTTTTCTAGGTGAGCATTTGGTCGAAGAATAACGAGCACCTCGCGGTAGGCTTTGTCAATATTATCTGGGTATAAAACTACCATAGATTTCTCCTGTACCACACCACTTAACCACACCACATCACTATTGGGCTTGTAATAGCCTTGTGCATCACCATTTTCTGGAATAGCAGGATGCGCTTGAAAGATAGCCAAGCTGTTTTTCTTCATTTTTTTTATGAAACGGCTACGGTTGTTTGTATATAATTTTGAATTAATAGGTGTGTATCGCATAGGTGGGTAAAGATAAAGTTTCCTTGTTTATGTCGAGAGCTAAATCAAATAAAAAACGCTCCTGATTTTCAGGAGCGCCTTTATTAAATTTCCGGGAGAAGAACAATTAATTTTGCCCGACCATATGCACTTCCATATTTGGGAAAGGAATATTGATTCCATTTGCATCAAATGCTTTCTTTACATTTTCTTGCATATAGAACATTACATCCCAATAATGCTCACTATTACAGAAAGGGCGTGTAGCTAAATCTACCGAGCTGTCACCCAAGTTGGCTACTACCACACCCTGCGAAGGGTCCTTGATGACATGTGGGCATGAAGCTCCCACTTCTAAAATAATTTTTCTAGCCTTATCAATATCAGCACTATAAGCGATACCGTATGTCAGCTCTACCCCCACGATTCCCTGACCAGAAATATTCGTAATGTCATTGCTCGTCACATTTCCGTTCGCAATAATGACACGCTTATTATCCAAAGTTGCCAGCACGGTATTAAAGGCGTTGATATTATCAACGGTACCCGTAGTTTGGCCACCTCCGATTTTTACGAGGTCACCTTTTACAAAAGGCTTAAAAATCATCAGCATCACGCCACTAGCTATGTGACCAATGCTACCGTTCAGCGCCATGCCAATACCCACCATCAACGCACCAAAAATGGCGATAAAAGAAGTAGTATCTACACCAAACATTGAAGCTACCGAAAGGATCAACATGATTTTTAATAGCGCACCAAGTATGGAGCTTAAGAAACCAGCTAAAGTCTCATCCTTCGTACTTTTTTCTATCTGAGGCGCTGCCCATTTCATGATTTTTTTAATAATCCAAAGACCGACAATCAGGGTAATAATTGCTAAGGCTACTTTTGGCGCATACTCTATCGCCATATCTGTTATTTGTTTCGTTATTTTTTCAATATCCATTTTAATACCATTTTTTGCAAGTATCGCTTGCATTATTCAATTCTGAAAAAAAAGGAGAGTGGGTAACTTTACTTTAGTGATTTTTTACTCATAGCGCAAGGCGTCAATGGGTTTGAGTCGAGCTGCTTTTAAGGCAGGATAAATTCCTGAAGCTAGCCCCACCAAAAAACAAGTACCCAAACCAAGAAAAACCCAATTCCAGGGAATGACAAAAGGGCTGTCTAAATAAAAGGCTAGTAAATTGCCCGATAATATTCCTAATAGCATGCCGAGCAATCCTCCCTTCACGCTAATGTAAATTGCCTCCGTTAAAAATTGCTGACGAATCGTTTTATTGTTAGCACCAATGGCTTTTGAAATTCCAATTTCTCGGGTACGTTCTACCACGGCGACTAACATGATATTCATCAAGCCAATTGCCGCCCCCAATAAAGTAATAAAACCGATCGCTGCCGCCGTCAAGGTAATAATTCTCACATTTTCTAGCAGAATGCTCGCCATTTCTTCACTGCTAACTATGGTAAAATTATTCTCTTCTCTGAGAGTGAGTTTTTTTATTCTTCTAATATGTCCCACCGCCGCATCCTGAGCAAGCGTCATATACTTCACATCACTTACTTTTACTCGAATGCCGAAGGACTGATTACCAAGTGAAAACTTCTGACGAGCATTTGCCAAGGTAATAAAAACTTGATTATCTGTTCGGTCCGTAAAAGTAGATCCTGTTTCTTCTAAAATTCCGATAATCTGATAGGGCGCATTGCCTACAAATATTTTTTGCATAAGTGCTTTGCGCAGTCCGCCAAAATGATTTTGCGCTACTTTGAACCCGACCAAACAAATGTTTTTGCTATCTCTGGCTTCAAAAGCTGAAAAATTTCTTCCTGCGGCTAGTTCCGTGCCTGATAGATTCAAATGATTTTCATCTACTGCTTCAACGCGAATATTAGGATTTGATGTTTTAACTTTTGATTTTATGGTCGCTGTGTTTTTGGCAGTCACGTTAATGCTCACCGTTGCTGGGTAGTCGTACTGTTTTTTAAAAAGACGAGCTTGTTCGTAGCTAATTCGAGGGTTTCGGTTGGATTGTTTGCGAGATTTATGCCTAGTATTTCGCCTAAAGCCTTGACTCTGAATGCTAAACGTATTGGTGCCCATAGCACTGAAACTTGTGACGATATTCGTTTCTAAAATCTGAATGATGGTGATAATACTAATCAGGGCAAAAATGCCAATCGTGATAATAGAGACTGTAAGGTTTGAGCGCAATTTGTTTCCACGAATCGACAAACGAGTCAGGCTAAATATGTCGGAAAACCTCATGAATCAAAGGTATGTTAAGCTATTTTATTAATAACAATATAAAAATGAAGTTTATGGCCAAGCCCACAAGAATATTTCTATTTTTGTCAGTTCGTATTATGAAACACATTTTTATACTCGCACTCATGATTGCCTTTACCAATCTCGCCTTCGGGCAGGGAATTGTTCTTCCCGTAGATGAAGTCAAAAAAAGCGGCAAGGAGAGTTTCGTCAAAAGAAGAAAGAACGTAGAGCGTTCGGATTGGAGCAAATATTATCGCTATCCCAAGGCTGTAAAAAAATTGAAGTACAACGTAGCCGTTTTTACACCTATGTTTTTAGATTCCGTTGATTTACAGAAGAACCTGACTCGGATTCCTAAATTTATGCGCCCAGGTCTTGATTTTTATCAAGGGGTAGAAATCGCTGCGGACACCTTGCGAAAAAAAGGATTTCATTTTGATTTTCATGTTTTTGATAGTCGTTCAAAATATTTGAACATTCAAAATGTTATTCAATCCGATCGATTGGACTCCATGGATTTGATAATTGGTAATGCCAGTGTGCGAGACTTAAAAGCGCTAGCAGACTATGCCCGCGTTAAAGAAATTAATTTTGTAAGTGCTGTTTCGCCTTCTTCTGCTAAGCAGGAATTTAATCCATTCTTCACAATTTTACAGCCAACCTTGCAAACTCACGTTCGTGATTTACATAGAGTGATTGCAAAAAAATATCCTGAAGACAACGTAATTTATCTGTACGGAGATAAGCGTTCAGAAAAAAATGCTTTGCGTTATTTTGAAGAGGATGAACTGTATTCAACTCCTGGCAGGTTTAAAAAAGTGAAGGTGACTGGAGGCGCTTTGAAGCTAGATCAAATTAAATCTTTGTTAGATAGTAATTATCACACCACCATTGTTTTAGGAACCTTGAGCCCTAAAACTTCGTATAAAATTTTAAAATCTCTGGTTCCTTTGGCCAAAGAGACTCGCTTAAAAGTATTTGGAATGCCAACCCTTGAAATGATTACTTCTTTAAAAAAGACCGAGGCCTTTCCGAACATGAAAATTTATTTCACGACGGCATTTGTAAAAGAAACAAAGTCACCTAAGACAAAGTATATTCTTAGTAAGTACAGAAAAAGAATGGGGGGAACTCCAACAGATGTCCTCTATAAAGGGTTTGAAAGCATTTACTTTTTTGCTCACATGATGGATCAATATGGAGTACCTTTTAATGAGCATATTACTAGCAATCGTTTTAGTTTTTTAACGCCGTATAAAATTATGCCAGTTAAAAACAAGGGTAAGTTTAAGTATTTTGAAAACAAGTATTTGTACATGCTCAGCTACAAAAATGGAATAATGACGTACGAATAAATTCGTTTAGGGCAAGATCATTACTTCTACCCTTCGGTTACGTTGCCGTTGGTATTGATTTTCTTCACTTGGAAATAATTTTTGACTTCCTCCAAATCCTTTGGTGCGCAATCGAGTGGAACTTATTCCTTTCTTTACTAGGAAAGCCATTATGGCTTTTGCTCTGTTTACCGAAAGATTATGGGTTTTGGTATCCCAGTCATACCCATCATCCTGATACGTCGTGCAGCAGACGTGTCCTTGGATTTCTATTCGAAGGAGTGGTTTGCTTTTCAGAATACGAACTAAGGTATCGAGTGATGCGTTTGATTCGTTGATGAGATAATGCCGTCCGCCTTGAAACAAAAGATTGGGCAACTCAATAGTTGCGTTTGGTTTGAAATTTTCAATTTTCAAAGGCTTGGGTTTTTTGGCAGGTTTCTTCTGCTTTACTATTTTTTTGGCAGCGGGTTTTACTGCTTTGGGTTCTATCATTAAATGATC
>CAZTCQ010000031.1:0-8849 GCA_964612525.1 uncultured Chitinophagaceae bacterium | reverse complement strand
CCATTTTCTACGAGTAGGTTTTCAACGGCGGAAACACGTCGCTGAGAAAGATCATAGTTATAGCCACGACTACCAATGCTATCACAGTGACCTTCTAAGTAAACTTGTGTAATATTTTGAGAATAAATTTTTTTTACCAAGAAAGCCATAGCGGTATCGGGCACTTCAGATTTATTATAATCAAATAAAACGTAATAATCACTTTGGGCTTTAACGCTCGTGAAAATCAAAGAAAATAATATGATAGAAATGGTAACTTTCAATTGGCTATCTAAATTAAGAAATATTCTACGCTTAGCTTTGCACTTTAGAATTTTTTGTGAATTATGAAGAATAAAAAAGTTGAAGATTCCAAGACAGTTATGACTCAATTGGTATTACCCAATGACACGAATACCCTCGGAAACTTAATGGGAGGGAAGCTCATGCATTGGATGGATATTGCGGCAGCCATGGCGGCCATGAAACATTGCAACTGTCCGGTAGTCACAGCAAGTGCTGACAATATTTCTTTTGAAAATCCGATTAGCTTGGGTAATATGGTAACCTTGGAAGCAAGAGTCACTAGAGCATTTACAACCTCCATGGAAATTTACGTAAAGGTGCATGGAGAAGACGTAGCTAGCCAATACAAATATGTTTCTAATGAAGCTTTCTTAACTTTTGTAGCCTTGGACCCTCATGGAAAGCCACGTAAAGTTTGTGAACTAATACCTGAAACTGAGACGGATAAAAAATTATTTGATGGAGCTCTACGTAGAAGACAGTTGCGCTTGATACTGGGTGGAAAAATGAAACCAGAAGACGCTGACGAATTGAAAGCGTTGTTTATGGATCGCTTACCAGACTAGCGGGTTGTATTTTTTGAATGCCTAAAATTCATAAAGAAAAGTAGTTTAGAAAGGTCCTAAAAAGGGAACAGTTCTTATCGCGAACGATAAGAACTGTTATCCCTAACCAAATCAACCTATGAAAAAGAAAGTTTCTTTCGAAACCTCTTAGATTCAAATGTACTATCATGCATTATATAATCATTGCTTTTTTTCTTAATAAAGCCTTAATGTAAAAAAATATAATATATGATTCTCAAACTGTCAGAATCCTAAGTCAAATATTACTTTCGCAACCGAAACTTTAAATTAAGTGCATCATGCAAATTATAGAATGCGTACCCAATATTAGTGAGGGTAGAAGACCTGAAGTGATTAAAGAAATTACTAATGAAGTAGAAACGGTAGAAGGAGTCAAGCTTTTGGACGTGGACCCTGGCGTTGCCACGAATCGTACAGTGATTACTTTTGTAGGCGAGCCTCAGAGGGTAATTGATGCGGCTTTTCTCTTGATCAAAAAAGCGAGCGAACTTATTGACATGAGTCAGCACAGTGGGGAGCATCCACGAATGGGAGCTACTGATGTTTGCCCTTTAATTCCTATCAGCGGTATTAGTATGGAAGAAACCGCTGAATGGGCCCATAAACTGGGTAAGAGAGTCGGAGAGGAATTGAATATTCCTGGGTATTTCTATGAAAATGCGGCTACTAGCAATGAACGAAAAAATTTGGCAACGGTTCGTGCGGGAGAGTATGAAGGTTTGGATAAAAAATTAGTAGATCCAAAGTGGAAGCCTGACTTTGGTCCTGCTGCGTTCAATCCAAGAACGGGAGCCACGGCTATAAGTGCAAGAGATTTTTTAGTGGCTTATAATGTAAATTTAAATACAACCTCCGTTCGTCGGGCTAACAGCATCGCATTTGACTTGCGCGAAAATGGACGTATCAAAAGAGAAGGCGGAACCCTGACGGGCAAGCCAATGGAAGATGAAAATGGTGAACCTTTAAGAGAGCCTGGTTTACTTAAGAAAGTAAAAGCAATCGGTTGGTATATTGATGAATATGGAATTGCTCAGATTTCTATGAACCTAAACGATATTAAAGTTACACCGCTACATGTGGCATTTGATAAAACAGTAGAACGAGCAGCAGCAAGAGGAATGCGCGTTACGGGAAGTGAGTTGGTTGGTTTAGTGCCGCTAAAATCTATGTTGGATGCGGGTGATTATTTTTTGCGTAAACAAAATAGAAGTCTAGGAATTGATGATGCTGAAAAAATAAAAATTGCCATTAAGAGTATGGGCTTAGATGAGTTGACTCCTTTTGACCCAAAGAAAAAGATTATAGAATATGTGATGCAAGATGGTGCGGCTAAACGTTTAGTGGATTTAGAGTTAACAGAATTTGCTGATATGACCGCAGGAGAAAGTCCTGCACCGGGTGGTGGTAGTGTAAGTGCCTATGTCGGAAGTTTAGGGGCTGCCCTGGGTACAATGGTTGCAAATCTAAGTAGTCACAAAAGAGGGTGGGATGACCGTTGGGAAGAATTTTCTGATTGGGCTGTAAAAGGGCAAGAGCTAAAAGATGAACTGATAAGATTGGTGGATGAGGATACCAACGCTTTTAATAAAATTATTGATGCCGTGCGTATGGCGAAAGGGACTGCTGAAGAAAAAGCAGCTCGACTGCAAGCTATACAAGATGCTACAATTTACGCTATTGAAATTCCATTAGAAACGGTAAAAGTAGCTTATGCAGTATTTGAATTATGTCAAGCCATGGCGGAAAAAGGTAATCAGAATAGCCTGAGTGATGCTGCTGTAGGAGCATTGTGCGCTCGAGCTGCGGTCTTTGGAGCCAATCTGAACGTACGTATTAATTGTAAAGATTTGGAGGATAAAGATTTAGCTGAGAAGTATGTAACAGAAGCCAATTCAATTTTAACTAATGCAAATAAGGCTGAAGCAAATATTATTAAATTGGTGAATGAAAAATTGTAAACCTTTTTCAAGTTACCTAAGGGACTAACTTAAAGAGTTTATTGGATTCATAGGAAGCATGAACGCTATAAAATAGTTCATGCTTTTTTTTATAAAAAATACTGCAAGCCGATAAGCCGGATTCTGTCGAGGACTATCATTTATCTAGCCCTAACATCGCTGTTAGGATCTTGCTACCTACCCGTAAACTCAGGCGAGCAGCCTTATAGCGTTTACTTATTTGGTATTGCAGCACGCAAGGTTTGCCCATTTTTATTGTTACCAATAAAAGTCGTGCGCTCTTACCGCACGTTTTCATCCTTGCCCCCAACTAGGTTGGGGGGCGGTTATTTTCTGTGGCACTGGCTTCTCAATTGCTTGAGAGCAGGTGTTATCTGCTACGTTGCTCTATGCTGTCCGGACTTTCCTACCCATGAATTAAATCGTGGATCGATAGTCTAGCTTGCAGTGATGCAAAGGTAAATTGAAACTGAACCATTAGGAAATATAAATTTAGACTCGATCACTCTCCAGCATCTTCGTTGTTTTTTGAATCACCTTGATAACAATATACCAAACAATCGCGCCTAGCAAAAAATAAAGCCAATGTTGATCAGCGCTTAAAAAAGTACGAGTTCTTAAGTATTCCCGAGCTACTACAAAAAGGAAGCAAACTAAAAATAAATTTAGAATACCTGCTTTTTCCTGCCTGATGACTTTGCGCCAGCTAAAAGGATGTTTTGGTTGAGTCCATTGTCCAATTTTCGGAATAAAAGCAGGAGTTACGGCACTCCAATCTGTATAGTCCGAACCGTATTTATCAATCAAAAACATTTCTTCGGCATACATGATTCGCTCATAGTAAACCCAATATAAAAAAGTAAAGGCTACGCAAAACCAAATATTTTGAGTGAACAAGGCTAAGCCCAACCACATAAAATAATTTCCTACATAAAGCGGGTGACGCACGGTGGCGTATGGGCCTGTGCGATTCACTTCATCGGCTATTTGTCCTTCGCTTGTATTGCGTCCGGAAGTATTGTCACCAGAATAGCCAATAGTTATTACGCGAATCGCTAAACCAAAAAGAGCTACGCCCAAACAAACTAATTCATAGATTGTTTTTTCAGTGTGCAGAAATGTAAAGTCTTCAAAAATATAGACTAAGAGAGCCGCTACAAGAATAATAATGGGTAGGTAGCTTCGGTATTTAAATAAAAAATCGCCCTGCGATCTGAGTTCGTTTTTAAGTGCCATGGTCGGGTTCAAAAGTAGAGCATTCGTTTTTACTTATCAAATGTAGTTGAAAACCTTACTTTATTTGTTTGGCTCTTTTGTCTATTTTTAGAGTCAAAGTATGACAGTAAAAAACATCCAAGCCGACAAGTATACCTGGATTGATATTCGGGACCCCGATCCAACGGACATTCCTCAAATTGCTGAAGAGTATGGCTTAGGACAGTTTTTATTACAGGATAGTTTAGAGCCGGGGCATCTTCCTAAAATGGAAAAGCGCGAAGGCTATGTATTTTTCATACTGCGAGCGTACACAGCCGCTCGTGAGGTGAATGCTACCAATATCCCAGAATTGTCCAATAAAATTTCATTTTTCGTCTTTGCCGATCGTTTGATTACTATTCATGAAGCACCCTTAGATTTTTTGTTGGGCTCTGACCGAACCTTCGATTCGGTTCATTCTCACTTGCTTTCTTTTTTCAATATTATAATTGACACCTTTGATTTGCCAGCGGAGTGGCATAGTGAAGATTTAGATAATATGGAAGAAGTAATTTTCTTAAAAAACTATAATCAAATATCCCTAGAGGAATTGTATTTCCAGAAGGTTGAGATTCGCTTGAGTAAAAAATTACTATTGCTCAATCAAAATGTATTGAACAAGCTGGAATTTCCCGAAAAGTATCACTATCAACTAACGGATATCAAGGATAGTGTGTTGCAATATATGTTGGAGTTTGACGAAGCGATAGATGATGCCAATAATATTACTCATACTTATCTCTCGATTGCCGCACAAAAAAGTAATGACGTAATGAAATTGTTGACGATTTTTTCGGCTTTCTTTTTGCCGCTTACCTTTATTGTGGGTGTGTATGGAATGAACTTTAAATGGATGCCTGAGCTGGATTATAAAATGGGTTATCCAATAGCCATGCTGGTCATGGCGGCGATTTGCGTAGGGATTTTTGTGTGGTTTAAACGGAAGAGAATTTTATAAAAAAACACCACGCTTTCGCGTGGTGTTGAACTCAAATAATTTATACTAAAAAATATTAATCTCTTGGGTTGGCTACCTTCACAACAATCTGACGACCGTCTAATTCTGTTTCGTTCAAGGCATCGATTGCAGCTTGCGCTTCAGAGTCGTTGTCCATTTCTACGAAACCAAATCCTTTAGATCGGTTTTCATATTTGTCAAAGATAATTTTTGCACTTGATACTTCACCAAATGCTTCAAAAGCTTGCTTAAGCTTTGTTTCGCTCGTGTCATAGTTGAGCTTTGCTACGAAAATGTTCATATAAAAAAATAAAATTTGTGCCGCGCGCTAAGCGCAGCATTGGTTAGAATTCGAAGTTAGACCACAATGCTGAGGATTAGCTTTTTTTATCCTTAAATTCTTTTGTAAAACGATTCGTTCTTTCATTCTGCCGACTTTTTTCTCGTCTAAGACTTAGAATTTTCTACTTGATATATCTGATAAAGTTATTCCTCATTTTTTTTCTTTGCTGATAGTTTCTTTTTCGCATTCAAAATGGCGTAGCCTTTTTGAACGGCCACGGTATCATAGTTTTCTGCATGATGTAAATGATACACAATGGCACCAAATCGAATCGAAAGTAATTTGATTCCATTTTCTTTTAATCGCCACTCTATGTCCACATCTTCACCAATGCCAGCGTGAACATAACTTTCATCAAAACCACCTATGGCCAAGAGTTCGTTTTTAGCAATACTCCAATTACAGCCCCAAATCCCTTCATCCCTTTCTTGCTTGATAAAAGGTAGGTAGAAACTGTATTTTGTTTTTTTTGCGTTCGTAAGTTTTAATTCAAAAAAATTGGGTAGCACTGGGATTTTGTTTTCTAGTAACTGGTCTGATTTATTTTTACTGAGCATGACCCTTCTTCCGAAAAGGGCAAATCCCGTAGTCCTAGATTTTGTGTGCGCCTCAATAAAGTGTTTGTGCGGAATGCAGTCGCCGTCTAAAAAAATTAGATTTTCGTAAGAGCTTACTTTTATAGCCGAGTTTAATATTTTAGTTTTTCTAAACCCTTGGTCTGGCTGAGATACATGACGAATAGTAAATTTTACTTTTGCTCGCCATTCTGTAATGAATTTTAATGTCTCCTCGTCTTGGGCATCTTCGGCGACGATTACTTCAAAATTCTTATTACTTTGAACTAGTAAGGCTTTGAATATTAATTCTAAGGCAGGCAAGTTTTTGTAATAAGCAATTATGAGGGAATTCATTCGACTTTATAGAATTTGTAATTTTTGGTAATATACTTTATCCTTGACTTTCAGTTGTATTTGATAAATCCCATCGGGTAGTTGTTGGGTGTCAATAGTTTTTTTATCAGATTGTAAAAGGAGCTTGCCGTCTAAAGAATAAATAGAGAGGAAAGTATTGCTTGCGCTTTTTATGTACAGATTGTCAAAACAAGGGTTGGGATATATAATTGGTTTCTGCATCTTTAGTGCTTCTACCTTAGTGGGTGACTGACAATTCAGAATGTGCAACTCTGATACTGTGGACTGAAATTTTTCGGAGCTAATAAAAAAATGTGAGCTGTCAATTTGGGCGATACCTTCAATTTGAATTGAGGAATTTGGTTGTAAAATTTTTCTAGTCAGTTGACCATCAGAAAAACGATTGCTCCAATTATTTATTTTGAAATAAAAGCAAGTATTAAAAGTATATCCAATCAGGATGATTTGTTTTTGCGAACTGTCGCACACAGCTCCTGTAATCCAAGCTTGCGTGTTTATGCTATCCGATTTGACCAAGGAGTATTGGCCCGGAGTTTTTGAGACAGGGTAAATGTTCGTCCTAAAGTCTCCCCAGTTTTTTGTAAAAATATATAAGCTGTCTCCATAACTTATTAAAGCCTCGGCATCGTAATTGGTTGAAAAAGAGGAGGGGGTAAAATTAATTTGGTCACTGTATTTAAATACTATTGTATCAGCAACAAGCGTGTCGTTTACTAGATAATCCTGCTTACTTATTTTATAGATTCTAAGGTTCTTTCTGTTTCCTTGGTTATTGCCAAAGTCACCAATATAGATAAACTGATTATCTTCCGTTATATCTTCCCAATCAATATTTGTCGCGTTTTGAATAATTACTTTTCGTGTTTGTACACCAGTAGCCGTATCCATTTCATATAGGGCAGGTTCGCCACCTGAATCTGTATGAGTTATTAATTTTCCGTTTAGGTAGAGTAGTCCAGAAGTTTCCTGAAGTGAGCTTGAAATATTAGTTTTGAGCGTGAGGGTTTGTGCTGATAAATTACTTATCAGAAGAATAAGGAAAAGAGGAATTAAAATATTTCGTAAGATTATTCGAAGTTAAGCAAAAGGAATCGCTCATTACATGGGCAGATAAAAAAATCCCCAAGCAAAACTTGGGGACTCAAATTAAGTAATCTAATTACTCAATACTTAAGACTAAGTACTAAAGTACCTCAGCCATTTTCTTACCAATATCCGCTGGGCTGTCCACTACGTGAATACCACATTCAGACATGATTTTCTTTTTAGCTTCTGCCGTATCTTCCGCACCTCCGATGATTGCACCTGCATGACCCATGCGACGTCCCGGAGGAGCTGTTTGACCAGCGATAAAACCAACTACTGGTTTTTTCATATTATCTTTTAACCAACGGGCTGCGTCAGCCTCCATGCTTCCTCCAATCTCTCCTATCATAACGATACCCGTTGTTTCAGGGTCGTTCATGAAAAGTTCAACGGCATCTTTAGTAGTTGTTCCAATAATTGGATCTCCACCAATTCCGATAGCAGTCGTAATTCCTAAACCAGCTTTTACTACTTGGTCAGCCGCCTCATACGTAAGTGTTCCAGATTTGGAAACGATACCAATATTTCCTTTCTTAAAAATAAAGCCTGGCATAATACCTACTTTAGCTACGTCGCTTGTAATAACACCCGGACAGTTTGGCCCGATTAAACGAACACCTTTGCTATCAACATAGTCTTTAGCGATAACCATATCCTTAACAGGAATTCCCTCGGTGATACAAATTATGGTTTCAATTCCTGCATCAGCTGCCTCCATTACAGCATCAGCTGCAAAAGCGGGCGGTACAAATATGATACTCACATTCGCTCCAGTTTCTTTCACAGCTTGATCCACTGTGTTAAATACAGGTTTGTCTAGGTGTGTTTGACCACCTTTACCTGGTGTTACACCACCAACTACATTGGTTCCGTATTCTATCATTTGTCCTGCATGGAATGTACCCTCAGTACCGGTAAATCCTTGCACAACTATCTTACTATCTTTTGTTACTAAAACTGCCATAGGTGCGCGAAGTTAATTCTGAAAAAGGAACTTTAAATTAATTCAAAGAGGAAGTTCTAATAAAATTACTAGCGGCAAAATTCAACATTTGGCATGCTTTTGGTCTCTATTACAATGTAATGAAGGCTTTGAGCGGTTTAGATTTTTCATTGCAAAAACAAAAAATGTAATTAACTTGTTGTAAATCAATAGGTTAATTCAAGTAAATTTATTTATATCATGAAAAAGTACCTACTACTACTTGTCTTGTGTCTTAGCGTTCCGTATGCTGTCAACGCACAAACAGTCATCAATCTTGCAGACCAATGTAATTGCGAAGTTAAAAAACCAGGTGCCGTTGTAATGCCTGGGGATACTGTTTTTGCAGGTAGTAATCAAGGTGATTTATTAGTTGATGCCAATGGAAGTATTTTTTATTGGAATGGGAGTAGCTGGCAATTACCAAATCTTGGAGGTTCAGGAGTTGATCATGATCAGGA
>CAZTCQ010000030.1:20706-26374 GCA_964612525.1 uncultured Chitinophagaceae bacterium | reverse complement strand
ACAAATGCTATCAGCTAGATAAATATCATATTATGAATCTTCTTACTATGGGAAAAGTCTTTAGGTCGCTTGGTAAAATAGACCAGACAAAACTATATTGGAAGAAAGGCTTGTCTGCTAAAGTGGTACGTCTAGATGATAAAATCTATAAGCAAGAGATAATGCGCAGATTAGGACAATTATAAGCGAGCCTACCTTGCTGCCAAAAAAAATACTAACTTCAAGGCATGAAACAAGTAGTGTTTTTTATTTTTTGTTTATCATTAGTTGGCTGCCTTCAATCTGATTCTAATAAATCTATTGAGCTTACAGATACCCAAGCTACAGTCAATAAATTATTAGACGAGTGGCACCAATCAGCGGCTAACGCAAATTTAGAAAATTACATTGGCTCGATGTCAGAAGATGCAACTTACATTGGTACCGATGCTACCGAAAATTGGAAACGCTCGGAATTTGAAACATTTTGCAAACCCTATTTTGACAAAAAGACAACTTGGGATTTCAAACGACTGAGTCGAAATGTTTATTTTTCAAAAAATCAAAAACTATCATGGTTTGACGAAATTCTTGAAACGCACATGGGTACTTGTCGTGGCTCCGGCGTACTTGAATACAATAATGGTGCTTGGAAAATAAAACAGTACGTGCTGTCTATGGCCATTCCCAACGAAAGTACGGAAGCTGTAAAAACAGCTAAAAAAGTAGACGACGATCTTTTTCTACAGTCCATGAAAAAGTAAAGCACGATTCACACTTTGCAACTTTAACGGTACCTCAACATACTATTTATTTACTTTGTAAAAGATGAAACAAAACGTCATTCTTTTTTTAGGAGCCTTTATTTTGATAATTGGCGCTAGCGCTTTTTATGTAATTGATTATTCAAAAAACAGAAAAACGAAGAGCGAAAATCTAAAAAAAGAACTACGTGAGGGAGATATTATTTTTCAATCCACTAATTCAAGACAGTGTGCAGCTGTCAAACTCGTTACCCAATCTGATTGGAGTCATTGTGGCCTCATTTTTAACCGATACAATAAAAAAGATGATTGGTGGGTTTTGGAAGCAGTACAACCCGTACGTTGGACAAAATTGAAAAACTTTATTGCCCGCGGTACAGGTGGACATTACGAAATTAAGAGACTCGCCAATAGTGTAATTACAGATTCTGTTGGTGATGTACTTCAAGGCGAAGCAGAAAAACAATTAGGCAAAAACTATGATGCCTTATTTGCATGGGGCAATGAATCCATTTATTGCTCAGAACTAGTTTGGAAAACGTACCATAATATTCTCGGGCTTGAAATAGGCAAAACGCAAACCCTAAAAGATTTTGATCTTTCGCATCCTTCGGTCAATGTTATTGCAGTAGAGCGTTATGGCGACAATTTTCCTTGGGAAGAAAAAGTAATTTCGCCACAGGCTATTTATGAAAATAAAAATCTCAGCCTAGTAATTAAACAATAAAAAGTCAATTGATTATTATCCAATAAAGTCTTGGTTGTAATTATATTTACTTGATGCGGTTGATTTTACTTTCTATCCTTTCTTCATTGGCGAATATTTGCCTGGCCCAGCAAAACACAATTCTATTAATAGCCGATGACGTTAGCCCAGATTACTTTGGTTTTTATGCTAACTCAGATACTGCGGCTACTCCAGTATTAAGCGATTTGGCCAGTAAGGGAGTCGTTTTTAATCGAGCATGGGCCTACCCTATCTGCTCACCGACTCGAGCCTCGATATTGACGGGACGCTATGGTTTCCGAACGGGTATGGGCGAAGTAGTAGCGGGGCCTAATACGAATCAACTAAGCTTAAGTGAAACGAGCATTGCGAACGTTCTTCGTAACCAAACTACTCCTCAATATGCAACGGGAATTGTAGGTAAATGGCATTTACATTCTCAACAAGGAAATTTAAATAATCCAAGTATTTTGGATTGGCAGTATTACTCAGGGAACTTTGCTGGTGCCATTCCAGATTACAACAACTATACTAAAATTACGAATGGGAATAGCAGCACTTCAACAATCTACTCTACTACCGAAATTGTAAATGATGCCATTAGCTGGCTGGATACTTTACCTAACAATCAACCCTTTTTTCTTTGGGTCGGTTTTAATGCCCCTCATACTCCTTTTCACAAACCACCCTCTAATTTAATTTCTGAACCCAATTTACCTGGGACTACCAATCATATCAATAATAATAAAGCCCGCTACTTTAAAGCGGCTATAGATGCATTAGATTCTGAAACAGGTCGATTAATTCAATATCTAAATACGAAAGGCTTATTGGATAGTACGAATTTTATATTCATTGGTGATAACGGCTCTCCTAGCGATGTAAGCAAAAACCCTATTAATGGAAGAAGCAAAGGAACTATTTATAATTATGGTGTAGAGGTACCCATGTTTATTTCAGGGCCAGCAGTTACCGCGCCTAATCGCAGAACAGATGAAATGGTAAGCACCGTTGACTTGTTTGCTACTGTGGCTGATTTATCGGGCGTATCAACTTGGAACCCAAACAACGTAAGTTTAGACTCGAAATCGCTAATGCGAATTATTAAAAATAAAAGTCAAACACATAGAGGCTATCAATTTTCTGAACAGTTTGGATCAAGCGCTTCAAGAGATGGTAAAAGCATTCGCAACTTAGACTATCATCTAATTCGTTTTGATTCAAGCAACACGCAAGAATTCTATAAAATTTCCGTCGATACCTTTGAGACAAATAATTTACTACTTTCCCCTAATTCAATGACTGCTTCGGATATATCAAATTATCATTTACTCTGCGACTCACTAGCTTTGCTTGTGGGCACTAGTAGCTGCTTGGCTTTAACTTCTTCTAACGCATTTAAAGAATATAAAATTTCGATTTACCCAAACCCAGCAAACAACAAGTTATATTTTAAATCAAAAAATGAAATAACGAGTTTTCATGTTTGCGACGGACAGGGTAGAAAAATTTTAAGTAAAAAAGGTAAGCAACTTCAAAATATAAACATTGAGAATCTAGCGAACGGTTTTTATTACCTACAGCTAAACAATAGCTCTATGCATTCTTTTACGAAGTACTAATCGGATAATAAATGATCGTGAATATAATCAAGCACTTTTTGTTTAATCACACGCTCTCGTTTTTGATTCTCCGTAAAAATAATTTTACCCGAACCTTCCATACTTGAGCGAATTAAAAAAGTAGTGGTATACTCTACACTATCATACTTTAAGTCCGTTTTGTAAACGTTGACTACTGGATCATCGCTTAATTCATGATCTGTTAAAAGAGTATTCCCACATTCGTCTTTGATGAATTTTTTAAGGGCTTCGATATCAATATTTACATGATGTTTGACCCAAAAAGTAAGATAAATACTAATAAACTGCCTTTTGCTATGATTTACTACGGCATTATTAATCAAATCACTATTCGGTATGATAAACTCCTCTCCTTTTAAAGATTTTAATATGGTATAGCGCGGTTCAATTTTCCATACCTTACCGGTATGATCGTTCACTGTGATATAATCTTTCACCATGATTTCTTGCTCCATATTAATGATAACAGAGGCCAAAAAGTCATTAATAATATTTCTAAATGCAAAACCAACAGCAGCCACAGAAATAGCCAAGCCCGTTTTAGCCCAATCGCTCAAGGCAATATCTAAACCATTTACCAGCCAGATATAAACAGCCACAGGAATAATGGAATACTTCAGCGTGGCAAAAACAAAGAGTACAATTTGATCATCTAATACCGTTTCTGTTTTCCGCATTCTAGGCAATACTAATAGGAGCAGAAACTCGTTGAGCCTTTTCAACATTACCACAACAATTATGAGGTAGAGACCGAAAACCAAGGGCTTCTGAAATTTAGCTAAGTATCCGTCTGCTTTTAAATGGTGAATCGCGAAATAAATCAGAGTGGCTATTAAAAAATTTAAAAATGCAGGAACGCTCTCATTAAATTTTTTGGTTAGACTCGGCTGATATCTGAATAATTGAATATCCTGAATAGTTGAAATGATAAGTTTCCAATAAAGCAAGAGTAAAGAAGCCGGAATAAGCAGTAACGCTTCGCGGGTATAGGCCTTACTAAAAACGACGTACAAACATAGTGCCGCACATAAAACAAACAATACTAGTTTAACGTACTTATGGATTTTCATCAGAGAATCTCAAAAGTATCATATGTTTGGAAATTAATGCGCTAAACCCTTTCTTGGTTTTTTGTATAAAACAAAGCAGCTATAAGCACAAAGCCAACACCCGTAAGCGCCGGAGGCAACATACTTTTCGCAATGCCTAAATAAATCATTCCCGCGGCTACTAAAATCAACAAAAGAATTAGAATATTTTTCATGCTAAATAAACGAAATGGGGCGCACTGCCTTACGCCCGGTGAATTATAAACATAGATTTGCACCCTAAATTGTGGAAATCAATTTTGAATATAAACGATATGTAATTTAACTTTGCCAAATCATTATGGAAAATAAAAATCTATACGTTGAGAACGAAGCTGACATTGAATTAAATCAGCCTTCTAAAAGCCGTTTTTTATTCTTGTTAGGATTCTTAGGCTTTTTTGTGTTTTTTGCAGCTTGCAACTATGGATTGTGGACTGAACGCTATGACAGCAATGCTGACGTAAAAGTACCAGAGCACACAAAGTACACTCCAAAATACGATAAGTAAATCGTGATACAATGCACTACAGACACGGCTGTAGTCATTCTTAGCTACAACGGCAAAGGGTTACACAAAGATTTTCTACCTCTTATTGTTTCAGAATCAAAGGGATTATATGATGTTGTTTTAATTGACAATGCATCTACAGATGACACCTACGATTATGTCAGTAAGAATTTCCCAAGCGTTCAATTGGTACAGCACAAAATTAATAATGGATTTGCCCAAGGCTATCATGATGGCTTGCAGCAAATCAAAGCGAAGTATTACGTTTTGCTCAGTGCTGATTTTGAAGTGAGTCAGGGGTGGTTCGCCCCCCTTCATTCTACGATCAATTCCGATGAAACCATTGCGGCTGTGCAACCCAAAATTTTGTATCAAAAAGATAGGACTCAATTTGAGTATGCTGGTGCAGGCGGAGGATTCATGGATAAATGGGGCTATATGTTTTGCCGGGGTCGCCTGTTTAACGAGTTAGAAAGAGACCAAAGTCAGTATGACGATGAAATAGAAGTGTTTTGGGCAGGTGGAGGTTGCTTTTTTGTTCGTGCTGATTTATACAATCAGTTCGGCGGTTTGGATTTAGATTTCTATGCGCACATGGAAGAAATTGACCTTTGCTGGCGTATGAAAAATGCGGGCTATAAAATTGCTTATAACGGGAAAAGCACCGTGTATCACGTGGGCGGCAGTGTTATATCCTACGGTAGTCCTCAAAAATTATTTTATAATTATCGGAATAGTCTTTCTCTACTTTTTAAAAATGAAACATCTTCACGACTTTGGTGGCTGTTACCTTGGAGACTCGTACTAGATGGCATAAGTGCTGCACCTCATTTATTACGAGGAGAATTTTCTTCCATTGGAGCTATTCTTAAAGCGCATTTTAGTTTTTATGGGCAAATTCCTAGTTTACTCAAAAAGCGCCGCAGCAATAAAAGACTTTGGCAAAACCGAAATGA
>CAZTCQ010000030.1:0-20606 GCA_964612525.1 uncultured Chitinophagaceae bacterium | reverse complement strand
CTAGTTTACTCAAAAAGCGCCGCAGCAATAAAAGACTTTGGCAAAACCGAAATGAAGAAGGGATTTATAAAAAATCAATCATAGCTCAATACTTTTTTAAAAAAGTAAAAACTGCGGATCAATTGCCAAAGTTTGAAACAAAGAAATTACATTAGCGTCGAGCATTAAAAAACCAAGAAATCACTCCCAACAACTAAAATTCTTTATCAACTATCATTTCGGATCTATCAACTATCCCCTATAACCTAGTTTCAATACTCTATCCATTCTCCTCTAAAAAACTCTCCTCTAAATTAAATCCCATCCTTAAAAGCCTGATTCAATTCCTTAAAATCTAGTTTGCCATTAACTCTTTTGAGATAATTTGAGATAATAATCGCCTTTTCGACTTGCTTGTCTTGCGATTTCAATTTAGCCACCAAGTGAATCAAATTTCTTTGTTTGCCTGGCGTCAATTTTTGAAAAAACATTTTAAACACAGCATCTTGGATTAGTATTTCCTCAAAAGCGGGTGGCAATGGCATTCCATATTCACTTGTATCTGGAATTAAGGTTACGCTTACGTCATCCCCCACTTTGACCTTCAATTTTTTCATGCGTTCTTTGTTCACATTAATGTAGGCATATTCACCTTTCGCGAACAGGATAGCCGATGAATAGGCCTCCAATTCGTTGACCTGGCACATGAGGCGTTTCTGATTTTTTTCTCTGTAAAACAAAACGACAGCCTCCGGAATGATAAGATGATACATAAATACACGACTATCTTCTAGCCTGCCAACTTGGGTGGTAAATTTCTTTTTCACAAGAAGTAAAGTTAGGTTTCATTGAACTAAAACTGCTATCTGAATATACAATAATGCAACGAACTAATCACTTTAAAGACACACTCAACTATCACTACTTTTCAACGCTTACACACTTATAATCAATAACTTAATAGGTAATATCTAAACAGACAGTTCATTTATAAGGCATACTTGGCTAACCACCTCTCATCTTTCACATTTCTTTCTTGATCACTATTTTTAGCAACGAAGTTAAGCAGTCGTTTTAAATAGGTTTAAGAATTGTTAGACTGCATTTACTTTTTTAAGTCAATAAATATCCCTTCTGCCTGCTCAAGCGTTCTCAAATAACCCTCTGTACCCTTCTTCCAACTGCTCTAGATGTACAGTAAATTTGTAAAAAGTATTGAATATCATTTCGTTTTTACCAAAAAAGCTATTTACGAATCCCTAACCCCTTATTTTCTTTATAATCAAAGAATACCCTACCTTTGCGCTTCGAAAAATTAAAGAAATGTCTGATTTAAACTATCAAAGAAACATAGGAATCGCTGCACACGTTGATGCAGGAAAAACAACCACTACAGAACGTATTTTGTACTACACGGGTAAAACTCACAAAATTGGTGAGGTACACGATGGTGCTGCAACGATGGACTGGATGGAGCAAGAGCAAGAACGTGGTATTACAATTACGAGTGCGGCTACTACTTCTTTTTGGAACTTTCCTACCAATCAAGGTGAGCCATTAAAAAATACAAAGTCATACAAATTCAACATTATTGACACTCCGGGTCACGTTGATTTTACGGTAGAGGTTGAACGCTCTATGCGTGTATTAGATGGTTTGGTTGCTTTGTTTTGTGCAGCTTCTGGTGTAGAGCCACAATCTGAAACAGTTTGGCGTCAGGCGAATAGATATAAAGTGCCACGTATTGGTTTTGTAAATAAAATGGACCGTGCAGGTGCTGATTTTTTAAGCGTTGTAAAGCAAGTAAGAGAAATGCTAGGAGCGAATCCTGTACCCTTAACATTGCCTATCGGTGCTGAAGACGACTTTAAAGGTGTGGTTGATTTAATCACAATGAAAGGAATCATTTGGGATGATGCTACTCAGGGTATGAAATACGATGAGATTGACATTCCTGAAGAGATGCTTGCGGAGTGTGAAGAGTGGAGAGGTAAATTAGTAGAATCTATCGCAGAGTATGATGATGACTTGATGGAAAAATTCTTTGAAGACCCTAACTCTATTACCGAAGACGAAATACACGAAGCAGTGCGGAAGGCAACCATTGATATGTCTATTATTCCTATGATGGCGGGTTCTGCATTTAAAAATAAAGGAGTTCAAAAAATGTTGGATGCTGTATGTCGTTACCTACCTAGCCCTATTGAT
Source organism: uncultured Chitinophagaceae bacterium (assembly GCA_964612525.1). Taxonomy (GTDB): domain Bacteria; phylum Bacteroidota; class Bacteroidia; order Chitinophagales; family Chitinophagaceae; genus JAGNRR01. The sequence continues at coordinate 18,419 of CAZTCQ010000030.1, read as the reverse complement.
GTAGGAGCAATTCATGGTACACTAGAGGATGAAGAAACTCCTGCAACACGCGAACCGAATATTAAAGAACCTTTTAGTGCGTTGGCATTTAAAATTATGACAGATCCTTTCGTGGGTCGTTTGGCTTTCTTCCGTGCTTACTCTGGTAAGTTGGATGCAGGCAGTTATGTGCATAACATGCGTACCGGTAAAAAAGAGCGTATTAGCCGTCTATTACAAATGCACGCAAATAAGCAAAACGCTGTAGACTTTATCGGCGCTGGTGATATTGGTGCTGCTGCAGGTTTTAAAGATATTAAGACGGGTGATACGCTTTGTGATGAAGCGCATCCAATTATCTTGGAATCCATGACATTCCCTGAGCCTGTAATTTCTATCGCTATTGAGCCTAAAACTCAAGCTGATGTAGACAAATTAGGTAATGCCATTGTAAAATTGGTTGAAGAAGATCCTACACTGCGTGTAAAAACAGACGAAGAAACGGGCCAAACGATTCTTTCTGGTATGGGTGAGCTTCACTTGGATATCATTATGGATCGTATGCGTCGTGAGTTTAAAGTTGAGGTGACACAAGGTGCTCCTCAAGTTGCTTACAAAGAGGCTTTGCGCACTATGGTTGAGCACCGTGAGGTTTATAAAAAGCAATCTGGTGGTCGTGGTAAATTTGCTGATATCAAGTTTGAAATCGGGCCTGCAGATGAAGAATGGCTTAAAGAAAACGAAGGCAAACAGTTCCAGTTTGTAAATGATATTTTCGGTGGTGCGATTCCAAAGGAATTCCACCCGGCTATCATTAAAGGATTTGAGCAAGCTATGGCTAATGGTGTTTTAGCTGGTTACCCCTTGGATAACTTAAAAGTTAGAATTTTTGACGGTAGTTTCCATGATGTGGATTCTGATGCTGTTGCATTTGAATTGTGCGCTAAAGTTGGTTTCCGTAATGCTGGTAAAAAAGCAAAACCCGTATTGCTTGAGCCTATTATGAAAGTAGAGGTTACTACTCCTGACCAATATATGGGTGACGTAACCGGTGATTTAAATCGTCGTCGTGGAATGATGGAAGGTATGGATACTCGTGCAGGTGCTCAGATTATCAAATCTAAAGTTCCATTATCTGAAATGTTTGGTTATGTAACGCAATTGCGTTCATTATCTTCAGGTCGTGCGAGTAACGTAATGGAATTTAGCCACTACGCTCCTGCTCCAAACAATATTTCGGAAGATGTAATTGCTAAGTCCGGTAAGAAAACAATTGAAGAAGACGCATAGTTTTCTCAATTTTAAAATACAAGCCCTCCTTCGCACCGCGTTGGAGGGATTTTTTTTGTGTAAAATGATAATTATACGTATAAATATAATATCTTTGTCGTATAAAGAATAAAAATGGATTCTAAAATTACACTTAGTTTTAATACAGATGTCATAGCCCAAGCAAAAGCATTTGCCAATCAAAAAGGAATTAGTCTCAGTAGGCTTACAGAATATCTATACTCCAAAATGACAGCCGTAAATGATGCCAATATTTATGACTTGCCAATTAATAGTTGGGTTTTAGATTTAGCAGAAGGAAAACCCTCTTATCAACACAAGCCCAAATCACGCAAAGAAAACAGAAGTGCCTATTATGGAAAGTTTGAAACTAATAGCGATAATATAGCCGCCGAGGCTGAGGGCTCCTACAAAACCAAAAAGAAAAAATAGCTTTGAACGTTTTTATAGATGCTAATATTCTCGTGGCTGTATTAAATCAAGAATATCCACGATTTGATGTAGCAGCTCGCATTTTATCCTTGGCTGATGACAGGCGTTTCACACTCTATACTTCTCCCCTTGCCATTAGCATTGGTTTTTACTTTAGCGCTAAAAAAACGAATGATAAGATAGCCTATAATAAAATTAAAATATTGTCGGACAAAGTTTTACTGGCCACAAATAAATCCAGTGATTTACAAAGTGTGTTTACTAATAAGAAAATTCATGATATCGAGGATGGCTTGGAATATTTCGCTGCTCTAGGAAGCCAAAGCAAAGCCATTGTCAGTTATGATCTTGAAGATTTTTATTTTTCTGAAATTGAAACATTAAGCCCTAAGGCTTTTTTAAATAAGCATGTCTTGTCATAAATGAAATCTATCGGACTCAATATCAGTTTAGGAATTCAAGAATTGTTGGGTAACCCGTTACGAACGTTTCTGTCTGTGTTGGGTGTTTCGATTGGTGTTTTCTGTATCGTAAGTGTCAGCAGTGTTTTTGATAGTATGGAAGCCAACATTCAAAACAATATGGCTAGCTTGGGCAGCGACGTACTCTATGTTGGCAAGTATGCTTGGATGCCTGAGGATTCGGACGAAAAATACGCTTGGTGGCGCTATAAAGCACGCCCGGTAATCAAGGATAATGAGTTAGCCAGTTTACAGAACGAAGCGAAATACGCAAGCTATTCTGCTATTTCTTACTCTTCTAATGCCCAAGCGAAATTTAGAAACCAAAAAGTAGATAATACGAGACTGTACGCGGTTACCTATGATTTTAACAAACTACAACCCATAGATTTAAAATCGGGGCGATATTTTTCTTTAAGTGAAATTCAGAGCGGCTTGTCCAATGGGGTAGTCATTGGTAGCTCCTTGGCAGAAGACCTTTTTGGCAGTATCAACCCAATCGATAAAGAAATAAAATTAGACAATAAAGTTTTCTATGTATTAGGAGTCATTAAGAAAACCGGTAAAATGACTACGGGCTTTCAATTTGACAACGGAGCGATTATATCTTACAATTATTATACATCCTACACCAAGATTGATAAAAACACCAATAATGGCTCAGCTGACCCCTTACTTATGATCAAAGCTAGGAAGTCAAATAAATTTGAAGAATTAAAATTAGAAACGGAGGGCATCCTTAGAAAAGCCAGAGGACTAAAAGCTACCGAAAAAAATAATTTTTCGTTTAATCAATTATCAGGCATTCAAGATAAAGTCTCTGAAATTTTTGCTATGGTTCGTTGGGTCGGTTGGATTATCGGTGCCTTCTCGCTGATAGTAGGTGTATTTAGCGTAGCCAATATAATGTTTGTAAGTGTTAAGGAAAGAACCAATTTGATTGGCATAAAAAAAGCGATTGGCGCTAGGAATAGAGCCGTGCTTATAGAATTTTTAGTAGAGTCCATTTTAATGTGTTTATTGGGAGGAGCAGTCGGTATGCTATTTACTTATTTGCTAACCAGCATTTTGTCTAGCGAATTTAACTTCCCCATCTATATTAATATCAATAATATTCTTTTTGGAGTAGCGGTAAGTGTGGTTGTTGGATTAATAGCCGGAATCATTCCTGCCAAAAGAGCTTCTAATCTGGACCCCGTAAAAGCAATCCGCTCTTAAGGGCTCAGCCATTTATGATACTCAATGCCAGATTTAGTTTCGATGGAGACAACGTATAAACCGTTGGACAATGAACCTAGCTCTTCTTGGATTCGCTCTCCCTTCTGATATTTTTTTTCAAAAATCAACTTCCCGTCTAAGGAATAGACATGAATCCTTCTCACGAGCAACTCCTTTCCTCGAATTCGCAAAGAGTTATCAGTCCTAAATAATACTTGAAAATCAGTTTTGGAATTAGGCTCCTCAATCAAAGCAGTGCTCAGACTAGTGTAAAAATGGGATATAACGGGAATATGATCAGAAGTGGTATTCCTAAAATCAAAAATAGCCTTGCTTGCTTCTTTTAAAATTAATGTAGAATTTGGCACATAGGCAAAAGAAGCTCTATCAGAAACCACAAAATTGTCAATGAGACTTGTGGAGATTCCTAAGTAAGTGTTTTCTCCTGGAAATACCGAAGGTAACGTAATACCTACAAAGTTATTTTGAAGCATATACGCATAAGGACTAGCCGAGAAACCACTTGTTATTGCCCCCTCCAGCAAATCGTTATAATCGCCCGTTACTATTATTTTTTCATTCGGTAGATTCGTATTTAAAGCATCTGTCATTTCTAAGGCAGCCCCTGCCCGACGATTATGCTCCGTAGAACCCGAAAATGCTTTACCATGAATATTAAGAAACGTAAACTTTTCGCCCGTAGAAATTGCTTGTCCCGAAAAAACGAAAGGCCAACGACCAGAGGCAAAATAATAATATGGCGAATTAGAACCTTGCTGACTCGGATAAGTGGATTTCAATAGTCCATAATTACCGGTTCTCTGAATCCTCGTTTGATTGTAAATATAGGCCAGTTTTTGTGCCTCCAAATAACCCGAACTACTTTGACTTTGAACCTGCGAGGCATAATTCGCCAAAACATATCTGTATTCTGGTCCCAAATCATGAACCACCTGACTGAGTTGGTCCTCATTCACAATTTCTTGCAAGGCAATGATATCTAAATCCAATTCCTTCAATAAAGTAGTTACATTCTCCCGAGCTAAATTTGTGTCGCAACCACATTTGGTAGGCAAACCAAACCACTTAATATTCCATGTCCCAACACTTATCGCTTCAGCAGATTCTATCGTACTTCCAATCAAATAAATTTTATCATTTAGAGAATTAGCACCATTCAATATTTCTATTTCGCTGCGATACGTCTTATCTTTTTGATTGGAAAACAATCTAACATACACCCTTCTATTTAAACCACTAGCAAGCGGCAATGCAATAGAATCTGAAAAGTTTACGGCATCAAAAGAAAGCTGAAAGGGGAATTGTGTTTTTAATACTAAGTCGTTAGAAAACCCATTGAAAGTTAAGGCTAAGGTATCTAGAGCAGAAGGTATATTTTGTGTGGCCTCTTCAGTTTTGACTAAATATTTATTGGATGAAACCGTTTGTCCAACCACTTGAAAAGCAGTTAAGAAAATAAAAATACTTGCAAAATATATGATCGGCCTCAACAGTACGAAGATAGACAATTTTACTTTTCGGTAAATACCGAATTCGGAAGCTTGGTATTTAGTTTGTAATCACTCATCAACATGTAAATTTCACCTGTTGATTTCTTACTCACCGTTTTACTTTTAGATTTCTTTTTTTTCACATCCATGGCCAGCAACTTTGGCACTTTGAATTTCTTCATTTCAATCTGAATCAAAATCTTATCAGGCAAGGCATATTTATCATAATTCCCATAAAAATTTTGCGTACGAATCGTTCCATTTTCCTTGGTGGTAATCTCACTCAAATAAATCAATGGGTCCTTGACGCGAATCCAGAATTTTCCAATAATCAATTCAAGATTGGGATCAAGCGGAATGACGTTCACTACGGCACAACGCTGACCTTGAACGTCGGCATAGCCTGTAATTACCGAAGTATAAGCCTTTGTATTGGCTAACAATTTTGGAATGTCTTTTATGGGATTATCCTTGGGAACAAAAAAGATTCCCTTAGCACGAATCCTGAATTTATTGGGACGCTTATAAAACACTTTTCCACTCAATGTATTGATTCGAATACCTGGCAAAGCAAATTTCATTATAACTTTTGCCTTATAATCACTAACTAATGAGAATTTTTTATTTACGGCCTTTATTAAACTGTTCGCCTCTTGAGCAGTAGCTACCTGAACAACTGTGAGACTAAATAGAAAAATGAGTGCTATTTTTTTTATCATGAGTTAATGTCTTTTTTATTAAAAATGTAAAGTGAGGCACCCAACAAAAGAATGATATGCGCAAACAAAATCACACAAGATTTTATAATATCGGCCTTGGGTATAGGATCTTCAAACATGTCTTTCCAGCTTATCATGTGAGTCGTAAATAAGAAAGGTTGCAAAACATCAAAGCTTGGCAAATCGAACATACCGATAATCGTAAAAATAATTATAATGGCCATTGTGCTTACAATCGGTGTAATTGAATTATCCATCACCGTTGAAAGGAAGTGAGCTAGGGTGGCCACCACGGTCAACGAGAGAAAAGCTATGCAAAACGCGCCCACGAAGCGCCAATTCATATCATCAGCTTGAATAACCGTGAGCACCTCAGAATTTATGTGAATCAAATCATCTGCACCGAAAATGGCTCGGGACACAAACAAAGCCAATACGCCTAAAAACAACAACAAAAGCAAAGTGTAAAACACTCCAGCCAACCATTTTGCTAGTAAGATTTTGGTTCGGCTAGCAGGGCGTGTTAGTAAAAATCGCATCGTACCATTTGAAATTTCACCAGACACTAAATCACCCGTAACCAGGGCAACTAAAAGCGGCATTTGGATAATTAAGGTTTGCAATAAAATAAAACAAATCAAATTACCGTTCAACACTTGCCCTTCTATGGAAAGAGAGTTTTCTAACTGACCGGTCACGAAGGAAAGAATCTCTTTCCCGTCATTATAAAAGGCAGCTTGCAACAACAAACAAATAAAGGCCACCACACCGAAACCAATAAATGACCTTGGTTTTTTAATGGTTTTAATCAACTCATTTTTAAGTATTCTTACAAATTCCATTAGTCTATATTTTGTGTGATACGTAAAAAATAATCTTCCAAGCGTTTACGATAAGATGAAGCAATTAAAGAAACTTTGTTATCAATCAAATACTGATTCAACAAAGGAATTTTTTCTTTGGCTAGATTGAAACGAATAGTTTGCTCCGTGCTATCCTTAATATATTGTTTCCATTCTGTTCCTTCTAACAGTTGCAAACAATCATTAATATTTCCTACTTCAATGTCTACTAATAAATCCTCATTACTCAACAATTCAGAAACACTACCATTCGCCACCGCTTTCCCTTCATTAATCACCACTAAACTATCGCATAACTCTTCTACCTCGCTCAAAATATGCGAGGAGAATAATATTGTTTTACCCTGCTCTTTATTCAGCTTTATGAGCAACTCTCTTAACTCAATAATCCCTTTCGGATCCAATCCTGTATTGGGCTCGTCCAATAAAATAATACTAGGATCATGTAGTAAAGCTTGCGCCAAACCAAGTCGTTGTTTCATTCCATGCGAATACGTTTTTACTTTATCATTTTCTCTACCCTTGAGTCCAACTAATTCATAGAGCCTTTGATAATCAGCAGTAGTAAAATTCACATCACTTGCCCTTGCAAACAATTTCATATTGTCATGCGCACTGAGATAGGTATAAAAATCTGGCTTTTCGATGATACAGCCAATCTGCGACATGATTTCTTTACGATTAGAACGAAGTTCTTTGTCTCCGTAATATATTTTTCCGTTCGTTGGAGTAATCAACGCTAGCAACATTCGCAAGGTTGTGCTTTTCCCGCTTCCGTTGGGCCCTAAAAAACCAAATATTTTTCCTTCGGGCACTGCAAACGACAAATCATTCACTGCCACAAAATCTCCAAATTTTTTTGTAATGTTTTTTACCTCAATTGCGTTTGGCATACTTCACTTTGAATTACAAAGGAAGTACTGAAAGCCCACTTAAAAATAATTTTGTCCGTATAAATCTGTTAAATAAATAATTAAAAAAATCGACCTACTTTTACCAATTAAATTAATCTATGAGCAAAATTACATTAGCTATTCACGGAGGTGCGGGAACCATTACTAAAGCCAATCACACTGATGAATTTGCCGCAGGGTATCAAAAAGCCTTGGAGGAATCTTTAGCTGTAGGTTATGCCATGCTAAAACGAGGCGAGTCATCCATTTCTGCCGTCACGGCGGCCATAGCTTGCATGGAAGATAACGAATTATTTAATGCAGGAAGAGGTGCTGTTTTCACCAAAAAAGGACTCAATGAAATGGACGCTGCTATCATGGAAGGGAAATATTTAGAAGCTGGTGGAGTGACTGGCGTTCGGAATATTAAAAACCCAATTGCCTTGGCCAGAAAAGTAATGGAAAAAAGTGGCCATGTAATGCTAAGCGGTAATGGTGCCAAAGATTTTGCCTTGCAAGAAAATGTGGAACAAGCCACCGATGATTATTTTTTTACAAAATATCGCTATGACCAATGGGTAGAAATTCGAGACACCGATTTTTATCAGTTGGACCACAAGGAGGATAACCTAAAAATGTATGACAAAAAATTTGGTACGGTTGGCGCCGTTGCCCTTGACCAAGACGGCAATTTAGCGGCGGGCACTTCAACGGGTGGCATGACCAATAAGCGTTTTGGTCGCATAGGCGACTCCCCTATTTTTGGTGCGGGCACTTATGCTAATAATAAGACTTGTGCCATTTCCTGCACGGGGCATGGCGAGTTTTTTATACGAGCCAACGTAGCCTATGACGTTAGCTGCTTAATGGAATACAAGGGCATGACGCTAAAAGAAGCTTGTAACGAAGTAGTACATAAAAAACTAGTAGATTTCGGTGGCGAAGGCGGACTAATTGCTGTAGACACTTCCGGCAATCACGAACTTTGCTTTAATAGTAAAGGAATGTATCGCGCTTTTAGAAATAGCGATGGCGAAAGCGTTGTGGCTATGTTCGGTTAGTAAGGCGTATCTTTAGCCTATGAAGCAGGTAGTACTTTTTATTCTTTGTATCTCATTTTTTACTTTAGAAAGTAATTCTCAAACAGTTACAGGTTCATTCATGCATGATGGTTTGCAGCGTGATTATGAAGTCTATATTCCGGCAAACTATTCGGGCTCGTCTGCAGTTCCTATGATATTAAATTTTCATGGGTTTACCAGTAACGGTTCTAGTCAATTTAACATTAGTAACTTTCAAACCATTGCGGATACGGCTGGATTTATTGTTGTGAGTCCCACAGGCTCTCCTTTAGGCGGTCTCATTAACCACTGGAATGTTGGTGGTTTTACGAGTACAAGTACTGTGAACGATGTGAGTTTTGCCTCCGACTTAATAGATACTATTGCTGCGAATTATAATATCAATCTTATGCGTGTTTATTCCACTGGCTTTTCTAATGGTGGTTTTTTTAGTCATAAATTAGCTTGCGAATTGGGCGGACGAATTGCGGCAATTGCTTCGGTTAGCGGCACCTTTACCCCAGAAATGCAGACATTATGTGCTCCCTCGCATCCTACTCCTGTGATGCAAATTCATGGGACTTCTGACGCTACAGTTCCTTACGAAGGAACAACTGGAAATGGAGGAATGGCTTCGGTAGACTCTGTCATTAATTATTGGGTAGCTGCTAATAATTGTAACTCGACTCCGACCGTAACCGCCCTGCCTGATATTAATACCAATGATGGCAGCACGGTAGAACATTTTGTATACGCAGGTGGTAATGCCGGAGTTCATGTTGAGCTTTTAAAAATTACCAACGGCACACATACTTGGCCTGGCAATTTGGGTGCGAACCGAGATATTAATGCGGGTCTTGAAATTTGGAAATTCTTTTCTAAGTATTCCAATACGGCCGTTAGTACAAAAACAATTATTAAACAGAACTTTAAAATTTATCCTAACCCAACTAGCGATTATGTAGTGGTTGACTTTTCAGCTATCAAGAATGTTTCTTACAGGCTACAAACCATAACAGGTTTGACGGTAAACAAAGGGAAACTAACCGATAGCCAGGCGAAAATTTCTTTAGCACACCTTCCAAGCGGTTTTTACATCCTGTTTCTGAACGATCAAGCATTTAAAATTAGGAAGGATTAGTTACGCTTTATCACTTCCCTGAAAGTACTGATTTCTACCCCCTCATAAAATAACCCATGGCTCATTCTAGCGTTTGCCTTTTTGCTGCTCATTTTAGGGGCGATGATTTGCCAAAATATACTCGCAGCCTTTTACGAGAATTGAATAAGCATTGTGAACGCCTCGTACTGATTACCGAATCCAAAAATTGGACAACCCAATCTGCTGACTTTCTTCAAAAAAGCAATATTGAAGTTTTATTCAGCCCCAATAAAGGTTTTGATTTTGGCAAATGGTATTGGGGTTTTAAAAAATTAAAACTAGCTAATACAGAACGAATTATTCTTATGAATGATTCTATGCTCTTGCTTTCTTCCTTAGAAAACTTCTTCCATTGGTGCAGTAACTCATCGGCTTCGGTGAAAGGCTTTTTATCTAGCAACGAACGTGGTGCTCATCTTCAATCGTATCTTCTGGTTATTGAGTCGCCTGCCATTGCTTCAACCCTAAAATATTTTAAAAGAAAAAAACGGTATCGTTCCAAGCGAAAAGTTATTCGCAATTATGAGTTGGGTTTAAGTACTTTCTGGAAAAAGAAAGGCTATGTACTTGAGGCATTTCATGACATTGCTAATTTTGACAAAAATCCTAATTACTTTTTCATTAAGGAACTCCTCGCACAAAGGACACCACTAATCAAACGTCATATCCTTATGGATAGCTTTGGCGAAGACATGAGAAATTCTTTGCGGGAACAAGGTTTTAATTTTAGCAAAGAACACTATTTAGATTTAATCAAAGAAAACTACACCGCCGAAGAATACCAAGAGGCTTTAGAGATTAGTTTATCGTAGGGCTACTTAACTATTCGGTTTGGGACTTGGTCAACTTTGGCTTGAGTATTTTTCATTAGTAAAACAATTATACATTTAGCCCTGTTAAATAAGTATTCCTAAATACTTTTGCCAACTCAATGACATGGAAAATTCAGGGTTTAATTAGTATTGATTTCTGATGACAAAATTGAAAAGAAATGGAAAATAAATTGAAAATAAAATTTGGCACGGACGGTTGGCGCGCTATCATTGCTCAAGAATATACTACCGAAAATGTTGCTCGAGTTACGCAAGCCGTTTGCACCTGGCTTACGTCTAAAAATAGCTTGCCACGCCAAAGCGTGGATAAGCCAACTATAGTTATTGGCCACGACTGCCGCTTTGGTGGCGCCTTATTTACCGAAGTGGCTGTAAAAGTTTTTTGTGCCAATGGTGTGAAAGTAATCATGGATAAAAAATTTGTAACCACACCCATGATTTCATTTGCGGTACTACAGCATAAAGCTGACCAAGGAATCGTTATCACGGCAAGTCATAATCCAGCTAGTTATAATGGATACAAATTAAAATCTCCGCACGGTGGCCCCACAGCCCCTGCGCAAATCCAAGAAGTTGAAGATTTAATCCCCAATACTGCCGTGGAGATTGAAGGCGCAATCGCTGATTATGAGCAGAAGGGCTTGATAGAATACAAAGATCTAGAACAAGAATACTTAGATTATCTCAACGATAAGTTTGACATAAAAAAACTACAAGATTCTCACTTGAAACTAGCTTATGATTCTATGTATGGTGCCGGACAAAATATTATGCATCGCATGTTTCCGAACGCAGTTCATTTGCATAATCATGTCAATCCTTCCTTTAAAGGAACAGCTCCCGAACCTTTGCATAAAAACTTACAGAAATTAAGCAAAACCATAGCGGCTACCGAAGAATTAAAATATGGCTTTGCCAATGACGGCGATGCCGATCGGATAGCACTCTACGATGAAGACGGAAACTATGTAGATTCTCACCACATCATATTGATGCTGATTCACTATTTACATAAATATAAAAACATGACGGGCAAGGTAGCAATTGCCGCTTCAACATCTTTACGTGTCAACAAAATGTGCGCAGCTTATGGTTTGGAATGCGAAGTAACTCCTGTAGGTTTCAAATATATTAGCGAAATAATGAGTAAGGAAAACGTACTGGTGGGTGGCGAAGAAAGTGGCGGCATAGCCGTTGCTGGTCACATCCCGGAACGCGACGGTGTCTATGACGGAATTTTACTTTATGAATTTATGAATGAAACTGGTAAAACAGTAAAAGACCTCTGCCAAGAAGTTTACGAAGTGGTGGGCGCTTTTACCTATGACCGAAATGATTTGCACGTTACGAATGAACTTAAACTAGCAGCCATAGAAAAATGTAAAAATGGAATTGATGCTTTCGGTAGTTATAAAGTAGAAGAAACAATAACCATTGACGGGTTTAAATTCGTATTGCCAAACGACTGCTGGGCAATGGTACGCGCCTCAGGCACAGAGCCCGTGTTGCGGATCTACGCAGAGGGCAACACGCCAGGAGAATGCGCTGATATTTTAGAAACTGTAAAAAAGGTTCTCAACGTTTAGTGTTTAACGTTTTGAGTTTACAAAGTTGAATTTAAAAGTTTATTTTTAGGAAGTGCGGCAAGTAAAAAATATCGTAAAAGGTTCAGTAACTGTACTATCCGTTAGTTCACTTGTCAATTTTGAAAAGGCACGTTATTTTGTAGGTTATAACTTTCATAAACAATTTATAGTTTGCTTATTCTGCATCTTGGCAGTTCTAAATACCCAAGCACAAGAAAAAACAACCCTTACTCCTTTTTCTGCTCAGAAAGCAGATTCAATTTGGCAATCAAAAACGTTTTTACAAAAAACAGTTAGCAAAGCTCCTACTCCGAACAAAGGTCGCATAATAGCAGTGAGTGGCTTATACGCTGCTGGTTGGACGGCTGCATTAACGGCACTAAATAAAACATGGTATTCCGGTTTTGAAAAGTCCAAATTTCATGCTTATGATGATAGCCGCGAATGGCTGCAAGTAGATAAAGTGGGCCACACCTATAGTGCTTATCGATTAAGTTTGGGCTATTCTTCCATTCTACAATGGAGCGGAGTGGACAAAGACAAAAGCGTTTACATTGGTGCCGCTAGTGGAATCCTTTCACAATCAGTCATTGAAATACTAGACGGTTACAGTGCGAAATGGGGATTTAGTTGGAGCGATATGGGCGCTAATGTTTTGGGTAGCGGAATCTACGCAGGACAGCACGCACTTTGGGGTGAGCAGCGTGTCCTTTTCAAATTTTCTACTCATAAAAACATCTATCCCGAAGGGATTTTACGTCAGCGTGCCGAAGCTCTTTATGGCACTTCAGTTGGAGCGAGAATTTTTAAAGATTATAATGCTCAGACGTATTGGCTGAGTGCAAATCTAAAGTCCTTTTTACCGAAAAGTAAACTACCAAAATGGCTAAACCTAGCCGTGGGTTATGGCGCGCGAGGCATGTATGGCGGCTATACGAATACTTGGACAGACGAAGACGGAATTGGCTTTGATCGCAGCGATGTTCCTAGACTCAGACAATTTTACCTTTCTCCCGATATTGACCTAAGCCGGATTAAGACAAAATCAAAATTCCTCCACGGTTTTTTAAGCACTTTCAATTTAAAAATTCCACTGCCTACTCTTGAAATCAATTCTGATGGCAGCTTGAAGTTTCATGCCTTATACTTTTAAATACAAAAAAGTTTTTAGAACAATTCTGCTACGAATAGTTTGCTATTACGCTTTCTTAGAAAATAAAATAACATAACCGGCTTGTAAAAGTAACTCAGCGATGTAAACAAAAAAAGAAGCCAAGGACCTGCACTAGTAAACAGTTTATAAATCAACTGTTCTAAAACTCCCTTCGGTGTGATTAAAATAAAGAATTTGGTGTGGGTGATAAAAGTTTAAAATACCTGCAACCCTTTTACCTTTGCTGTCAAGCACTATCTCATCTTTTATAACTCTTCCATCTTGTTTGAAACAAAGAATGAAATACGCCTTGCCTTTCTCAAATGAGTATAACACTTGATAGGTTTTTGTATAAGGGTTATACGAGTTAGCATAAGAAGTATATTGCTTAAAATGAGCTCGCTTTCTTTTGTAAGGCACTCTAATTTTTTTCTTAAGCGCTACATTATATATCGAATCTGAAAAAGTGGGCATAATTGTCATATCTGATAAATGCAATGAACCTCTATATAAATAAGACCCTTTATTCTTGAAATAATCACTAGGGTAAAATCCGGTAATCACTCCTTCCTTTTCTCTAAATACCTTTTTTCCATTGTCAAGTTCGATAGGTGCAAATGAAATTGACGGAAAATCCTTTTTAGAATTTTTAGTTGTAATCTCACTTAATAAATAAGGCTTGCCTAGAAATTTAGCCCACTTGTACAATGACCTTTTCTTTGACCTCCAATTCTTATCAGGCATCAAAAATGTTTTATATTTTTCGGAATGAATGTTGTAGTTAACCAACATGGCAGAACTAACCACCACAGTATCATCATTACCATGATCTTCAAAATAACGGTAAACGTAAAGCATAAGCAAATCATTCCCTTTGTTTGCAATTGTAGCCTTTTCCAACCGGGGTTTAATCGTTGGATATTTCTTAAACAAATTTTTCATTACGGCATAACCACCCTGAAAATCTTTGCCAAAATGTCGCTTGTAAATTCCTTGAACTAGCTTTTCATTAGACTTGATTCGTTTAAGTTTTTTGGTTTTTAAATCTACAAGAAATAAGGTTTTAAAATAGTCTTGCGCTAAAACCTTGTTTTGTTGAGTTTGATAGTCACTCAAATTTACTTTTTCCAATGAAGGTATTGTAAAGATATTTCCTTGAGCGTGTTGAGCAAAATATTTGATAGCGGCCAAGTTCATCGATTTTAAATCCGCAGAATAGATAATACTTTTCTTTGTATTCAAAACATAAATTTCAGATGTAAAACTCATATTGAATTCATCCAATTGCTTATAAAGAGAATCATTAAAAAGGAAGCTTATTTGATCCATTTTTTCAAACCCGTATTTCTCTTTTATATCGGCTTCGTTTCTTTGAAACTTGTTTGGAAACAAAACGAACAGCGTGTCTATTGCCTTCATTTTCTGAAGCTCACTAAAAAACAATGTGCAATTAGCACAATCCGATAGGTTGGTTTTTACAACTACCATAGATTGACATAAAAGACTATTTAGTACCAATAAAATTAATAAAAGAGTACCCCTCAAACTGGATACTCTTCTTTTTTCTATTGAGGACTTCAAAAAAGTCCATAACGCAACTCTATTCTTCGCCTTCGCAGTGATTCCTGAAAGGCACTCTGCGATTTTTAGACCATTACGTTTCTTGTTATTCACCAATCAAATTTACAACTTTACATTCGTAAATAATTCGACTAAAGGAATACTGACGTACTCGAATCCATTAAAACATTGCGCTTTAAATTAGTAAATTATTTAGTCCAATAAGTCATGAGTATAATATACTAATTGTTTCTTGTTCCAATCTAGCCAAACTAAGGTATGAGCATCTTTATAAAAACCTAAAGGTTGTCTTTTTTGAGAGTGACACAAATGAATGACTCTTTTCGGGATTGCTACTAGTTGCTGAGTTTCGATATTAAAAAGATAGCTCTTTTTTTTATAACCAAATAATAAAATTAATTCTCCCTTTTCGTTTTTCGATAGTGCCTTATTGAAAGGAACAGCTAAAAAGGGGTCAAGAATTCTGTCATACAATTGCGCCATATCGGCACTGAATGAATCTGTCAAATTCACATTAATAATTTTATTCTTAGCGATATTATAAACTTTATTATCATATCTGCCTATGATATAATTTTCGAAGCTCAACAATCGTTCCTTGACATTATTAATATTAAATTTTATAAAACCACTATTTTTTAAAACGTTCGTTTCTTGCCCCTTTGTGTAAGTTTTATTTTCTAATTTTAAATAGGAAAGAATAGACTCTTTAGGATGCTCAATATTTTCAGCATGAACAGCCATACCCATAGTTAGAGGGATAATTTCAGAAAAATACAAAGGCAACAAGGATTTATTATCTATTTTATTTAAAGTAGTGATTTCATCTTTTTTAAAATCATAAGTTGCTATCATATTGTCAAAGTAAAAAGCAGTATCTAATGTTGCCTTTTGCCTAATCCAATAATTAGTAAGCGTTATTTGGAGATAAATTTTACCCTCTTGCCCTAGTATCACTTCGGTTAATTTTGGCCTGTAAATCGGCATTTCTTGAATTAGGTTTTCAACAGTCGGGTATTTATATTGAAAAGAATCAGCAAACAAAATTTTATAAAGCTCCTCGTGCATGTTTTTAGTCACATTGAGTCTACGATATTCTTGCGTTTCAACTTCACAAATAGTAAAGGTTCCAAAATTATTCTCAACAGCGAAATATTGACTATTGAAAGGTGTATTTAAATAGTTCTCTGGCAACCAAGAAGCATCCAATGGAATTCGCCTTATCTTTTTTGTGATAGCCAACTTTTTAAAGGCGTAATCAAGTTTTAGATATTGAATACTTTTAAGATTCTGCTTAAAGATCAACTTACCCCTGTCTAGCAATAGTAAAAAAGAGCCGCTGCCCAAGAAATACTTTGTTGTAAAAGAGTCCGTAAAGATTATATCCATACTCTTCCTTTTTCGGAGACCAAAACTTTCTATAATATCTTCTTTATCCCTTTTAAATCTAGTTGGATAAACTAAAGTAAATTTCTCATTTGGATACTTTTTATTCAACTGATAGACTCCTGCCATACAATTCACACAATCAGCAGGATAAATAGCAATATAGTTTTGAGCATTGCAATTAAGTGCTGAGACAATGGTTAAAAGTATAATTAAAAATTTCATGTTCGGATAATTTAATAATAGTTCAAATAAATTGGTCTCAGCACAGAGTCTAGAAGAGCACGCTGCACTATTAATTATGGAAAAGATATGGTATAAAAGTAAAAAAAGAATCACTTCAGGGCAATCATTTAAAAAAGCACATTTACATAATAAGGGATATCCCAACACCTAAACAAAAGGGTCCTCACCGAGGGACATCTTCGGAGACTCATAACTTATTCGATCACTCCCCATTGACAATCTTGTAAAATTTCCAATTTATAAATCCACCGTCATAGCTTGACCCGTAGCCCTGTCTACTATTACCATTTGGCGCCCGTGAACAAACGATGGCGAGGTAGTAATTTTATACTTACTAAGCAATTTATCAATACTCTTATCTTCTATTAATTCACCGCTTGCCTTAAATGACATAAAACGTTGTATAATTTTGCCGCCTGCAGTAGGTGGACGCCAATAATAAAACAATGAGTACTCTTGGTTGGAAGAGTTATAAAAGTTTGCAGAAGAGTATATACTCTTACTATCAGTCCTTTTCAGTTTGTAAGGAATATGTACCTGTGTATTTTGAAAAATATTGTATAAAGAATCCGCGTACTGATAAGCAATTACATGCTTAGAAATATGCAAAGCAGAGGCATAATTGGTCAACTTGTCACCATATCCATTTGGACGGATGTGATGCTTAATATTTGTCACACGAAACAAACTATCCTCTAACTGCACATCTGCCAAAAACATCGAGTTGGAGACTGGAGAAAGCCACTTGTAAAAAAGCATTTTTATTTTTTTACCGGTTCCTATAATTGACCACGGACTAGAAGCTATAAGATTCTTATCCTTAATGTCCATTAAGAATACAGTCTTCTCTTTAGTTTTTAAATCAATTTTTATTAAAACATTCTTTGTAATAATTGTTGAATCAACTCGATCAACACCTTTTATAGTAGCATAGTCCCGAACCTCATAGACTAAAAATATTTCAGGCTTGTTGGTTGGGATAGAAGCAGAAATAACTCCGGGTGACATATTTGGATACTCTTTAAGTTTTCTTTGCATTACGCTGTAGCGTTGTTTAAATTCTTTACTATACAGAGCTTTGTAAATTTGCTCTACAAAGACATTATCGTTTTCTGCCACTTTTATAAGTTTATTGTTCTTCAATGTAGCTACATAAACCCCTTTGAAATAATCTTCCAAAATAAAAACACCTCTTTCATACCTTGCCGTCTTAAAATTCATCCTCTTTTTAGTTATTGAATTTAGAATTCTAGGCCGATCATAAAAAGAAAAGAAATTTACAGCTCTAATATTCATTTTTTTAAGTGACGCAGAGTATAATAAACTCTGTTGAGTATTATAAATAAGGATAGAGCTACCAATCACATTTGCAGTATTTTTTAAATTATCTGACAAACTATCGCTATACAATACTTTTACCCGTGAGTTTTTTTCGAAGGCATATTTTTTACATATTCTTTCATGATCCTCACTAAAGACGCTAGGAAGAACCATATATAAGGTGTCTATGTGTTCAATTTTTTTTAAATCAGACAATGCCACTATGCAATTCACACAATCATTAATAGAAAGATTCACATAAGTTTTGGCATATAGATTATTGTTAAATAAAAGAATAAAAAAAATAAATCGACTCGTCTTTGCAAGTCGATTTAAAAATAAATTCGAAGACCCCATATTAAAATTCAAATTCTAAAAGATACTCAGAACCATCAAACTCATCAGACAATTCATTTGGATCCACTTCGTCCCCACTTTCTTCTCGGTACATTGCTAATAATTGACCTTCGTAATGTGGGTTCCCATCAGCATCAAAGGTATAGACCTTTCTATCAGGGGAGATAGAGTAACAATGCCCTTCCCCTGGACAGCTCACAGTAGTGACATTTCCGTTTGTCGAAACTACAGTCCAAGTACCAGATGCATTTACCCATCCATCCGCTGCAAAAACACTTCCTGAAATGGCGCAAATTAAAATCGCTAAAAATAATTTTTTCATAATTTATATAATTTGTTAAGGTATGAATTTACACACACACACACAC
>CAZTCQ010000029.1:0-26479 GCA_964612525.1 uncultured Chitinophagaceae bacterium | reverse complement strand
ACCGCATGCGTTTTAGAAGAAATATGGAACGTGTAGGGGAAGTTATTGCTTATGAGATTAGTAAGACCCTAGATTTCAAAGACCAAAAGGTACAAACACCTTTAGGCGAAAAAGATTCGAGCTTGATGACTTCGCAGCCTGTGCTCACCACCATTTTACGAGCAGGGGTGCCTTTATTTCAAGGGGTGCTCAACTATTTTGATAAAGCGGATTGCTCTTTTATTGCGGCTTATCGTAAGCATACAAAAGGCGATGAATTTAAAATTGAGCAAGGTTATGTTACCTGCCCAGAATTAGAGGACCGTGTATTAATCTTAGCTGATCCTATGTTAGCTACGGGTGCTTCTTTAATTACGGCTTTGGATGAATTGCGAACGTACGGCAAACCAAAAGCTATTCATATTGCGGTAGCCATTGCTTGCACAGCAGGCATTGAAAATGTAAAAAAGAAATACCCTGAACTCACTTTTTGGATAGGTGATATTGATGAAGAGCTTACCGCTAAAGGTTATATCGTTCCAGGTTTAGGTGACGCTGGCGATTTAGCTTATGGTAGTAAAATGCAGTTTTAGAAAAATGTATATTACGTCTGGCTCAAAGGCACTAGTAAAGACTATTTACATTTTGTATATTTGGTAGAGGCATGAAAATAAAAAATATAATCGTACTAATTTTTCTTGTGTTTTCTTTTGAGGCGATGATAGCTCAACGCCATCAAATAGCATTGGGTACGGCGGGTGCAAATTTTTTTAATGATGCTAAAAATATTGCTAATCCTGGCTTTCGGCAGAATATTAATCCCACAGGCACGTATCAATACCAAGCTGGTAAATTTGGTTTTCAGGTGGCATCAGTCAATTATTATTTTCCCTATTATCATGTTTATAACAATGATGTTTTGGCAGATGCTTTTGTTCTTGAGAGAACTGGTAGTGTGCTCAATGCAAGTTTGCTTTACCAAATACTTGCCTGGAAAAGCTGAAGTGTAAATACTCTAAGTGGATTATCAACACAATACTCTAAACAAAGAAATAGTGATCAGTACTATGGCAGTAAAAATTATGGCGGCTTGGCATTAAATTTTGGCCTCAACCTCAATCAAAAAATATACAAACGATTTTATTTTACCTCTAACCTGCGGTCTGTAAATTTTCTAACAGATGCCAAGATTCAAAAAAATGCTATTTGGTTTGAGAATGGTATTGGCTATCGTTTTGGTAAAAAGTAATGAGGCGCAAGCTCTTTCTTACTCGCCATGTCTTTAAAGAAATACATGGTGTTTTTTATGTAATTCCCAATTTTCTTCCCCTCAAACATTTCACCACCCTATAACCCTTTATATCAAATAAAAAACGACCTTTGCGCTCTGAAAAATAGAAACTCGTCGAGTCTTTAGTACAAATGGCAATAGACTCGACGAGTTTTGAATAAAAAGCAACGCAATGGAAATAAGAAACATCGCCATCATAGCACACGTTGATCATGGTAAAACGACCTTGGTTGATAATATATTACACGCCACGGATGTATTTCGTGATAATGAAGATTCTGGTGAACTCATTATGGATAGTAATGATTTGGAGAAAGAACGTGGTATCACCATTTTCTCTAAAAATGCGGCCGTAAGCTACAAAGGTGTAAAAATCAATGTAATTGATACTCCGGGTCACGCCGATTTTGGCGGTGAGGTAGAGCGTGTATTGAAAATGGCTGATGGTGTAATACTATTAGTTGATGCTTTTGAAGGGCCTATGCCGCAAACGCGTTTCGTATTACAAAAAGCATTGGCGTTAGGTTTACAGCCTATCGTTGTGATTAATAAAGTAGATAAAGAAAACTGCCGTCCTGATGAAGTGCATGATGCGGTATTTGAATTATTTTTCCAACTAGATGCTACTGAAGAGCAGCTTGATTTCCCAACCTTCTATGGTTCTGGTAAGTTTGGTTGGTTTAACTCTGAGAATGTACAGTGTGATGATATTACACCTTTAATGGATGGTATTTTAGAGCATGTTCCTTTACCAAAAACGGAAGAAGGTGATGTACAAATGCAAATTACTTCCCTTGATTTCTCTTCTTTCCTAGGCCGTATTGCGGTAGGTAAGGTGCGCAGAGGAACCCTTACCGAAGGAATGCAAGTATCGCTTTGTAAAAGAGATGGTAGCGTACAAAAACATAAAATAAAAGAGCTATACATTTTTGAGAACATGGGCAAAAAGCGTGTTACAGAAGTAAGCGCAGGTGATATTTGTGCTGTAGTTGGCATAGAAGATTTTAATATCGGAGAAACTATTTCTGATCTTGAAAACCCAGAGGCTTTACCAATTATCAAAATTGATGAGCCGACCATGAACATGGTTTTTGGAATTAATAATTCTCCTTTCTTTGGGAAGGATGGAAAGTTTGTAACAAGTCGTCATATTAGTGATCGTTTGGATAAAGAGCTGGAGAAGAACCTAGCACTTAGCGTAGAAAAAACGGAAAGTGCGGATAGCTTCTTGGTTTATGGTCGTGGTATTATGCACTTGGGTGTATTGATAGAAACCATGCGTCGTGAGGGTTATGAGTTGACAATTGGTCAGCCACAAGTAATTACAAAAGTAATTGACGGTGAAAAATGCGAACCATATGAGGTACTCGTAGTTGACGTACCCGAAGAGTTTAGCAGTAAAGTGGTGAACATGGTCACTCAGCGAAAAGGTGAATTGACTATCATGGAAAGCAAAGGTGAAATGCAGCATATGGAATTTAATATTCCTTCTCGTGGCTTGATTGGCTTACGTTCGCAAATGCTTACAGGTACTGCTGGTAATGCAATTATGGCGCACCGTTTTAGTGAGTACAAACCTTGGAAAGGTGTAATACCTGGCCGTCAGAATGGGGTACTCATTGCTAAAGAAAAAGGAAAAGCAACGCCATATTCTATGGATAAATTACAAGACCGTGGTCGCTTCTTTATTGATGCGGGTGTAGAAGTTTATGGTGGTCAAATTATAGGTGAAAACTCTCGTGCGGATGATTTAGTCGTAAATGTATGTGAGGCTAAAAAGTTAACCAATCACCGGGCAAGTGGCGCAGACGATGCTTCTAAAGTAATTGTAAAAACAGAATTTACACTAGAAGAATGTATGGAGTACATTGGTGAGGATGAGTGCATCGAGGTAACGCCCGCTGTGATTCGGTTGCGTAAGATTCAATTGGACGCCATCGAACGCAAGAAGACTCAAAAGAAAATGGCGACAAGCTAGATTGTAAGAAGATTGTAATATTTCACAGTGTCAGTAGAATATTCTTAAAAAACGCTGTAATTTCACCAACGTTAGAGACAATATACACGTCTTTTTAACAGAATAAATAAATTATAGTATGAAAGCAATAAGAAATTTTACCATCCTTTGTTTAGCGATTTTTACAATTAGTAGTTGTCAAAAAGCAGACAAAGCTACAGAAGCAAATGTTTCATTTACCTTCGACAATTTTGTAGACGAGAAAGCGATTGAAGAAAATACTCCTTTGAATTATTTGAATGCTGCCGGCAATTATTATAGCGTTAGTTTGCTGAAATACTACATTAGTAATATAATATTGGTAGATACCAAAGGAAAAGAAATTGAATTAAACAACAACGATTTGATTGATGCCTTCGGGAATAACAAAACGGATTCGTACACAATTCCCAATGGAGAGTATCGTCAGATGAGATTTATTTTTGGAGTCAATGCGGACAACAATACGAGCGGCGATCAGTCAGGAGACTTAGACCCTTCCAACGGGATGCTTTGGTCTTGGGCTACTGGATATATTTTCTTCAAGCATGAAGGGAAATATTTAGATGCTGGCAACACGGAGAAACCCTTAGAGTTTCACTATGGTGGGGTTGGAAATCAAGTTGAGATAGAACTGAACAACTTAGGACTCAAAGTGGATGGCGAGGACAAAGAAGCTTATGTTAGTTTTAATCTAAATAATATGTACAGCAATCCAAAGGTTGATTTCAACGACGGTGATTTTCGTCATAGTGGAGCAAACGATGGTGATTGGGTAGATGCCATCAAAGCGAATATGAGCAACGTTTTTACCTTTAACGGCAGTTTCTAACAAAGGCAAAAAAATTATTAAAAAAGAGAGCGTGATAGATCACGCTCTCTTTTTTAGTTGACGAAGTTTTTGTTTGTTACAAAATCATAATCGGTCAATGATTTTAGAAATGCTACTAAGTCTTTTTGTTCTTGATTGGATAGACCTAATGGTTTAATTAGAGAACTGTTTTTGTTTTTATGATATTCCCCGCCGCTGTTATAATGTGTCACCACCTGCTCCAACGTTTTGATGCTACCATCGTGCATATAAGGTCCTGTAACTTCTACATTGCGCAAACTCGGTACTTTAAATAATGCTCGGTCTTCTTCAATTCGCGTCAGTCGCATCCTGCCGCTGTCGGCATATTTTGTAAACAGTCCATTATTCTCAAATGCATAGTTAGTAAAGTTGAATCCGCCATGACAAGAACTACAATACGTTTTATCGCTAAAAAATAATTCCTCACCTCTTTTTTCATTTTCGGTTAAGGCATTTCTCCTACCTTGAAATTTGTATTGATCATATTTTGAATTGCCGCTGATGAAGCTTCTTTCAAAATTGGCAATAGAGCGAGTTATTACAAAAGGGTCAGGTACGCGACCGTATGCTTTTTTGGCTTGCTCCACGTAAGACGGAACTTGCATAAGTCGTTCCGCTAAATCAACTATATTAGAATTAAACTCATCATGCTCTTGGATGGGCACTAAAATTTGCATCTCCAAAGTAGGTACCCCTCCTGCTCGAGTGAAGTACGGGTGATACGCAATGTTGGTCAAGGAAGGAGCGTTTTGTTTCCCTTTCAAATTATTTTCTCCGATACTAAAGGCTACCGTATCGCTAAAAGCATTTTGGGGAATGTGGCAAGAAGCACAATTAATAGAGTAAGTATTGGACAAGATAGGATCAAAAAAAAGTCGCTTTCCTAATGCCCAACGCTCTTGAGTAAATTCATTTCCGGTTGGAAATTTTATCGAAGGAAATCCTGCGGGTATGGCCATAAGTTGAGAAGCACCTACTTGAAGCAGCGGATCTTTTCGACAACCTATTAGGCAAACACAAAGTGCCGTAACAAAAAAAACTAAGCCAACCCGAAGGTTCTTCATACTCGTTTATTGAATGACCACTTTCTTGCTACCCAAGTTAATTCCGAAGGACTGCAACCGCACAAAATAAATTCCCTTTGCGCCAATATTAAAAGTGGCTTCATTTCGGTTCGTTAAAGAAATTTCTTGAATTATTCTGCCCGAAATATCAAGCACTTGAGCGCTTGTCACCAAAGTCTGCCCTGAATTGTCTAGTGCAATTCGCACATCACCCGTACTCGGATTTGGCGAAAGACTTAGGTGAATGTCATTCTCAAAATTTGAAACCGCTAAGGGAAGACCTGAACCAGCAGTGAAAACATGATCTCTAAAATTCTCCAATACCGTTAAATCATTTAAATCATCACCATGATTAATAACAGTAACAGAAACATCTATGTCTCTCAAAGCTTGCGTGTAATCTGCATCTAAATTAATCACAACATCATTACCAGTATTGACACCGGCGACAGTCACGGTTTGTTGAAAATAGTTAGCATCGAACAAACTATGGAATTGAAAATTTGAATCCAAATTAGGTCCTCCTTTTCCTTCTACCGCCGCAAAACGATACCCAGATGCCCAACCCCAATGCATTGCCGGAGACTTGGGCGCTAGCGGGTGGTCCCCAGTAAATTGTGCCGGATCGGATGTATTTACTTTCGGATCAACTCCAATATGAAATTTCACCCCTTCCACATTGGTAACATTGTAATTTCCTAAGTCTCTTAAAAAATTACTTCCGGCTTGAATAAAATAATGCTGTTCCGAAACAGGAGTTTCCATTCCTCCATCGTGAATAATAATGATATTGGACATATAGTAATCTACTCTAGTGAAATTTAGACTATTATTTAGGTTATTCGTAGCATTCATATTAAAACCAAAAGGGCTTCCGCCCAACGTATGCTTAATCGTTAAGGTTACATTTTTTTGCGCTGTTGCGCTAAAACTGAAGAGAACGGCTACAAGGATTAAAATTTTGTTTTTACTCATGACTTATTTTTATTCAAGATTCTTTTCGAAGATAGTGAATATTGAAGAATTGATTTTCGCTCAGCTCCAATTTGAGCTTGCATTTAAAAAATACAAGTGTTTTACTAATTAGTACCATCATTCGCAGAAATAGAATTGTACTTTTAGCTCATGCAAATCCCTGTGCATAAAATTGAAGAAAACAAACTGTTTATTAAATGGCGTGATATAACTATTACTGCTGATAGTATTGAGCAAGCGCATCGACATAATTATTTTCAGTTTATGCTTCTTTCAAAAGTAAAGGGTGCGCATGAAATAGATTTTGAAACTTACCCAGCCGAAAACAACAGTTTGCATTTTGTAGGGAAAGGTCGAGTCCACAAAGTTGATTTTAATTCAGAAGTCCTTGGTGGCGTTTTTGTTTTTCCAGAACTAATTTTTGGCAGCTCCGAACAAGATTTAAAATTGATGTCGTCGCTTACTTATTTCAAGAATGGCGCTCAACCAATATTGAATTTATCAACTAGTGAATTTGTCCAAGTCAGTGCATTGACGAATAGCTTAAAAGAATCATTAGCATCTCAATCATTAGAAATGAGCAAACATTTACTTTTTGCTTTGCTCATTCTAACCAGAGATCTATATAATAAGACGAACAATAACTCTCCTAGAAAAGAGACACAAGAATTAATTTTCTTTAATCAATTACTAAAAGCACAAGGCAAAAAGTGGAGTAAAGTAGAAGAGTTCACTGCAGAAATTGGAGTTAGTTCTTTGCGATTAAACAGCCTTTGCAAAGAGCAATATAGCAAGTCTGCCTTGCAACTTATCCATGATAGAAAACTGTTAGAAGCAAAACGAATGCTCGTTTACACAGAAAAGCAAGTAAAAGAAATAGCCTACGATTGCGGCTTTGTTGATGTGGCCTACTTTAATCGATTCTTTAAAAAACATACAGGGTGTACACCACTTACCTTTAGAAAAAATTATTAAGGGTAACAGAGCGTTTTATAAAATATGTCTTGAAGTAGCTCTATGGTTTTTAACATCTTAGTCGTTCAACAATTCTAATAAGCTGTTTACCTTTGCTAAGCAATGCGCAGAGTAACGGCTGTCATATTATTAGTTTTGTTTTCTTTAGGAGCCTTTGGGGTTTCTATAACGCAGCACTTTTGCAGTTGTACTGAGCAGGAAGAACGTCATACGGATCAATGCGGAGAAAACTGTTGTGAAGAAAATGAAGACTGTTGCGACGAAATTGTATCCAAAGTTGAAATTTCAAAAGAGTACAATTCACAATCTTCAAAAGTAGACTTCGAACTCAGTGCACTTCTTCTGCCGACTTCGGTAAAATATTGCGGATATTTTTCAGGAGTTATTTCCGAAAACAAAATCACGTATTCTTCTTTAAGTTTCTTCCCTCCGCCCAAAGATTTCCAAAATTTGTACAGTTCGTTTTTGATTTGATGGTAGGCTTTTTTCGAAAGCCAAATCCTAAAACATCATCAAAAAAAATACTCGAAGAAACGCTTCGAGGCAAAATCAAAAACAATGAAAATTTTATATAGTATTCTTTTACTTTTATTGAGTAGCGCCGCTCTTTTTGCGCAGGATTCAACCAAAGTAAAAAAGAAAAATAAAAAACTAAAAGTCCTGCGAATTCGGAAGAAGACAAACGGGAACAGTGTGGATAGTCGAAACGCCATCCGACTAGAAAAGCTAGGAGCCAAAGAGTTGAAGAAAAATGCTTGTTGCAACTTAGCCGAAAGTTTTGAAAGCAATGCTTCAGTAGAAGTGAGTAGCACCAATGCCTTGTCAGGTGCGAAACAAGTTGAAATGTTGGGCTTACAAGGCACCTATGTTCAAACCTTGGTGGAGCTTTTGCCATACGTGCGCGGAATAAACTATACCTACGGATTCAATAATATCCCCGGCCCTATGGTGCAATCGATTTATATTAATAAAGGTCCAGGTAGCGTCACAAATGGTTTTGAAAGTATGACCGGACAAATCACTACTGAATTTATTCAACCTAGAAAATACAAACCCTTACTTCATCTAAATGGGTATTACAATTCATTTGACCGAGCCGAATTGAATCTAAATACAGGTGTTCGATTGACGGATGAGGTTAGTACCTTATTTAGTGCTCATGGTAGCCGTCTGAACCGAAAAATGGATTTTAATAAAGATGGTTTTTTAGATGTGCCTTTAAATAATATGTTTCACCTTATGAATCGTTGGAAATATGATGGCAAGCGTTTTGAGAGTATGGTCATGGGAAAGTATCATAACGGAAATCGCTACGGCGGATCCGTTGATTATGATTTTGATAAAGTACGAACGGATCAAAATGATTTATACGGAATTAGAATTGCTGACCAACGTTTGGATATAATGCACAAAATGGGATACTCCATTACTGAAGATCGCACCAAAAGCATCGGCTTGCAATCGTCCTTTAGCTCTCAAAACAGAAATTCAGTTTACGGAAGAAATTTATACAATGGTTTTCAGCAAACGGTTTCTTCGAACTTAATTTATCAAACAGAATTTCTAGGAGAAGGAAATGAACTGCGTTTGGGCGGAAGCCTTTTACATGATAATATAAAGGAGTCTTTTCGGGACATTGCGCAAAATAGAATCGAAACGGTAACCGGTACGTTTGCAGAATATACTAATCATGATATTGCGAATACAACGCTTTTGTTAGGAGTACGCGGTGATTATAATTGGCGCTTACAAAAAGCATTTTTTACTCCGCGGATGAATGTGCTTTATAATTTCAATGATAATTTTTCGGCTAGGCTCAGTGCAGGAAGTGGCTTTAGAACCCCAACCGTTTTTGCTGAGAACACCCGTTTTTTTGCATCGAATCGTAAAGTGCAAATATTGGAAACCTTATTGCCCGAACAAAGTTGGAACTATGGGGTGAACCTCACTTATAACTTTGACAATGGGTCCAAAAATAATCGCTTGAGTCTTGATTTATTCCGCACAGATTTCACGCAGCAAGTTGTTGTCGATTATGACATCTCACCGCAGCTTGTGCAATTATCTCGTTTGCGTGGTAAGAGCTATGGTTGGTATTTGCAAGCCGAATACTATTATGAAATTTTTAAAAATTTTGATATCCGATTGGCTTACAAATATAATGATGTACGCGTGACGCAAGCAGGTCAATTGCGTGAGCGAGTTTTTAATCCTCGGCACCGAGCCTTGGCTAATTTTTCTTATGAAACTAAGAATGAAAAATGGGGCTTTGATTTTACCACTAACTGGACAGGGCTACAGCGTTTACCGGATTTTTCTAGTAATCCGGAGGGGATGCGCCCTGAAGCAGGAAATTATGCTCCTGATTTTTTTAGGCTCTTGGGACAAGTTACTTGGAAGCCGCGCAGAGATTTTGAGTTGTATGTGGGCAGTGAAAATATTACCAATTACCGTCAGAACGATTTAGTGTTGGGCGCTTCTGATCCGTACGGCGATTTCTTTGATGCGGGTGCTGCTTGGGGCCCTTCCACTGGTCGTTTGTTTTACAGTGGATTTAGATATACGTTGAACAAAAGAGTGGAGCCGATTATAACGGCCAAAAAAATGCGTACGGATGTGATAAAAGTGGATGGCGTATGCGGTATGTGTAAGGAACGAATTGAAGAAGCGGTCAATCAATTGCCGGGCATAAAAATTGCCAATTGGGATGAATATTTAAAAGAATTGATTGTGCGTTACAATGTTACCAAAACGAGCAATGAAGAAATTCAACGAACTGTGGCGGCGATAGGTCATGACACTGAAAAATTTAAAGCCAGTCAAGCGAGTTATGATGCTTTGCATGGGTGTTGTAAATACCGTGATTCCGATGTGATTAAAGATCATGAACCCGGCGAAACAGAAGAGTAATTTGAAGCTTTAAAAACGAGTCATTCATTCTCTTCCATAGAGTCCTATCTTCGCACGAATGCCTGAATCTATTTTACTCCTTTTGCTCATTTTTGTAGCCAGCTTAGCGCTTCTAGTTTTTGCATCAGGAAAATTTATTGATTCTTCGGAGAAATTAGGCTTGGCTTTGGGGCTCCCACCATTTGTAATCGGTGTT
Source organism: uncultured Chitinophagaceae bacterium (assembly GCA_964612525.1). Lineage (GTDB taxonomy): Bacteria > Bacteroidota > Bacteroidia > Chitinophagales > Chitinophagaceae > JAGNRR01. The sequence continues at coordinate 16,240 of CAZTCQ010000029.1, read as the reverse complement.
ACAGTTGTAGCCTTAGGTACTTCCTTGCCCGAGTTGGTTTCTTCTATCTTGGCGGTGCAGCATGGTGAGTCAGAAATCGTGGTAGGAAACATAGTAGGGTCTAACATTACTAATATTTTATTGATCATTGGAACGGTGGCCTTTATAGGAAAATCAATTCATATTCAATTCAATTTCAAACGGATCGATTTACCTTTTTTAATCGGTACAGCCTTGTTTTTATTTTATGCTATCTGGGATTTGAATATCGCATTTTGGGAAGGAATTGTTTTTTTAGGACTAACGGCTACTTTCATTATTCTTTCCTTGTCAAAAGGCAAAGATTTACAGGATCAAGCTGCGCCAAAAATTACCGCTCAAATAATTATCTGGCTTTTGGTAGGTGGAGCAGGTGTTTATTTAGGTGCGAAATACAACATTCAAAGCGTGATTCTTATTGGTGATAAACTAGAAATTCCTCCTGCTATTATTGCACTAACGGCTGTGTCATTGGGAACGTCTTTGCCCGAGTTATTTGTAAGCCTAGCGGCTGTACGAAGAGGCAAGGCAGAAATGGCTGTGGGAAATGTTCTGGGTTCTAACATATATAACATTATTGCTATTGGCGGAGTGAGTCGATTAGTCGGTGAAATTGAAGTGCCTTTTGAGATAAAATCTGTCAGTGCCTACATTATGCTTGGGGCTACTGCTTTATTTGCCTTCATGCTGTGGAACAAACATTTGAGTCGAACAGAAGGGTTTATCTTATTAGTTGTCTACATTTTCTTTATCGGCTTTTCGTTTTTTGGCTAAGAGGTTTTTCCAATTTTTATGTCAAAAACTACTATTGCCCTAATGCCGAAAAAAGTCGAGCAGAAAATATGACAATTGAACTGTCACATTTTCTTGACAATGTTGATAAATTTCCACAATCCGAACTTACCTTTGCGTACGCTTTTTTAACAAAAAACTAAACAAATGCGCATACCACAGTGTAGAGTTCAGATCAGAATATTAACAGTTTTTGTTTTTACCACATTATGCTTCCTATTTGGCACACCGCGTGTTGCTAATGCACAAGACGGTAAAGCATTGTTTTCAGCCAATTGTGCTTCTTGTCATCATCCCTTAAAAGATGGAACAGGTCCCGCTCTAAAAGGAGTGGACGGACGGGTTCCTAGCCAAGAGTGGCTATACAAATGGATTAAAAATTCGGCGGCACTAATAGCTTCTGGCGATAAGTATGCTGTCAACATATATAATGAATGGAACAAAACGGCGATGACCGCTTTTCCTAATTTGAAGAATGAAGAAATCGATGCAATCATTGCTTATGTAAATAGTGTTGAGCCTAAAGTTGCTAGTGGTGGCGGCGGAGGTGATGTTGCTCAAAAAGGCGCAGACGGTAGCGGAGACACTTGGTTATACGCCCTTCTCACCATCGTATTACTCTTGGCGGCTATTATTTTATCACAAGTAAATAAAATGCTTGGCAAGAATGCCAATGATAAATTAGGCCTTCCTACCAAAGAGTCCATTCCTTTTTATAGAAATAAAGTGTATATCGCCTTAGGAGCAATTTTATGTTTCATTGGTGTTGGAGTATACCTCTCCAAGGGAGGTGTCAACATGGGGCGTCAGCAAGGGTATATGCCAGAGCAGCCGATTTATTACTCTCACAAAGTACACGCGGGGATTAATAAAATTAACTGTCAGTACTGTCATAGTGCCGCTGAAAAAAGTCGTCATGCCATGGTGCCTAGTACCAATGTTTGTATGAACTGTCATAAACAAATTAATGAATACACTGGTGCGGAAGAGCATCCCTTATACACGGCAGAAGGTAAGGAAGTAGATGGAACAGCCGAGATTCAAAAATTGTATGAATACGCTGGTTGGAATGCCGAAAAGAAAGATTACAATCGAGATGCGGAAGGAAATGTTTTAGCCAAAGCAATTCCTTGGGTTAAAATTCATAATCTTCCAGATCATGTATACTTTAACCACTCAGTGCATGTAGTGTCGGGCAAGGTAGCCTGTCAGCAGTGTCATGGTAACATTGAAGAAATGGACGAAGTAAAGCAGAGTGAAGAGTTGAGTATGGGATGGTGTATTAACTGTCACCGCGAAACGAACGTTCAATTTGCTGATAATCACTACTATTCTATATTCGAAAAATATCACCAAGAAATTAAAGAAGGAAAGCGTGAAAACGTGAAGGTGAGTGATATCGGAGGCTTAGAATGTCAAAAATGCCACTATTAATAATATTAACTAATTGAGCGAAATAAATAATATGAGCACAAAAAAATATTGGAGAGGAATAGAGGAAATCAACCCAAGCGAAGAATACTTAGCGAAGGTGAATCAAGAGTTTGAAGAAAGCTCGGATGTTCCTTTTGCGGATGTAGAAAGCATCGAAAATGCCCCAACCACACGTCGTGATTTTTTAAAGTATCTTGGTTTTACAACCGTTGCCGCTACTTTGGCTGCTAGTTGTGAAATGCCGGTGCGTAATGCACTGCCTTATGCTATTAAGCCGGGAGACGTTACACCGGGTGTGCCCTTGCACTATGCCTCTACTTTTGTAGATGCTGGTACGGCTATACCAGCCTTGGTGAAGGTTCGTGATGGCAGACCTATTAAAATAGAAGGGAATACAGATAGTAAATTGTGGGAGGGTACCACTGACGCTCGCATGCAAGCTTCTGTTTTAAACTTATATGACGCCGCAAGATTGCAACATCCTTTAGTTGATGGAGCAAAAGCAAGTTGGAAAAAAGTAGATGAGAAAGTAGAAGCAGGTTTGAGCGGTAATGTTTACCTAGTGAGCTCGACGGTGAACAGCCCTTCAGGGAATGATATTATTAATAAGTTTGTAGCAGCTTCTGGCGCTAAGCACGTTCAGTACGATGCAGTTTCTTATCATGGAGCCTTAGAGGCGAACCAAAAGAGCTTTGGAAAAAGAGCCTTACCTATGTATCGTTTTGATGCTGCCAAAACAATCGTATCGATTGGTGCAGACTTCTTAGGAACGTGGGGTAGCCCTTCTTTAAATACAAGACAATATAGTAAAGGAAGAAAAGTTTCTGCTAAAAACCCGAACATGAGTAAGCACATTCAGTTTGAAGGTGTAATGTCTCTGTCAGGAATGAATTCAGATGACCGCGTAGTTTGTCGTCCTTCAGAATATGGTGCGGTAGCGAGTGCTTTGTTAAGTGCACTTAGCGGCGGCTCTGTAAATTTAGGAAGCGACTATTTAAATAAAGCAATTAAAGCAGCTGCTAGTTCACTTCAAGCTGGAAATGGTTTGGTAATATGTGGCAGCAATGATGAAAATATTCAAACGGTAGTCAATGCAATCAATAGCAAAATTGGAGCATTTGGTACTACGATTTCAACAGCAAACACTAACAATACAAAGCTTGGGAATGACACGGATATGATGGCATTCGTTGAAGCCTTAAATGGTGGCGGTGTAGATGCGGTTATTTTTCATGATTGTAATCCGGTGTATGAGCATCCAATGGGTGAAAAAATTGCTGCGAAATTAAAATCAACAAAACTTACCGTTTCTTTAAACGATAGAAAAGACGAAACCGCTGCTTTGTGTAATGTAGTAGCACCCACTCACCATTTCTTAGAAAGCTGGGGTGATGCTGAATCGTTTAGCGGATATGTTTCATTTATTCAGCCAACGATTAGTAATTTATTCAATACACGCCAATGGCAAGAAAGTATCATGACCTGGTCGGGTACGGAAGGAACTTGGTATGATTATTATCAAAATTTCTGGCAAGCAAAAGCAGGAGGTCAAAAAGCGTTTGACAAGGCTATGCAGCTTGGATTGTGGGAAGCAGAATCTATGACCATGAGCGGAGGCGCTAGTGGCAGTGCAGAGGCTGCGGTTGCAGCGATTGCTGGAATGCCAAAGGCCGGAGCTGATGCCGTTGAGCTTGTGTTATATGAGAAAGTTGGTTTAGGACATGGAGGACCTTGGAGTAATAATCCTTGGTTGCAAGAAATGCCTGACCCGATTTCAAAATGTACTTGGGATAACTACGCGATTATGTCGCAGACGCTGGCTAAAAAGTATGGCGCGGAGTGGACGGATTTAAATGAAGTTGAAAGAGAAAAACAAGTAGTAAGCATTCAAACAAAGAATGGCACTATTGAAATGCCGGTATTAGTCATACCGGGAATGCACGATAATGTTGTGGGTGTAGCTTTAGGCTATGGTCGTGGTGAAGGGGTAGGTATGGCCGCCAACAACGGAAAAGTCATGACAGGTGTGAAAGTTTCACAATTGGCTAAAGCCACTGCCGCAGGAGTAAGCTATCATGCCATGGCTACCATAAAGGGAGCTGGTAAAACGTATCCATTAGCAGTGACGCAAACGCATCACTCCTATCAGGAGCGTCCTATTTTACACGAATACACCTTGGCAGAATTCCAAAAGGATCCTAGCCATTTAGCGGATAAAAGAGAGCATGAATTGGGTCACTATACGGCTGCGAACGGAGTAAACCATCACGGTGGTGAGCACGGAGGAGAAGCGGGACATGGTGCCGAAGGTCATGGAGAGAAGCATGATGCACATGGAGCAGCCGCAAAACATGACGCTCATGGAGACGATCATGGACATGAGCACAAACCTAAAAAACATTCGGACGGTGCTGACTATACCGAAGATGAAGATTGGCAAGAAGCCTATCGTGATAATGGAACGCTTTATCACATGGAGCAGCATCCGAATCATGGACTAAAGTGGGGAATGAGTATAGATTTAAGTACTTGTACGGGCTGTAGCGCTTGTACGATTGCCTGTCAGGCAGAAAATAATGTTTCTGTAGTAGGTAAAGAGCGTGTACTGAAAGTACATGATATGCATTGGATTCGAATTGATCGTTATTTCAGTGGAGATGTAGATGACGCTACTTCAATTCAAACGGTTTTCCAACCGATGCTTTGTCAGCATTGTGATAATGCTCCTTGTGAGAATGTTTGTCCAGTAAATGCTTCGAATCATAGCTCGGAAGGGATTAACCAAATGGCTTATAACCGTTGTATTGGTACAAGATATTGTGCGAATAACTGTCCGTATAAAGTGCGTCGTTTTAACTGGCGTGATTTTAATGGTGCGGATAGTTTTGTTCATAATCTTTATGAAGATGGACGAAGAGATGACATCAATAATAACGTAACTCGAATGGTGTTAAACCCTGATGTTACCGTACGAAGTAGAGGGGTAATGGAGAAATGTTCTTTCTGTGTTCAAAGATTGCAAAGCGCGAAGCGTGATGCTCGTAAAGAAGGAAGAGTATTGAAAGATGGTGAAGCACAAACGGCTTGTCAAACAGCTTGTGCTACTGGAGCGATTACTTTTGGTAATGTGAATGATAAAACGAGTGAGATTTATAAAATTCGTCACCAAGAGCAAAAAGAGCGTGTATTCTATACATTAGAAGAAATTCATACGCTACCCAACATTAACTATTTAAGTAAAATACGAAATACAGATCACGTAGAAGGAAGGGCCGATGAGCACGGTCATGGAGAAGCAGAGCATGGTCATGGAGAAAAGGAACATAAACAAGAAAAAACACACGCATAACACTAAAGAGAAACTATGCATTTAAAATACGAATCATACGTAAGAGAGCCCTTAGTAGATGGTATGAAAGATTACCATCAAGTTACGGAGGATATCTGTGCTCCTATTGAACAAAAACCAACGAGATTGTGGTACATCGGATTTTTTATATCCGCATCCCTATTATTGTTTGGTGTGTTCAGTGTAGCATGGGAAGTACAATACGGTACAGGTGTTTGGAATTTGAATAGAACCATTGGATGGGGTTGGGATATTACCAACTTCGTATGGTGGGTAGGTATTGGTCACGCTGGAACTTTAATCTCAGCGATTTTACTTTTATTTAGACAAGGTTGGCGTACGGGTGTAAACCGAGCGGCAGAGGCCATGACCATATTTGCGGTAATGTGCGCGGGTCAGTTCCCGATATGGCACATGGGTCGTGTATGGGATGCCTTTTTTGTATTGCCTTACGGTAACTCAAGAGGTCCTTTATGGCCAAACTTTGTGTCGCCTCTTTTATGGGATGTATTTGCAATTTCTACGTATTTCACAGTATCTCTTTTATTTTGGTATGCAGGCTTGCTTCCTGATTTTGCTACGATTCGTGATCGTGCTAAAACAACATTTAGAAAAAAGGCTTACGGTATTGCATCCTTTGGTTGGGCGGGTAGCGCCAAGCACTGGCAGCGTCATGAGTATCTATCTTTAGTATTAGCGGGACTAAGTACGCCTCTTGTACTTTCAGTACACACTATTGTATCATTTGATTTCGCTACCTCGGTAATTCCTGGTTGGCATACTACGATTTTTCCTCCTTACTTTGTGGCGGGTGCGGTATTCTCAGGATTTGCGATGGTACAAACGCTCTTGATTATTACAAGGAAAGTTTTAAAACTAGAAGATTATATCACTATCGGTCACTTGGAAGCAATGAACAAAGTAATCTTAGTTACGGGTTCTATTGTGGGTGTGGCTTATATCACTGAGCTTTTCATAGCCTATTACTCTGGCGTTTTGTGGGAGCAAGAAGCATTTAGATTGCGTGTAATGGGTCCTTATTGGTGGGCGTATTGGGCTATGATGACTTGTAATGTTGTGAGTCCTCAGTTTTTCTGGTTCAAAAAATTAAGACGTAATATCTGGTTTACGTTCTTCATGAGTATCATAGTAAATATTGGTATGTGGTTTGAGCGTTTTGTGATTATCATGTCGCTTCACCGGGATTACTTACCGAGTAGCTGGTCTTACTACACGCCGAGTTGGCCTGAGGTAGGATTCTATTTAGGATCGTTTGGATTATTCTTTACTTGTTACTTCTTATTTGCGAAGTACTTCCCAGTGATTGCAATTGCTGAGATTAAGTTTATCCTTAAAACCAGTGGAGATAAATACAAAGAAGAAATGAAACCGATTGATGTACAAAGTGAAGAAGAGTTTATTGAACAACAAGCACATCATCATTAGTAAGTAGAAAATATTAAAAAGACCCCTCAGCCTACTTGAGGAACTAAAAGAAAAAACAATGGCAATAAAAAAATTCGCAACCGCAACATACAGTGACGAAGCTGTATTATTCGACGCGGTGAAAAAAACGCGAGGCGCAGGGTATAAAATACATGATGTATTTACACCCTTTGCTGTGCACGGATTGGACGAGGCGCTAGGCTATAAAGTGAGTGATTTGCACGTAGCTGGTTTTATTTATGGACTGACAGGAACTTCTACAGCTCTTGGATTCATGGGTTGGATTTTTACAACCGACTGGCCTCAAAATTTTGGTGGGAAGCCTCACTTTCCTTTACCCGCTTTTATTCCAATTACATTTGAGCTAACCGTACTTTTTGCTGCGGTGGGTATGGTATTGACGTTTTGTTATTTATGTCAAATTATGCCAGGAGTGAAAAAACATATTTTTAATCCACGTCAAACGGACGATAAGTTTGTCATGACCATTGAAGTAAACGACAGTAATGCGGGTGCGGTAGAAGGGTTCATGAAAACGACTGGTGCTGAGCACACAGATGTACAAGTAGCTGAAGAAGGTTGGTGGTACGGCTGGTGGGGTAAAAAAGAACAATACGAAGAATTAAATCCAACACAAACACAAGAACTTATATAATGAAAAACATACATTTTATAGTATTATTTGTAGTGAGTGCAGTGATGGTTACATCATGTGGCAAAGACTATCGTCGTAATCCAGGGAAGATTTATGCCCCAGATATGACTTATTCACAAGCCTTTGATTATTATAATAATACAGATCGCATAAAAGAAGCGGGTGGTTCTTTTAATAAACTACCGGTAAAAAATACGATTGCCCGTGAGCAGGGTCTTCCGACGCATGTTAGTGAGGAGGATACTACGGCGGCAAAGGCATTAAAAAATCCGTATGCTTTATTTGCCAAGGATTTAGAACAAGGCGAAAGATTATATCTTATTCACTGTGGAATTTGCCATGGAGAGAAATTAGATGGACAAGGTCCGCTTTACACAAGTGAAAAATACATTGCAGCACCCGCTAATTTGATCAATGGGAAATATTTAAATTTCTCTGAAGGAAAAATTTATCATGCAATTGCTTACGGTAAAAACATGATGGGCTCTTATGCAAGTCAGTTAGATGCTAAACAACGTTGGCAAGTAGTTGCTTACATCAAAAGTGTGCAAGCCGAAAATGGGGGAGCCGCTTTTAGCATGTTAAGTCAAGAACAAAAAACAAATGAATTAGCAGCAGAGGAAGACAAGGGTGGTGCACAGACTGCTATGGGTGATGATACGAATGAAACTTCAGAAGAATCAGAATAGTAAACGAATAATCAGATAACGATAACAAAATAGAAGAAATGACAAACCAAAATTTTCATATACCAGCAAAAGCACGAACAGTAAGCTTGGCATTGCTAGTAATCGGGGCGTTGGCACTTATTGCAGGTGGTATCACCATGTTAGGAAATGATCATAGCTCTACACGTTTTTGGGCAAGCTTGTTGCAAAACAGTGTATTTTTCTTATTAATTTGTGTGGCTAGCTTGTTCATTATGGCAGCTACCTCACTAGCACAGGCTGCTTGGATTGTTTCCTTTAGAAGAATTCCAGAAGCGATTGGCAGTGTAGTTTGGATATTAGGAATTGTACTATTTGTAGTTATTGCCATTCTTGTGCTTACAGATAATACTCATATTTATCCTTGGTTAGAAGACGGTCACATTCCCCATAACGGACGGAATGGATTAAAACACTTTTTCCTGAGCAAGCCATTCTTTTTAGTATGGAGTGCTATTACAGTTGGTCTTTGGGGCTGGCTGGGTAAAAAAATGAGTTCTATTTCTTTAGAAATGGGAAAAAACAAAGACAAAGCCGTAAAGCTTTTTTGGAAAAACTTTAATTATAGTGCAGCTTTCTTATTTGTATTTGCCATCACTTTGGCTTCAACCATTCCTTGGTTATGGTTAATGAGTATTGACGCGCACTGGTTCTCAACTATGTTTAGTTGGTATACTTTTGCTAGTTCATTTGTAAGTGGAATGAGTATGATTATGCTTTGGATTTTATACACGAAGCGTCATGGTAATTTAGAATTAGTAACTGATGAGCATGTGCATGATGTTGGTAAATTCATGTTCGCCTTTACGATTTTCTGGACCTACTTATGGTTTTCTCAGTTCATGCTGATTTGGTATGCTAACATTCCTGAGGAAACCGTTTATTTCAAAATTAGAATGCACGGACCTTACGCTTTCTTCTTTTGGACGAATTTGGTGTTTAACTTTGTAGCTCCCCTGCTCATCTTAATGTCCGCACCGGCTAAAAGAAATTATTTTGTAGTTTCAGTCGTAGCCATTATAATACTAGTAGGACATTGGATTGATTTCTATCAAATCGTAATGCCAGGTACGGTGGGCGAAGATTGGCACTTAGGATGGTATGAGATCGGCTTAGCCTGTGGCTTTGTTGGTTTAGTAATTTTCTTAGTGAGTAATAAATTAAGCAAATCACCGCAAATACCCGAGAACCACCCTTATTTGAAAGAGACAGTAATACACGTAAGCTAAAAAATTAAATAGAAGAGAATATGTCAGGTTTATTAATAATTGTACTCGTAACGCTTATCTTCTTGGTACTCTACCAATTGGGTCGCTCAAGTGAAATGATCGCAACCCTGCAGGGTGAAGAAGAGTTTGACAAAAAACGAAATAAATGGTTAGGTTATTCTATGCTAGGCGTCTTTGCGGTGCTTATGGGTGGAATTGTTTATACACATTACTACATGCTTCCTTTGATAGAAGATATGCTAATTGCAGCTTCTGACCATGGTGAAGAATATGATAGAATGTTTTTGATTACACTAATCGTAACAGGAATTGTATTTTTCATTACGCAGTTTTTATGTTTTTACTTCGCATTCCGCTACCGGGATAATGGTAAAAACAAACCAGTCTTTTTTGCGCACAGCAATAAATTGGAAATGATTTGGACTACGGTTCCTGCTTTGGCCATGGCTATCTTAGTAGCTTTTGGACTAAAAGCTTGGTTTACTATGACAAACCCGGTTCCAGCCGGAAAAGACAAACAAATCATTGAAATCATTGGAAAACAGTTTAACTGGATTTCGCGCTACCCAGGTAAGGATGGTGTGATTGGAAAAAAATATTTTACAAACATCAATGAAGAAAATAATATCCTCGGTTTAGATTGGACAGATCCGGCTTGTAAAGATGATATTGTAATACCTACTGGTGAGCTTCGTTTGGTAGTAGGAAAACCAGTGGAGTTAATCATCGGTTCACGTGATGTAATTCACGATGTAGGTCTGGCACATTTCAGAATGAAAATGGATGCAGTACCGGGTATCACTACGCGCATGTGGTTTACGCCAACAATCACTACGGACTCTATGAAAATTCTTACTGAGAATCCTGACTTCGTTTACGAGCTTTCTTGTGATCAAATGTGCGGAAAAGGTCACTACAGTATGCGTGCGGTTGTTTACGTTCAAACACAGGCCGAACACGATAAATGGTTAGCCGAGCAAAAAACTTATTACGAGATTGGTCATCCTGAAGAGTTTGAAACAGAAGAAGCAGCCGATGGAGAAACAAGCGAAGGAGAGGAAGCTAAGGAAGAAGAAACGGTAACAATGAACTAAAGAAGATTGGTTAGAATTTTAACCAAAAGACTATATTAAAAGAGAAAAACAAAAGGCAATGAGCAATAACACGCATAACGAAGGACACGAGCACGAGCTACAGAATCCTAACTATGGAGCAGTGCCATCAAATGACGGTCACGATCATCATGATGATCACCATCATGAAGAGCATAAACAACACTTCTTTAATAAGTATGTGTTTAGTATGGATCATAAAATTATCTCTCGTCAGTTTTTGATTACGGGAATGTTTTGGGCGGTAGCCGGTGGTCTTATGTCAGTATTTTTTAGATTACAATTAGGATTTCCAGAAGATACGTTTCAGGTACTTTCTACTTTCTTAGGCGATTGGGCCAAAGGAGGAAAAATGGATCCAGAAATTTATTATGGTTTAGTCACGATTCACGGAACAGTATTAGTATTCTTTGTACTTACGGCCGGATTAAGTGGAACTTTTTCTAACTTTTTAATCCCGCTTCAAATTGGAGCGCGAGATATGGCTTCGCCATTTCTGAACATGCTTTCCTATTGGTTCTTTGCCATTGCGGGTGTTGTAATGTTCTGTTCATTATTCGTTCATACAGGGCCTGCCTCTGGAGGTTGGACAACCTATCCTCCGCTGAGTGCTTTAAAAGAAGCCTCCATGGGATCAGGAATCGGTATGGATTTATGGTTGATTAGTATGGCGCTCTTTATTGTGTCTTCCTTATTGGGTGGTTTAAATTATATCGTAACGATTTTGAACATGCGTACCAAAGGAATGAGCATGAAGAGATTACCCTTAACCATTTGGGCATTCTTATTTACGGCTGTTCTTGGGGTATTATCTTTCCCGGTATTATTATCTGCGGCTGTATTATTAATTTTTGATCGTCACGGCGGTACTAGTTTTTACCTTTCAGAAATATTTGTGGGTGGACAAGCACTTCCTAATGTTGGGGGTTCTGCTATTTTGTATCAACATTTATTTTGGTTCCTAGGTCACCCTGAGGTATATATCATTATGTTACCTGCCATGGGTATGGCATCGGAAATTTTAGCCACGCATGCTCGGAAACCCATCTTCGGTTATTTTGCGATGGTAATTTCAATTTTAGGAATTACCGTATTGGCCTTTTTGGTATGGGCGCACCACATGTTTGTGACGGGGATGAGTCCTTTCTTGGGAGGAATTTTTGTACTACTTACCTTATTAATTGCCATACCGTCAGCGGTAAAAGTATTTAACTGGTTGGTGACTATTTGGAAAGGAAACATCAAGTTTACCAATCCAATGTTGTTTGCACTTGGTTTTGTCTCTTTATTTATCTCTGGTGGTTTGACAGGAATTTTCTTAGGAAATTCGGCTCTGGACATTCACTTGCACGATACGTATTTCGTAGTAGCTCACTTCCATATTGTAATGGGAATTTCGGCTTTCTTCGGAATGTTTGCGGGAGTGTATCATTGGTTCCCCAAAATGTATGGGCGTATGATGAATAAAACCTTGGGTTACATTCATTTCTTCATAACCTTTATTGGAGCGTATGTAATTTTCTGGCCAATGCACTATGAAGGTGTAGCGGGCATGCCACGTAGATATTATGATTTTACAAGTTGGGAAAGTTTTAGTCAGTTCGGCGAATTAAATAAAATGATTTCAATTGCGGCTATAGTAGTATTTTTTGCGCAATTACTCTTTTTGTTTAATTACTTCGTGAGTATCTGGCGCGGTAAAAAAGTGGAAGGCAATAAGCCAAATCCATGGGGTTCTACCACCTTGGAATGGACGACGGCCGTAGATCCTGGTCACGGAAACTGGCCTGGACCTATTCCGGAAGTGCATCGTTGGGCTTATGATTTCAGACCGAATGAAAAAGATGGTACTGATTTCATTATGCAAACTGAACCACTACGAGAAGGAGAAGAAGAGCATTAGAATAAGTAAAATTGATTAATCAAGAAAAAATATCACTTCCCTTGGGAGATATGCTTAGTCAAAAACTAAAAGACTATCAGCAGCTCATGAAGCTCAACTTGTCTTTGCTCGTTGTTTTTTCGAGTGTTATTGGCTATTTAATTATTCCTGAATTGGTGTTTAGTTTTTTAAATGTGGTTCTACTCTTTTTAGGAGGATTGCTAATTACTGCAGCGGCCAACGCTACCAATCAGTTAATTGAGCAGGATGAAGACAGCCTGATGAAACGAACGGCGGACAGACCCTTGGCGGCCGGAAGAATGAGCAATCAAGAAGCTATCTTTTTTATCTGTCTGAGTTTACTAATTGGTTTCGCCATTTTATTTTTTCAATTTAATGCCTTAGCTGCTTATTTAAGTTTGGCTTCTTACCTTTTATATTCTTTTGTATATACCCCGCTCAAAAAGAAAAGCGCACTTTCTGTTTTAGTAGGTGCCTTGCCGGGTTCTTTGCCTTGCGTGATTGGATGGGCGGCAGGAACAGGCTCCGTTTTTATGACAGAAGCTTGGTTGCTTTTTGCATTTCAGTTTTTCTGGCAGTTCCCTCACTTTTGGGCTATTGCCTGGTTAGGCCATGATGACTATACCAAAGCAGGTATGAAAATGCTACCACAACCAACTAAAGAAAGCAGATTTACTTCTTTTCAAACCGTATTTTATTCTTCTATCTTATTGCCTCTAGCGATTCTGCCAAAAATATTTGGACTGACTAGTTGGGCCGGCACAGCTATTTTAGCGGCAGCTGGTGTTGGCTTTATGATTTTTGCAATACAATTTTTTAAAAAAAATAATGATGCTAGTGCGCGTAAGCTCATGTTTGCATCTTTTGCCTACCTCCCCATAATTTTGTTTACCTTTTTAATAGATAAATTTATTTAAATTATGAGTACACTCAGCGCGAATACAAATACAACAAAATTGCACCCGCATAAACTACTAATGTATATTGCCATTGGTAGTATGACTATGATGTTTGCTGGTTGGATTAGTGCCTATATGGTGCGTCAAGGCCAAGGACGTTGGGAGCATGTTCATTTACCAACGGCTTTTTATATTTCTACCGTATTAATTTTAGTAAGTAGTATCACTATTTTTCTTTCAGTACGAGCGCATAAAAAACAGAATTACAGTTTAGCCAATACATTTTTATTGACGACTTTGATTTTAGGAATCGCTTTTATAGGGTTTCAAGTGCAAGGTTTTCTGCAGATGAGAGATGTCATGGGCATTACCTTAAACGGTAATAATGCAGCCGGAGAATTTACTTATGTAATTCCTTTTGTACATGGATTGCACGTAGTGGGTGGTGTGTTGGCTTTGCTGTTCACCTTGTTAGTAGGAATATGGCGTCGGAAGACAAATAAAAAAATTACGAGTAGAGGATTAGAAATAGCAGCAACCTTTTGGCATTTTGTAGATGCCCTTTGGTTATTTATTTTCATATTTTTATTGTACAATCAACAAGCGTAACAGAAAAAAATTATTATGAGTACAGCAGCAGTAGCAAATAAAAAAACAAAATGGATGGGCGGTGAAAGCCCGTTTGATATTAGCTATGGTAAAATGATGATGTGGTTTTTCCTCATGTCAGATGCATTCACCTTTGGCGCCTTTTTAATATCGTATGGTACAATTCGTTTTGCTAGCCCCCTATGGCCGGATCCGAATTCAGTATTTAGAGCTTTCCCAGGCGGATTTGAAAATGCACCTTTAATGTTTGTGAGTTTAATGACCTTTATCCTTATCGTTAGTTCGGTAACTATGGTTTTGGCAGTACACTCTGGTCACTGTCGTGATAAAAAAGGCGTGGTAAAATGGATGCTTTGGACTATTCTTGGCGGTATTGCTTTCTTGAGTTGTCAGGCGTGGGAGTGGGTACACTTGCATCATGAAGGTGCATGGGTTGGAGCTTTCCGTGACGGAATGAACATGGAGCATTTGCCAAACTTCTTCTCAGAGAATGTTGATGCTGAAACCTTGAGATTGTATGGAGCGGATGCGGCACACAAGTTTTTCAATTTCTTTTTTGCGATAACGGGATTTCATGGTTTTCATGTATTCTCAGGGGTGATATTTAATATCATGATTTTGGTGTTTACCATGAATGGGGTGTTCGACAGAAAAGGACATTACGAGTGGGTGGAGAAGTGTGGTTTATACTGGCACTTTGTAGATTTGGTTTGGGTATTTGTATTTACTTGTTTTTATCTACTATAATTAATAATAAAAAAATTAGAATATATAATGGGACATTTTAGCGATTACGAAGCAGATCAATCAAGACTTTACAATATAGGTCATGTAGAGGATATTAATAGTGAAAAAAGTAAAGCCAAAGTAAAAGGCATTTGGAAAATCACAGGGATTCTTACAGTGATTACCATCATTGAGGTAGGCTTGGGTCTTTCATTGGCTGATAAAATGGGGGATTACCGTTGGGTGTTAAACCTAGCCTTCATTATCTTAACGATAGCCAAGGCCTTATTTATTGTAAGTAATTTCATGCACTTAGGTGATGAAAACAAAGGCATGAAACTTATGATTTACGTTCCCTTGACATTATTTATCTGGTTCATTATTGCCTTCTTAGCAGACGGTAGCTGGTGGCTAGAAATTAGTCAGGCATTGGGTTACTCTCATCCGTCATAGACTATTGCATTGAAACCATTTTTTGAAAGCACCTCTGATTGAGGTGCTTTTTTACTTATTAGATGTTTAGTAACTTCATAAAACTGATTTAAACCTTTATTACCCCCTACAATGCTCAGAAATGTTATTCTTCTTGCCCTAGTATTAGCTCTTTTCCCAAGTTGTAAAAAATTGAGACTTTGTAAGGATGGTGAATTTACTTTTTCTCGTCAAGAGGATAATTCTAATGAATTGAAACTTAGTGGTTATTATTATACGGTTTCTGAAGAATATCCTAAAGCGGCATCAATTATGTTACTTTTTCGAAATGGAGTATCTGTAAATTCTTTTGGTGCTACCTTGGATGAGGTCCAAGACGGAATAGTTGATTTATCTATTGGAGAAAATTTTAAAAATCTTAAATCTGGTTGGGGTATTTATAAAATTGAAAACGGCAGTAGTGAAATACAGAGTTGGCAAACTATCCAGCATCCTTGTAAACCTATAGCAAGAGAAAAGGGAAAATCTTAAATGATTCAACATTTGTCATTACGTCATACCAAGATTGCAGAAAGAAGAAGATTAAAGAAGTAGAAGAAATCTATAGGTTTAAGCAATATTCGCCCAAACCTGATAGCACAAATAATTTTATACCATAAATTATGAAAAAAAGGATCTTACTCGTAGTTATAATTTTTGATAACCTAATTATATATAGAGATTATGAGAATAGTTAAATTTAAATATTCTACGCTCCTTATGTTGCTTGCTTTTGGAATATACTTTATCTCTTTTTCTACCTTAGAGGGTAAGCGATTCCACGCCCAATTTGGGCTCGTTCTTTTAGGTACTATTAATTTAAATTGGTTTTACCCGCCCTCCACAGCCTTCCAGCGCAACACACCGTATCCAATCAAGGCCGAAAGCAG
>CAZTCQ010000028.1:21333-26984 GCA_964612525.1 uncultured Chitinophagaceae bacterium | reverse complement strand
CATTTTGCTTACAGCATATATGACCTCGGACTTCAATTCTCATGCTAGCCCTTTTAGTTAGCAGTTCATGCAGGGTTACCAAATCCGTCAAACCGCTATTCTCCAAATAAGGCAAACCTGCCGTAAATACGAGATTAGGTAATCTAATTAAAGCGTTTCTCTTGACTTTTTTTAATTGAACCGAGTCCGTAATATTCACTACAGAAGTAGCGCTGCCCAAATATCGACCGTCAGCTTGAGTTAACCCGTACAATATGTAATTAAGCTCGTTAAATATTTTCTTGGAATCCTTGTATTTTTTCGGTAAAATCCCCAATGGGTATAGGATGGTCTCTAGAGATCTTAGACGACTAGTATCTCTTGCGAGTCGATTAATGTCCACTTGGGCAAAACAATTTATACTTTGTATAGAAAAGACTATAAGCAAGAAGTATATTTTCATGACAGCGAATTTGGAAACGATGTGTTGATGAATTCAAATATAGTTGATTAATTAAAAAGGCCTTAACCCGCTTACAATTACTCTTCTATTACTTTGACGTCGATTCTGCGGTTAAGTTTGGAAGCGGAATGAAAAAGCACATCATGAACAAACAATTTTTGGCTGCTGCCATATCCTTTTGACCTAACCCTACTTGAAGAAATACCATGCTCTACTAAATAGCTCTTGACCAACCTTGCTCGTTCTGCCGACAAATTCATTTTCCCTGTTAGTGGATCAAAGCCATCTTCTCCATTCATTTTGCAACATATGTGCCCTCGAATTTCAAGTTTCAGTGTAGGCCTTTTCAATAACAACTCTTTCAACTTTTCGAGATCACCAAATCCTTCATTCTCTAAAAACCGTTCACCCGGCTTAAAAGAGATATTGGGCAATTTTATAATGGAGTTCTTTGCTATTCTATTTAATCCTACGGAGTCAAGAATACTGACAACTAATGAATCGTATAACAAAAATCTATTATCAAAATAATAAATTGGCTTAACTCTAAATCGCCCATCCCCACTTTCTAGCTGACCGTAGGATTTAATTAGCTTACTATATGATGTTTCTAATGGCTTAACTAGAGTTTCCAAAGCTTTTAAACGCAAAGTATCCCTCTCAAGAATATTAGCATCCTGCTGTGCAAGGCAATTTGCACCTTGTGAAAAAACAATAATCAACAAGAAATAGATTTTCATGTACTGTTAGCGAAAAAACTTGAAAGATTTACGAGAAATAAAGATAATAGTAAATTGAAAAAAATAATTACAAATACGTTATTAGATTCAGAACTAAAATAGAGGCAAGCAATTCTAAAAGCCTCTTCTATGTTTTTATCTTTGATAACATGACTCAAATTTCAAAAGCAAACTTTACGTTTCTTGAAAAACTAAAAGCAAACAATACGCGTCCCTTTTTTGAAAAAAATAAAGATACCTACCGCAAGCATCATGAAGAAATGATTGCTTTTGCCGAAGCACTGCTTCTTGAAGTCAAAAAATTTGATGAGATTGAAACACCCACGGGTAAAAAATCATTGAATAGAATTTATAGAGACATTCGATTTTCAAAAGACAAAACACCCTATAAAACGCACTGGGGTGGTGGATTAAAACGCCTAGGCGCCAACAGACGCGGCGGGTTTTACTATCACATTGAAAAAGGAAATTCATTTGTAGGCGGTGGATTTTGGGCGCCCAACCCCAAGGACCTCTTGCATATCCGCAAGCAAATAGACTTGGACGCTAGCCCTTTGCGAAAAGTGCTCAATTCTAAAAAATTTAAAGAATACTTTGGAACACTAGAAGGTGATAAATTAAAATCTTCACCCAAAGGGTTCGATAAAGACAATGAAAATATTGGTCTTTTAAATCACAAGCAATTTGTAGTCTGGCACAAATTCACGAATAAGGAAGTGCACGAAAAAAACTTCCATAAAAAAGTGGCGCAAGGTTTTAAAAACATGCTTCCCTTTTTTACAGTCCTATCAGAATACCTTACTACTGATTTAAACGGCGAGAGTACGATCTAGCACTATTCGCTAAAAATGTACAGAGCAAAATCTTCACTTTTGGCATCGGCATAGTCCACTCCGTTGATGGTAAATCTCAGGAACTCTGTGCCGTTCGGCACGGCATAGGAAAAGTAATAAATAAAATGATTTCCTTTTTTAGAAAAAGTAGGAGCAGACTCTAGCAGCACCTTTGACTGAATAGGCTCATGGGTTACCGAATCAATGGGTTCAATCTTAAACTCTTCAGGCGATTGTAACTTATTCGAAATTAAAACAAAAGCATAATTATTGTTCGCTTTCGGTTTACTGAAACTTTTAAAAATCTCCCCTCCATCTAAGAACGCCAGTGGGCCTCCCTCTAAATAACTTTCTTCTTCTTTATAAGACTCAGTATATTTCGCCACCGTCTTTGACCAGTTTAAATCAGACTGCTTCATCTTCGTGAAGAGATATTTCTTTTTACGTTTCGCCAAGAAGTCTTTCTTCTTTGTGACATACCTCGAAGCCTTTTTTGATGGTACCGATATTTTTTTGGCTACGATTGCTTTCTTCTTTTTAGCAATTGTTTTTTTCTTAGCATGACTCGTCTTTTTCTTTTTAGGCTGCACCCGAGCAACAACCTTTTTCTTTTTTACAACAATGGGTTTTTTCTTTACAACCACCGCTTTTTTCTTTTTAGGTATGCTCTTCGCAATGACCTTTTTCTTTTTGACAACAGTCGGCTTTTTCTTCTTTGTACTCTTCTTTTTGGCTATTGCTTTATAGCCAGATTTTCCTAAAACCTCCATCCTTACTTGGGCTAAACCGGCATTAATAAAACCCAATCGACTAGCCGCGGTTCTGCTTAAATCTATCAAACGCACATGCGTCAGCCGCTTGGCCATGCGGTCATTAATTTTCACCACGACCGACCTGCCATTTTTTAAATTCGTCACTTTTACGCGAGTACCCAAAGGCAGAGTATTATTCGCGCCCGTTAATTTACTCTGACGAAAAATTTCTCCATTCGCCGTTTTACGTCCTTCAAACATATTGTGATAATAACTCGCCTTACCTTGCCAAACATTTTTGGAAATCCGTTTATTCTGAGCGCTTAGCACAAGAACAGGCAAGCTGAATAAAAAACTCAGTAGAATTGATTTGATTGGCATTCTGCAAAATTAGTCGGACGGTATTCAGGAGATGTATTTTTTTGTAAACGAGTTGTTTATGATGAATCGGCTAGAATACATTTACCTCGCGCTGTAAGCCAATGCCGTAGCGACTTTGAACATCCTCTATAATTTTTTCACTTAGGTTATAAATATCTAAACCGCTTGCCTTACCATAATTTACGAGCACTAAAGCTTGTTTTTTATGTACGCCAATTTCACCGTCTTGGAAACCTTTCCAACCAGCATTTTCAATCAGCCAACCGGCCGGTATTTTTACTCCTTCAGATTGAGGGTAAAACGGCATGTCGGGAAATTGTTCTTTCAATGATTCAAAATCTGACTGACTCACCACTGGGTTTTTAAAAAAGCTACCCGCATTTCCTATTTCATTCGGGTCGGGCAATTTACTTTTTCGAATAGCAATCACGACTGAAGAAACATCTTGAATCGTAGGATTTGTAATTTTTCGCTCGTATAACTCTGCTTGAATCGCACCGTAGGAAAGTTGCAGTTCATGTACCTTAGTCAATCGTAAAGTAACGCCCGTGATAACATATTTATTTTTGAGTGAATGCTTAAAAACACTTTCTCTGTAACCAAATTTACAGTCTTCGTTTGAAAAATTTCTTTCAATACCCGATGCCTTCTCTATGGCTTGCACTTCGTGAATTACAGACTGAATCTCTACACCATAGGCTCCAATATTTTGCATAGGGGCGGCGCCAACCGTACCCGGAATCCAAGATAAATTTTCGATGCCTCCCAATCCGTTTTCAATCGCCCAATGAACACAATCGTGCCACACCTCACCCGCTCCAAAATGTACCCAGGCGTACTCATTATTTTGTTCAATAATTTTTTTGCCTAGGATTTCATTTTTAAGAACTAGCGCATCCACATTTTTAGTGAGTAACATATTACTCCCTCCTCCTAGCACGATATGTTCGTTATTTTTATAAATCTCATGGCTAAAAATTTCTCTGAGCTGAGCCACCGTTTTAAATGGCAAAAACCATTGAGCTGTCGCGGCTATACCAAAGGTGTTCATTGTTTGGAGTGATATATTTTTTTGCAGATTGTTCATGAATGCCACAAATTTAATCAAATTGTTATTGCTAATAAGAATGAATGTATTTTTATGGAAATTCAAACGAAAAACATCTTGTTAGTATGAAGAAGTATCTCATTATTTTAATCGCCCTAGTCGCAAGCCTTCCAGCCATAGCACAAAACTCATACTATGATACGCAGTGGAAAAAAGTACAAGAACTAGCCCAAAAGCAAAAATCAAAAGATGCCGAGGCCATCATACGAGATATTATGACGCGGGCGAAAACAGAGAAAAATGTAGAGCAGACTATAAAATCTTTAATCTTTCTGCGCAAAGCAGTTGAGCAGCGCGATGAAAAAGACAAAGTGAACGCCATTCAAGAATTTGAAAAAGAAATCACAGGACTTTCTTTCCCTGCCAAAAACATAATGCACTCTATGATTGCCTCTTTGTACAATACGTATTATCAAAATAATCGATGGAAAATTCACAAGCGAACTGAGCTTGTAAAAAAAAGTGATTTAAAATTTCCTGAAGATATTGAAACGTGGACACCACAATTATTTTTTAATAAAATACAAGAGCAATTTGATGCTTCACTTATCCGAGCGAACGACCTACAAAACTATCCTACTTCAAAATACCCCGAACTCATAACCAAAGGAAACCTTACCGAATCACTCCACCCCACTTTGTTTGATGTGCTAGTGCATCGGGCCATTGATTTTTATAAAAATAAAAATGTCGACATTACCAAAGCAGCTTATTATTTCAAATTAAAAAATGATAATGCCTTTGCTTCTGCCCGCCAATTTGCCAACACTGCCTTTGCCACCAAGGATGATTTCTCAACAAAATATATCGCACTCACCTACCTACAACTAGCAACTCGTTTTCATGTCACTGATTCAAAGCCAGACGCTTTAATCGATGTGGAGACCAAACGCTTAGCGTTTGTGAAAAATCACTTTGATGGAAGCGATGGCAGCAAAAAGTATATAGCAGCAATGAAAAAGCTGATTGCCACTTATTCAAACAGCGCAGTAATCAGTAAGCCCATGTTACAATTAGCACAGCACCTAACGCTGACAGATAAAATCCAAGCCCATGACTACGCCAATCAAATAATAGAAAAGTTTACGAATAGTGTAGAGTATGTAGCGGCCAAACGCCTGAAACAGAGAATTGAAAGCCCTCAACTTACGTTGACTACCGAAAAAGCGGATGTGGCTGACAATAACATTTTAGCAAAACTTAGTTTTAAGAATATTGATAAGGTGTATTTTAAGATTATTCCTTTATCGGAAACCCAATTTAAGGCAAGACAAAATAATGGACGAGTTAACCGAACGGCACCCAAAGGGAAATCAATCCGCAATTGGAACATTTCTCTGGACAATAAAAATTGGAAAGGAAAAAACAAGTATAAACTTCATTCTACCGAGACGA
>CAZTCQ010000028.1:0-21233 GCA_964612525.1 uncultured Chitinophagaceae bacterium | reverse complement strand
GACAATAAAAATTGGAAAGGAAAAAACAAGTATAAACTTCATTCTACCGAGACGAAGATTGACAAACTACCAGTGGGACAATATGCAATTGTAGCATCCGGCAATGAGGCTTTCTCAGAAAAAAAATCACCCGTGAGCTATTCACTTTTTCAAACTAATTCGTTGAGCTATGTAGTAAACCGAGGAAAAGTATCGGCGACCTTGTATGTGGTTAACAGAGGGAGTGGCCAGCCGATTCCGAATGCAAGTGTTACACGTTACAAACGAAAGTATGACTACAACAAACGTAAGAATATCATCATAAAAGTTGACACAAAACAAACCGACAAAAACGGTCAAATTTCCTACAAAGCGGTTTCCAATTACGAAAGCTATAGCATAGAAATTAAGCACAATAAGGAAACCTTATGGTCGGATAATGCGTTTAGCAATTCCAGATACCGAAAGCCCTCCGATCGTTCCAATTTATTTCTATTTACCGATCGCGCAATTTATAGACCGGGACAGACTATTTATTTTAAAGGAATTTATATTAACTCAAAAGGTGATCGAAAAAAACATGAAACAGTTTCTGGCAAAAAAATAGAGCTTATTTTAAAAGATGCAAATTATAAAGAAGTAGCAAAGCAAAGTTACACCACCAATGAATTTGGCTCAATCAACGGAACTTTCACCGCCCCTAAAGGTTTGCTCAACGGACGGTTTACGATTTATAACCCTAGTGGACAAAAGCAAATTAGAGTAGAAGAATACAAACGACCCAAGTTTGAAGTAAAAATGCAGCCCTTAAAAAAGAATATGAAATTAGGCGACCCAGTCACTGTGATTGGTGAAGCCAAGGCTTTTGCAGGCAATAAGGTAGACGGCGCTAGTGTGCAATATATCGTAAAACGAAAGGTACGATGGCCCTACTATTGGTGTTTTTATTACTGGGGTGCTCCTAGTCGGAATCAAGAAATTGTAATGACGCAAGGGCAAACTAAAACGGACGCAGAGGGTTTATTCACGGTCACCTTTTTAGCCGAAGGTGATGAAAATATTGACCCAAGAACCAAACCTTTTTATGATTTTGAGGTGAGTGTGGATGTAACCGATATTAATGGCGAAGTGCGCTCAGATAAAAAGCGATACTCATTTTCAAAAGAATCATTGATGATTTCTTTACAGGTCCCTAGTAAAGTTGACTTTAATTCTTTTAATAGCTTACTCGTTCAAACGAAGAACACCCAAGGAGAATTTACAGCAGCTGACGTAAAGCTTGAATTTATTAAACTGAAAGCGCCGGAACGTTTTTTGAAAAAAAGAATGTGGAAAGCACCCAAACATAACTTGCTGACTCAAGCAGTTTTTAATACCTACTTCCCAGATTATGAATACAAAGATGAAAGTAATCCCTTGTTCTGGAAAGAAGGAAAAACGATTTGGCAAAAAACAATCCGAACCAAAGAAAATCAAAGAACCACCTTACAAAAGATAGCGCCTAATGGAGGATATTATCTAGTAAAAGCCACAAGCCGAGACAAAGACGGAAACGTAATAGAAGAAAAAAAGGTAGTGCGTATGATAAATAGCAGTCGAAAAAAAGCGCTGACGAACGAGGCTTTATTTAGCTATAGTGCTAATCAAAATCTACAGCCCGGTGACAAAACGAACCTTAGCATTTCTTCTGCTTTTCGGAATCCTTACATTCATAAAACGATAGCTCGTCAAAGTAAAACCACTCACTCTTGGGATCAAAAAACCGAAGCCTTTGTAATCAACGAGGCGGACCGAGGTGGTTTTACTACTAGTTTTTTTACCATAAAAAACAATCGATTATACCAAGAGCACGTGCGCATGGCCGTGCCCTGGCTAAACAAAGACTTAAAAATTAGCTATGAAACCTTCCGTGATAAAATATTGCCGGGCAGCCAACAAGAATGGAAACTAAAAATTAGCGGGAACAAAAAGGAAAAAGTTAGTGCTGAATTATTAGCTACTATGTACGATGCTTCATTAGACGCTTTTGCTAAAAACAATTGGTACTCACTGAAACTATATGGCAACAACATCACTCGAATCCAATGGAACACAAACGCTTTTGGACTAGGAACCAATAGAATGCTTTACAAGGCACCTAGAATTAAAAGCCAATCCAAGTATAGAAGCTACCCAAGATTGAATATGTATGGTTTGGAGTATGGAATAAAATCCATTATTTATAATACAGTGGGAAATAATGCTCTCGAGGCAATTTCAACTCTAGACGGCGTGTCTAATTCCGAAGCACCCATACCGCCTTCACGAGCTACTCGATTCGCACCAAAACAAAGAATGAGAAAAATGGCTGCGAATGTACTGGGCGATGCCGAAAAAAATGGTGGAAAAGCGGCACCCGCTGGAAACAGTAACGAAACAGAAAGCAAAGAAAAAGATGATGATAATTTAGATCAAGTTTCGATCCGTTCGAATATGAGCGAAACAGCCTTCTTTTTTCCCGACTTACAAACTGATAAAAACGGTGACATTCTTCTTTCTTTTAAAGCACCCGATGCTTTGACTCGTTGGAATGTAAAAACCTTGGTGCATACGCCTGATTTGCAAACTGCCTATTTAGAAAAGACCTTAGTTACTCAAAAACAATTGATGCTAACACCCAATCATCCTCGGTTCATGCGCGAGAATGACAAAATGATTTATAGCACCAAGCTAACGAATTTATCAGAGAAGGCTGTAAAGGGTACCGCTCGTTTAGAAATTATAAATGCCAAAACGAATAAAAAAATTAATGGACTATTTAATAATGACTACAATGATTTAGGATTTGAATTGACTGCTGGAAAAAGCAAAGAAATTACGTGGAACCTGAATGTGCCTTCTTCTTTTACAGATCCCGTGATTGTGCGATTGGTTGCCAAGGCTGATAACTTTAGCGACGGCGAACAAAAACTGATTCCGCTTCTTTTAAATTCTATGTTGGTTACTGAAACCTTACCCCTACCCGTTCGGGCCAATACTAGCAAGAATTTTAGATTTGATAAACTTATCAATAGCGGAAAATCTAGTACACTCAAGCATCATAAACTGACGGTTGAATACACATCGAATCCTGCTTGGTATGCTGTGCAAGCCTTACCCTACCTGACGGATTATCCTTATGAATGTAGCGAACAAACATTTAATCGATACTACGCCAATGCATTGGCCAGTCATATTGCCAATAGTTCTCCGCGCATTAAAACTATTTTTTCGAAATGGAAGGATACAGATACGGCCGCCCTTCTTTCTAACTTAGAAAAGAATCAAGAGCTTAAAAGTGCTTTGTTACAAGAAACCCCTTGGGTATTAGAAGCAGAAACTGAAAGCGATCAGAAAAAAATGATTGCAAACTTATTTAATATGGAGCGAATGAGTCGAGAGCTTAGTTCTGCGTTGAATAAATTATCAAAACTACAAACATCAAATGGGGGGTTTGCTTGGTTCAAAGGTATGCGTGATAATCGCTTTATTACCCAATACATTATAACTGGTATAGCGCGCTTACAAAAGTTGGGCGTAGCCGATGCCAGTCAAAATGATAAGATACAAACCATCATCAATAAGGCAATCCCCTACTTGGACGCTCGAATGCGAGAGGATTATGCGTACCTTTTGAAAAGAGGATTACTGAACAAACAAAATATCGGACAACAACAAATTCAATATTTATACATGCGCTCATTTTTCCCAAATCGAAAAATGACTTCGGTTAATAAAATTGCATTTACCTACTTTAAGAAGCAAGGAAAAAAATACTGGAACAAGCAAAACAAATATATGCAAGGGATGCTGTCTTTAGCACTGTACCGTTACGACGAAAAAAGTACTGCCTTGGATATCATAGAAGCATTGCGTCAAAACTCAATTCAAAAAGAGGAAATGGGTATGTATTGGAAAGAATTTAATCAAGGCTCTTACTGGTGGTATCGAGCGCCTATTGAAGCTCAAAGTTTATTGATTGAAGCCTTTACAGAAGTGAAACCAGATCAACTAGTGGAACGCCCGTATGACGAAGTGGATGAGCTGCGCGTTTGGCTATTAAAACAAAAACAAACACAACAATGGAAAACTACCAAAGCCACTGCTGATGCCTGTTACGCACTTTTATTAGGGGGTGCAGACTGGTTAGGCGCCGAACCCAAGGTGAGCATGAAGCTAGGCACAAAAAATATTAAGCTTTCGGATTATAAGCAAGAAGCCGGAACAGGATACACCAAGTTTTCTTTTGATAAAGATGAAGTAAAACCGAATATGGGTGATATTCAAGTGACTGTAAAAGCGAGTCAAAAGGTAGGTACTACATGGGGGGCTGTTTATTGGCAGTATTTTGAACAGTTGGATAAAATTACGGAAGCTGAAACTCCATTGAGTTTGAAGAAACAAGTTTACAAAGTAGTGAATGGTGATCGTGGTGAGCAGCTAGTATTGGTAGGCGATAATGAAAAGCTGAAAGTGGGTGAGAAAGTGAAAATACGTATCGAATTACGTGTGGATCGGGCCATGGAATTTGTACATATGAAAGATATGCGTGGGGCTTGTTTTGAACCAACCAATGTCTTGAGTAATTATAAATATCAAAACGGTCTAGGCTATTACGAAAGCACCAAGGATGCATCAACACAATTTTTCTTTGATAGACTTAGACCAGGGACTTATGTTTTTGAGTATCCTATGTTTGCCACGTTGCGTGGAGATTATAGTAACGGAATCACCACTATTCAGTGTATGTATGCGCCAGAATTTAGCAGTCATAGTGAGGGGATTCGAGTCAAAGTGGAGTAATGATATTAAAACTTAGAATTACCCATGAAAACAATGTACAAGTTTCTGTGACTAAAACGCGTCGGGTTTATGGCTGACGAATACAATAAACCCGACGTGTTTATCGTTTATAGCAAAAGTTGTTTTTATGGGTAATCCTTTTAAAACTTTTCGGCTAAGTCAGATTTTATAGAATAAATTTTGTTATTTCTATCAAAATAGTACTGCACATGAAAATCTAATGAATTATCCTGAGTTCTTGAATTTATTACAATGGATTCATCAATATTTTTTATCGCTTCGAAAACTATAACGAAGTTGGGAATCTTTTCAAGTACAATTTTAAAGTAGTCTAAAATTTTATCTCTACCTTCTAGTACACCTTTTGATTCAGGGAAAATTCTTAGGACATTAGTGGAACGAAGTTCAACTTCTGGAGTTAAAAAACTCGAGAGTTCATCAATTTTTTTATCATTCCAAAGATTTATAAAATCTTCTAATATTTTTTCTCTACTCATTTTTTCCATAGTATTCTTTCTATCACTTTTTTCCCACTCTTATAAAAAGAGTATTTTTCTTGCCATCGGGTGCTATTCGTATTACAATAGACGGACTCCTTGGATTTTCATTGCTATAATACTCATAATGAAAGACTTCGTCGTCACTATTTTCATATATTTTTTCAAATGCCATGTCTATTGATTCATACTCTTCAGGCAGAGCATCTTCCACTTCATCCTTTACTTCAAAGTATAGGTCTTCTAAATCTTCATAATCTCTTTTAGTTCCAAATTCAGCTATAAAACAGTCGGCATTTTTGTATTGATGTACATAATTTTTTTTTGCTTTGGGCAATGTTAGTTTAGACGTATACACTCCATCATTCTCCGCCCCTTTTAGTCGACCAATACTTGAGGCCTTAGCTAGCTTAATCACTTGAGTTAGTTTTTTTCCAAAATCACTCAAGGAAGCTTCAAAATCACTATCGCTTGCGTTCTTATCATATTCTCCGAGGCTCAGATGATTTTTTTCGGAAACCTTCCTTTTTTGAATGGGTGTTACCTTAGCCGTTTTCTGTGGTGGCTCATCACTCGTTTGAACAGGTTGAGGCTGCGAAACGGGAATATCAATGGAGAGTACTAAATAAGGTTTTTCATTAAAATCTTTACGAATAATTTCATCCATTAATTGGGCAAACTCATTAGCAGCCGGATTAGAGTTAAAAAAATACGTAAGACCTGATATGTTACTCGTACTAAAATCTGGTGCAATATGATTGATGCAAGCCTCTTGGCTATCACAAGATATTTCTACCGTGCTGCCGTCCTTAGTATCTCTTACGACAATGCGCTTTATGTTACTTATCGTAAAGTGATCGGTATAACCGGCTATTTTTTGTTCTATAAACCCAGAACCGGCTACATATTTAAGCGGAGAACTATTGTCACCGCCATGAATTCGAAGCAAAACATTCATACGATCGATGTGATTAGATCCTACTTGCCCGTGCAACGTATTCGCGCAAAGAATAAAAAATAAATAAAGTCCTAGCTGAATCTTCATGGAACTAAAATTAATACAAATTCCCAAGATTGTCTGATTCTATTATAATTCTTCTATATCTAATAGCGCAAATGCAGTATGTTTCATAGCTCGCTTTAACTGACTGTAATCCTCACCATCTACCTCAATGTCTGTAAGTTTCTTTAAATGCTGAGCATAAAAAACTTGGGCATTTGCCATATCTAACAGGGTGCTAGCCAATAGGCGAGGATACGGATAGTCCGGGCTAATTTCTTCGAAAAGAAAAACTAGCTTGGCTGCTAAATTTTTATACGGCAAAAACAATCCAACCTGATTCTCCTTATCTACTCCTTTGGTGTGATAGGCTTTGGTACTTTCAGTAATCACAATATGGTGTAGGAGTTTCATCTCAATGTAAGAGGGTGTATAGTCATCCAATGAGGCATCTGCAATACTATCAATGGCTGTTTCTAATTTAGTGATCGGGTCAAAAATGTTTTGACTTTTTATATCTAGTATATAATTCACCCACTCCCAATACCAAGAAACGAGGTATAACAAAAGCAAATGTTTGTTTTCAAAGTAACGATAAATAGAGGCTTCCGTACAATTGATATGCTGCGCCAATTTCCGAAACGTAAGATCATCAAAGCCCAATTTCTCAATTAACACAATACTATGCTCAATGATTTTTTTCCCTAAGGTTGTATGCTGAGGGTCTCGGAGATAGAGTTTATCGTTAAGTACTAATTGAACATCTACTGCCATGGCGCGCAAATATAGGGTGCTCTAATAAAATATTATAGCAACAATAACATAATTTATAGTTTTTATATTTTAAATGATAGCATTACTACTATTACCAAAACAATAACTATCTTCGCTCGAAACAAGCCTACATGAAGAGTCAAATCGATTTAAGTATAAAGAGTAACCTTCGGCATGATATACCTGCTGGTATAGTCGTTTTTTTAGTAGCCGTTCCTCTTTGTCTTGGAATTGCAATGGCCTCTGGTGCGCCTTTGTTTTCTGGAATTATTTCCGGAATCGTTGGCGGAATCGTGGTAGGTTTTTTTAGTGGCTCTCAACTCGGAGTAAGCGGTCCTGCTGCTGGACTGGCGGCTATTGTACTAACTGGTATTCAAGAATTGGGGGCCTTTGATATATTCCTCTTAGCCGTCGTTATTTCTGGCCTTCTTCAGTTGATTTTTGGTTGGTTACAAGCAGGTATCATTGCCTATTACTTTCCAAACTCAGTCATTAAGGCCATGCTAGCCGGCATCGGTATTATTATTATTTTAAAAGAACTTCCGTATGCTATCGGATATCAAGCAGAAAGTGGTTCCTTATTAGATACTTTTAAAGGGTTTGCTCAAAATATTGAACCTGGTGTTTTATTTATTACTGGAATCTCATTAGTCATTCTCATTTTGTGGGAGCAGCCTTTTATAAAGCGATTAAAGTTTGCCCGAACCATTCAGGCCCCTTTAGTGGTCGTGGTCTTGGGCGTAGTTTTTTATTTGGTTTTTCAAAATACAAGTTGGGCTTTGAAGACATCCGCTGTGGTAGCCTTGCCAGTAGCCGACGGATTTACAGGTTTTATCAATCAATTTACCTTGCCAGATTTTAGTCAATGGAACAACCCCCAAGTGTACACGGTTGCACTAACAATAGCTGCTATTGGAAGCATTGAATCCTTACTCTGTATGGAAGCGACGGACAAGCTAGATCCGTTTAAGCGTGTTTCTCCAGCGAATACAGAATTAAAAGCCCAAGGCATTGGAAACTTAATTGCAGGTCTTTTAGGCGGAATCCCAGTCGTTCAGGTTATCGTTCGCGGAACTACGAACATTCAAAGCGGCGGACGCACAAAAATGGCCGCCATCATGCATGGTGTGCTGCTGCTTCTGTGCGTAATGTTAATTCCCCACCTTTTAAATTTAATCCCCCTTGCCAGTCTAGCGGCTATTCTTTTAATGGTAGGCTACAAACTGACTAAGCCCGCTTTATACAAACTAATGTATCAACAAGGGGTAAGCAGTTTTGTTCCTTTCATTATCACAATTTTGGTAATTGTATTTAAAGATTTATTGATGGGCGTCGGTGTCGGCTTGGCTGTGGCCATGTTCTTTATTTTATATAATAGTTACAAAAGACCGTTTATTCTAAGTCAAGAACTCTGTGATCAAGAAGGTCATACTGTTATTAAAATTACCTTACCCGAGGAGGTAAGTTTTTTAAATAAGGCTCATTTACAAAAAGCGCTCAATCTAATCCCGAATCACTCTCATGTTGAGTTGGACGCTAGTAAGAGTAAATTTATTGACCCTGATATTATAGAAATAATCGATGATTTTGTCGTTCATTGCACCTATTCTCACATACGCTTGGATTATACAGAGAAGCCAAAAGATAAGGTAAAAAAAATATCTCCCCTGAACAAATTAGAAAATCTGATAAACGATCTAAAGCCGCATAAAGATAAAAAAAACGAAGACCGAAATAAATCTTAATACGTAATAGTTACCTTGAATAAATAATCAAATGAAATATAAATATAGTGCCATTACCAGCACGTTACAATTGCTGCGCTTAGACAAGCGTGACATATTAAACATTTACTTCTACGCCATTGCCGCTGGGCTCATCTCCCTAGGTTTGCCTTTGGGTATTCAAGCCATTATTGGGTTTGTGATGGCAGCACAGCTCTCCACCTCACTGATATTACTAATAGGTGTGGTAGTATTAGCCACTTTGATTTATGGAATTTTTCAAATCAATCAGCTAAAAATCACGGAAAAAATTAAGCAAAAAATCTTTGTGCGTTTTGCACTAGCGTTTGACGAAAAAATGTCTTCCCTCGACCTGCAACAGACTAGAGACAAGAAACTGATGGAGCACATGAATCGATATTTTGATATTATTGGTTTCCAGAAAAGTTTATCTAAACTATTAATTGACATTCCGTCATCTACCATGCAAATTTTGTTGGGACTGATGTTACTCGCTTTTTACCATCCACTTTTTATAATTTTTGGTCTGTTTTTGTTAGCCACACTTTATTTCTTAATTCGACTAACGGGCATTCAAGGTTTAAAAAGTAGCTATAACGAAAGTACACATAAGTACGAATTAGCACACTGGTTTGAGACCCAAGCAGAATATATTAAGGACGTACGACTGGGCACGCTCTCCAATGTAGTAAATAAAAAAAGTCAACATATCGTAGGAGATTATCTTGAGGCGCGAAACGAGCATTTTAAAGTATTAAAAATTCAATATTGGTCACTGCTACTTTTTAAAGTGGTCCTTACCGCAGCCATGTTGAGCGTTGGTTCATTTTTATTAATAGAACAGCTCATTAATATTGGTCAGTTTGTAGCCGCGGAGATTGTAATTATCCTTTTGCTATCAGCCATTGAAAAAATGATTTTTGGTTTAGACAATGTTTATGATCTTTTGACTTCAACAAAAAAAATATTGAACGTAACCGACATGCCAGAAGTTCCCGAACGCGGCAGTATGGACATTAGCCACGACCAGGTTTTCAAACTAATTGCTGAAGACATCAACATTGATAGCAATGAGGTACAGGTGCTGCATCATGTAAACTGTGTATTTGAGCAAGGTGACCGAGTAGCAATAGTTGGGGCCTCTGGGTCAGGTAAGTCTACTTTGTTGAATGTACTATCCGGTTTGTACCTAAACTATAATGGAAGACTAATTTTGGATGAATTGGTGGTGCCCAAAGAAGGGAACAACTTCCTCCAAGAAAACACCTCAGCGCTCTTTAAAGAAAGTGGTTTAATACCCGGCTCCCTCTTAGAAAATATAGTTTTGGAAAGAGAAGGCATATCAGCTAGAGATATAATTCAACTCTCCAAGGCGATTGGTTTTCATGCTACCTTTATGTTACTCCCCGAAGGATACAACACGCCCATTGTGCACAGCGAATACAACGTGCCCGCCGAAATAAGAAAAATGACTTTGATATTGAGAACATTCTGTGCGGCGAAGACGATATTTATTTTAGAAGAGCCCTTTAACGATTTACAAAATGACAATATCGCTTTACTAAAAAAATATTTAGAGGAAAATTTAGGTAACAAAATTCTCATCTATTCTACTTTAATTCAAGATCACCTTGACATCTCGAATCAAAGTATTATACTCAATAAAAATCAAGCTTTCCAAAATAGAAACGACAAGTAGTATGAAATATTTGAACGAAGAACTTGAAAAAATACTAGACCGACAACCTGACCATCATAAGGTTGTGAACGATATTTATTTAATTAAAACAAAAACCAATGTCAAATATTGGTTCCTAGGAATTGGTATCTTACTAGCAATCTTGTTGTTTCTACCCTGGACACAAAATATAAGAGGAAAAGGAAAAGTTACCACCCTCTATCAAGATCAACGACCGCAAGAGTTGAACAGTGTGCTCCCCGGACGCATTGCCAAGTGGTATGTAAAGGAAGGGGATCTCGTTCAAATGGGCGACACCATTTTAGAACTTTCGGAAGTAAAAGAAGAATACCTCGATCCTCAACTTTTGCAGCGAACTTCAGAACAAATCAATGCTAAAAAACAAAAAGCTGGAAATTATAAAAACAAAGCACAAGCTTCGCAAAGTCAGATCGGAGCATTAGGCCGAACTGTAATATTAAAAAGACAAGAATTAAATAATAAAATTCGTCAGCAAGAATTAAAAGTAAAAAGTGAACGGGCTAATCTAAGCGCTGCACAGACAAAAGCAGCTATCGCGCAAAAACAGTATGACCGAAATCAAGAATTATATAAACAAGGATTGATTAGCCTAACAGACCTGGAAGCCAAACAAAACTCGCTCCAAGCCACTCAAGCAAAAGAAACAGAAATCAATAATAAGTATATAAACATTCAGCAGGACTTGAACAGAATGCGAATAGAGTTACAAAGAATTCAACAAGAATATTCCGAAAAAATAGCTAAAACACAAAGTGAACGATATGAATCTTTGTCAGCAATTTCCAACACAGAAAGTGAAATTGCCAAACTGCAAAACCTATATGGCACCTACGATCAAAGACGAAAATTATACATCGTTCGTGCCCCTCAGAATGGACAAATTACCGACGCTCGCGTATCCGGAATCGGTGAAGTAATTAAGCAAGGGGAACACCTCGTAACGATAGTGCCTGAGAAAATAAAATATACGGTAGAACTCTTTGTAAAGCCCTTGGATGTTCCGCTAATCAAAGAAGGACAACAGGTTGCTTTTTTGTTTGATGGATTTCCTGCCATTGTTTTTAGTGGTTGGCCGAATGCATCCTATGGAACCTTTCGAGGAAAAGTATTAACTATAGAAAACAACTTGAATGACAATGGTTTCTACCGCGTACTCGTTGTGGAGGATGACACCGAGGAAAAACCTTGGCCGGTTGAACTCCGAATTGGTGCCGGCGCCCAAGGAATTGCTCTGCTCAACGATGTGCCAATCTGGTACGAACTTTGGCGGAACGTAAATGGGTTCCCGCCTAATTATTACCAAGCTAAAACTAAAGAAAAGAAAGAGAAATGAGATTCATAAAATATTTTCTTAGTGCTGCACTATTAATTTTTTATTCTACTGTTGCAAGCGCTCAACAATTACCACAACGATCTATTCTCAGTTTTTCGAAGTATAAATCTGTTTTGCAACAAAACCACCCAGTGCTTGGTCAAGCGAATATAATGGTGGATAATGCTCAACAAGAAATACTGAGAGCTCGAGGAGGCTTTGACCCTAAATTGAGCCTAGGTAAAGACAATAAAAATTTTGAGAACAAACAGTATTACGACTACCGAAATATAAAAGTGGACATTCCGACTTGGCTCGGAGTGGATGTAGTGGCAGGTTACAATAACAACAATGGACTTTTTACAAATGATGAAGTTACCCTTGGTAATTCTTATTACTTAGGTGGCAACTTTTCAGTTACTCAAAGTCTATTTATGAACAAACGGCGCGCAACTCTTGAAAAAGCAAAATTGCTAAGAACTTCAGCCGACGAAGAACGAAAATTAATTATTAACCAACTTTACTTCCAAGCCTATACCAGCTATTTTAACTGGCTGAACGAATTTTTAAAATACAAAACCTTTAATGACATTTATAACTTGAACCTGACTCGTTATGATTTAGTTAGAAACACTTGGAAGCTGGGCAAATCACCTGCCATAGATACTACAGAAGCCCTTTCGCAATTGCAACAATTCAAACTTTTTAGAAACCAAAGTTATATTAATTGGATTGAGGCGGGCATCGAACTCTCTCAGCATATATGGGATAGCTCTTTATATGTCCAGTTAGTGCAAGCCAAAGTGATGCCTGACTCCATGAGCATCAGCGAGCTTAGCGTGAACGATAGTTTGAGTTCTTATTGGAATTCCTTTACCGAAAATCATCCTATTCTTTCTATCAATGACTTGAAGCAAGAACAATTGCGCATACAGCAGAAACTAGCCTACCAACAATTATTACCCGACATTAGTTTGGGCGGTTATAAAATAAACCGTGCGGCAAATTCAATTCTCTCAACTCAGGATTTGAATAGTAATTATCAGTTCAACATTGGATTGGACGTGCCGTTGCGGCTATCTAAAGGGCGTGCCGAGGTGAGCATCAATAAAAACCAGTTGCTTCAAACCCAATTAAAGCGAGACTATGATCAGCGAAAAATAGAGAACCAAGTGCTGTATCAATTGAATGAAATAAACATTGCTAAATCTCAAATTAGTTTGTACGATCAGTACCTCGGCAATATCTCTAAGCTTTATCGTGCTGAGAATATAAAGTATACTTTGGGAAGTAGTACAATTTTTTTAATTAATAGTCGTGAAAATAAATTGTTGGACATTCGACTGAAGCGATTAGAAAATTTGATTAAATATCAAAATGCCATTCTCAAACTTTACAAAGAAGTGGCAAGAATGGAAGAGCTATAAAAAAAGCGCTACCCTCGAAAGAGTAACGCCTTTATTAAAGCTACATTTAATATTCTATAGTACTTCTAATTCTTTCAGAGAATCATTCATAGTTTTTACTGCTTCAGCAGAAGCTTTGAACAACGCTTGCTCTTCATCATTCAGTTTGTAATCTACGATTTTTTCCCAACCGTTTTTACCAATTACAACCGGCACTCCAATACAAAGATCCCTCTCGCCATATTCACCTTCTAGTGCTACACAGCAAGGCATGATTTTCTTTTCGTCTCGCACAATGCTTTCTACTAATAAAGCGCCAGCGGCTCCGGGTGCATACCAAGCACTTGTTCCTAACAGACCCGTTAGAGTCGCTCCTCCCACCATTGTTTTTTGAGCCACTTCAGTCATAGCCTCTTCTGTCAAGAAATTACCAATGGGTAAACCACCGTATGTTGCCAAACGAGTCAAAGGAATCATGGTTTTATCACCATGACCACCAATTACTGTTGCTTGTAAATCATTTGGCGAACAATTCATAGCTTCGCTAATTCTATATCGAAAGCGGGCACTATCCAAAATTCCACCCATTCCTATGACACGATTTTTTGGAAGACCCGTAGACTTTAATGTCAAATAAGTCATTGTATCCATAGGATTAGAAATAATCACAAAAATGCAATCGGGTGAGTGCTTCAAAATATTACTAGTTACTTCTTTGACGATTCCTGCATTAATCCCGATTAATTCAGCACGAGTCATACCCGGCTTCCGTGGGATTCCGGAGGTAACTACTGCAACCGAGCTACCTGCTGTTTTTGAGTAATCGCCAGTGGTTCCTATTATGGTAGTATCAAACCCTTCGATTTGCGCTGTTTGGTTCAAGTCCATGGCTTTCCCTTCGGCATAGCCCTCTTTGATATCCACTAATACGAGTTCGTCACAAATTTGTTTACGAGCGATGTTGTCAGCACAGGTTGTGCCCACGGCACCTGCTCCTACTACGGTTACTTTCATTTTTCTTTATTTTTTAAATTATTGTTTAGAAGTTCCACAAATTTATTACAATGCCGACGGCTAATGAATTTTTAGCCATCCTATTTTATTATCAGAATGTGATTAAGCCTTCACTATCTTAATCCATTCGCGGCACTCTATTTTTGTCAACCGAAATCACTCCTTTTACATTGGTGATTTTATAGGTAGAAAAATCTTGATTGGCCTCGAGACCATCACCATAAATGACCTGAGTGGCTGTGCTCACTTTTACAGGTTTGTCAGAAAAAAATTTTCCTAAATTTTCATTCCAAACAAGCTCTTCGGTTTCTAGCGTTTCTTTTTTTACATTTTTTACTACCACACTATCTTTTACCAATACGTTTCCTTTTGATTCATAGTAGCGTCCATATTTTGCGGTGAGCGTACTTTTAACAGCCGACTGCTCATCATAAAAATCAACGCGTAGGCCGTCCTTCATTTCAACAAAAGGTGGAGTCATTTCTTTTTTTTGATAAAAACTATGCGCAAATAGCTTGGCTTTTGTATATCCATTTTCACTATACAAAATGGTTACGTCTTCACCACGTTCTTGCTTCGCTTCATAAAGTTTTTTTACGTCACTCAGGCTCATTTCGTTTTCTTGACAGGAAGTCAAAAAAAGACAAACACCCAGTAATCCCAAAAAAAACCTAGTCATATCTGCGCTTCAAGAACCAACGGTCATTGACCGTAACGCCAATGGTAAATCTAGAGAAGCTTTCTCGAATCAGGCCATTATCTAGCGTTCCGCGTCGACCTAATTCAAACGAAGCATTAATTTGACCAATGCTGCGCAGCGTTCTTCGAATCGGATAACCCACACCCGCTGTTACGCCCATAGCGCTTAGCTGTGTGTTGTTCAATCTCAAGGGCATGTTTTCATAATACCCCCCTAAGCGGTAGGCTACGCGTTTCCACACATTGAATTTATCATTGATATCTGGAGTAATTTCTCCACCAAATCGAATGGAAGACGAATTAGCAAAAGAATCAGCGACTTCGAAAGATCTAAAAGAAGACCAATCTGATCGGCGATAATCCGCACCCACTTTCCAATAATCTCCATTCCCCAACTGCACTCCCAAACCCAGGTTGGATGGCAATACTGTTTTTCCTCTTTTACCAACGGTACTATCTACGCGATAAGAATAAATGCCGGAGCTCACGCTCCCAATTGAAGAAAAGGAATAACTTTCGGCGGTAGTATTTATGTTAGCCCGATTAGAAAAAGTAGCTCCAACATTAAAATACTTTTCCTCTTTAATTTTATAATGGTAAGAAGCGCCTAACTCCCACATCAATCCGCCCAATGTATTTCTGCGCAGCACATCGGTGCTTAAAATATCTAAGGAATCAGTAAAAGACTGTGAAAGATTATTCTGATAGTTGCCGAATAAATAGCTAGCATTAAAACCTAATGAAAATCCTTTGTATTCGTGAGCTGCGCCCAAATATACTCTTTGAAGACTCCCAGAGCCTACATAATCTTTTTGAACTTCCGAGATAGAAGGAACGGTATCAATTGCTTGTAAATTGTATTTTACCTGTGAGTAAGGCAATAAGCCAAAACTGACGGCCGTGCGTTTAGCAACTGGGAAAGCAAGATTTACGTAAGACAAACCAAATCCCCCTGTACGATTGGCTGAATTCCTACTTTGGATGTTGAATGAGGAACCAGACAGCCCCAGCTGATAAGAAGTAAGTTTTAGTGCAGAATATGAAGAGGGATTCTGCGGATTGATTAAAGTATTACTACGGTCAGCCAGTGAAGCGCCTCCCATCCCACGGTTGGAAACATTGCCATCTTGTTGCAACAAACCAAGACCGTAACGAGTGTAAGGAGAATTTTCTTGGGCTACTAAACTTGTAAAGCTACTGAGCAAAAGGGCGATTAATAATAAGCTTGATTTATGCATTGTGTATTAAGATGGCGTAGAGCCCTTTTAGTGTAAAATATTGGTCGGCAAATATCTCGTTTTTTATTCGTCGAGCAAAGTAGCGGGTATCACCACCCGTTAAAACTGCGTTAATTTCGCCATATTCATCTCGGTAGCGATTGATCATCCCGTCAATTTCAGCAGCCGCACCATTCATGGCTCCGCTTCGAATCGATGTTTCAGTGTCAAAACCTAGAATCTCATCATACCCCCTATCGGCTACCAAAGGAAGTTTATCGGTAAATTCATGCATACTCTTTAAACGTAAATGAACTCCTGGAGAAATAGCTCCGCCTCGAAAAGTATGATTGGCGGTTAAAAAATTATAGGTGATACATGTACCTATGCTTATGGCCAAGCTATTCTTATTCGGATAAAATTGCCTAAGCCCGGCAACCAAGGCCAAGCGATCATTCCCTAGAGTTTTTGGTGAACCGTAGGCATTTAAAAAAGGAAGTGGTGTGGTAGGGTCGAGAAGTATAAAAGTAGAATGAGCGGACAATAATTCGTTCACCAACGGATCATGATTTACGACACTTGACAAAATAGAAGACTGTGGCTTATAATAAGTCAGAAGCTCAGTGAGGTGTGAGACATAGTCATCCTGCAAGGTGATTTCGTTAATCAACTTTTCATCCTGAAAGTAACCTAATTTTTTTCTAGTATTCCCAAAGTCTAAACAAAAGTGTACAACGGCCATAATTGGTATCAGTTAATCGTCTAAAGATAATCGTTTATAGTGACCATTTAGTTTTATTCGTTCTTGAAGATTTTTAAGCTCATGAGCAGTAGGCAACACTTTGCGTAAGTGTCGTAAAATATATTCCTGACGCTGACTTTCTTTAGGCATTCTTAATACGTCATACTCCTCCTCAATGTTCAAGCCAATATGATGCGCTATGTGATAAGCCGTAAGCTCTTCAACAGGAATTCCATAGTCTTTTTTGATTTTAAGCAATTTGTGAAACATTTCAATTTCTTTCATAATCACTTTCATTTTAGAAGGCTTGCCGTCGTAATACTCTGTGGGTACACTGCTGACAACCGCTCCTTTGTACAATTTATTTGGCACTTTGTCAATCACTTCTAAAATTCTGAAAGTAGAAATCCCTTGAGTTTTGACATCCATGCTTCCATCCGCATATTTTTTTTCAATACTTACTATTTTCACTTTGGTACCTAGCTCCCTCAGTTTATTGTCAATTACGGTCGGGATTCCAAACTCTTTCTCTTCCTCGAAGCATTCTTGAACTAGCTGTTTATAGCGATCTTCAAAGATGTGTAAATTCAACGCTTCACCAGGAAAGACAACAATATTTAAAGGAAAAATGGGTAAAAAACTTGTCATACTACGTGTCAAAAGTAAGGTCAAAGAGCTGCATAGAAAGGTTAAAATATTAATCCTACTCACAAAATATGAAAGCGTGGCAAAAACAAAAGCTAGTGGACTCCTTCTTTAGCATGTACCGAGGACTTTCGCTCCAATAACAAAAAGAAAAATAAGAATATGGCAACACCATATTGTGTATTAAAAAAAGCTTCTACAAATAAGGGTACTAAAAAAATCAGCAAAAACGAACTGAGCCAATCGCTCTTTTTATAACTAGAAAAAACAACCCCCAAAGTGACAAACAAGAAATAAAGAAACCCGAGCACACCTGATATTAAGGCAACATATAAAAACTGATTATGAGGATACAATATTTTTTCAGTAGGAATGCCTCTTTCAATGTAAACTTGTTTTATTTCATCTTGCCCATCGCCTAACCCAACGCCCAACCACCAATTATCTCTTAAAATAGAAAGCGTAGTTTGATAAGAAACAATTCTTCCCTCGTCGCTTACATTGGTTTGCACCTTTGCGTTCATCATCTCTTTGAACGCATATTGCGTGTAGTACATTTTGGCCCTAAACGTATTGCTTGTGTAAAAGAAAAAGACGGGAGAAATCACGAGCACCAACAAAATAGACAATCCAAAAAAGACCTTTTTCTTTTTAAGAATCAGTTGAACAATTTCAAATAAAATGATAAGGTAAAGGGCAAGTAAAGCAGTCTTGCTGGCTAGAATATGCAGATAGACAATTAAAAAAGCAGCGACAACCATCCACAACCCTTTAGAATTATTTTTTTTGATCAATTGAAAACAAAAACTAATTCCCACCACAACCGCGACTCCAAAACGTATGTGATCTTTACTAAACGGCGTGGGCATACTTTTAGACAATCCATAGCTTGCATTTATCGCTTCCATATTAGTCACGTACTGAACCAAACTCCAAATAGAACCTAAAACAACTATGGCGATTAATAGCATGAACAAATAGTCAAAGTACTTTGCCGACCACTTTATTGATTGAAAAGCAAAAGGCATTACTAAAAACGGCAACATGAGTTGAAGGCGACTAAAAAAATAAGAAGTATTCTCACTCCAAAAAAAGGTAAGCGCAAAAAGTAAAAAAACACTGGTTAGCAGGACGGCGGATTTATTTTTTAGTAGAGATTGAAAAGTTTCTTTAAGGTCTAAACTGAGGAGCGCACTAGCTAAAAGCGCTATCATGCCCATACTCATCATAGCTCGCCCCACCAATAAACCTATAATAAATACAGCACTAGCTACAAAGGCAAACCCTTGGTTTGGAAACCACTGTAAGAATTTTAAAATTGGTTTTGGAAGACTCAAAAATTAGTTTTTCAATGTTTAATATTAACGCTTAATTTCGTTACTTATTGTGCAATCTATTACAAATTTACAGGAAGGAATTAGCGAGGGTAAATCAATAGCCTTGGCGAAAGCAATTACCTTGGTTGAAAATAACTTAGCGGGCTATCAAGAACTTTTGCAGTCGTTGCAACGAAATACGAACACAAAATTGATAGGCATCACGGGGCCGCCGGGCGCTGGAAAAAGTACCTTAGTAAATGCACTTTTGCACCATTGGACCCAAGCGGATAAAAAAATTGCGGTACTTTCTGTTGACCCCTCCTCTCCTTTCAATTTCGGGGCTCTTTTGGGTGATCGCATACGGATGAGCGATTTTTATTTACATAAAAATGTATTCATTCGTTCCTTGGCAAGTCGAGGTTCTTTGGGTGGGCTGAACGCTAAAATAATCGAAATAGCTGATGTCGTTTTAGCTTCTCACTTTGATTATGTATTAATCGAAACAGTTGGTGTAGGACAAAGCGAGGTAGAAGTTGCGGGCTTAGCGGACACTACGATTGTAGTGGTGGTGCCCGAGGCAGGCGATGAAGTGCAGACAATGAAAGCAGGTGTCATGGAAATTGCCGACATTTTTGTGGTCAACAAAAGTGATCGCCCCAATGCTTCTGAGTTTATAAAAAACTTAAAAATACTGGCCCACTCCAAAGCAATAGACTGGGAAACACCCGTGATAAAATGTGTGGCTACCCAGCAAGAAGGAATCGGGGAATTGAGTGATATGATTAGAAAGCATCACGCTTCCATTCAAGACCAAAGCGAAAAGAAACTAAGTTTACTTACGGAAAAAGCCTATCAACTTATTCAAGAAAAACGGATGCTTGATATTGATAGAAAGCAATTGTTTGAGGAATTACAAAAGAAATCTCGTTCTGATAATTTTAATTTGTATGCATGGTTAGCTACTTTTTAGACTTCAAATAAACAAGCCATTTTTTTTCTGTTTTGAATTCTTCCAGTTTCATCTTATTTTAGAGTTTCAATAAAAATTAAATCAGTGAAAAGAATAGACATTCTAGCCATAATAACAGCACTTTTTTTTATCGCCAGTTGCACCAAAAAAGAACTCAGTGAAGATCAACTCATGTATGATGTGGTGACGGAACAAGCTACATTAGAATTATCAAAAGCAAATTTTACGACTGCAAAAAACAATTTAGTCAAGGCAAGGAATGCAAACTATTTCGAAAGTGGTAGCATGGACTATTTGGTAGACGGCGTGACAGAAGCGACGATCACTTTTCAATCAGGCGGTCAGTGTAGCTTGAGCAAAAACGGTATTTCTTCGAAAAAAAGCTTGAAAGGAAAATCTAGCAAAAGTAAAAAATATACCAAAGTAGTTGTGTCACCCATTGTAAAGGTCAAAGGCTGTAAATACATTGTGCAAGGAATTGTAGAATACTACGATGTAAAAAACAATTTAGTAGCGACCATAGATTTTGGTAACGGCACTTGTGACGAATGGGCGGTTAAATCTTTTCCGAATAAACCTGACTACACATTTAGCCAAGACGATTGGTTCAAAAAATAGTGTTGAAAATTTAGAACAAAGAAGCTGAAAGAGAAAGTTCCTTTCAGCTTTTTTTAGTCAAACAAACGAAAGACAAACGGATAGGCCGCTAACCGAAACAATATCCAAGTCCAGCTAAGCCAAGCATTATGCCCTGCCACATGCACGCGACGTTTGTGCTCAAAAAACATGAAGGCCACAACAAGGCCGTAGCATAGAATTTCTAAGAATTGTATTTCCAATCCAGACCAGGAAAAAATACTGAGACCAATGGAAAAAGCAAATAGTAATAAAGCGCCCAAAAATGAAACAAAGGCAAGCTGCCCAAGGTAGTCATAAATGTTTTTTTCTTTTAAAAGCAAGCACACCGCATACTGAAATGCTAATTGAGCCACAAATAAAGAAGCGTCTGTTAGAATACCTGTCCCAATATAATAGTCATTCAACCTATTCAAAAAATAAGCATTTACTATCCAAGTAGTTATCAGGCCACAAAAGATAATAAAAAATACACGCCAAAAAACATTACGTGATGGCACACAACTTCCTTGCTTAGTGCAATCAGAAGCAATCACAATTTTTCTATTATAAGTTATCAGATTGTAGAGCTGCGTTAAAAACCAATAGATGGGTTGAAACCTTCCTAAAATACGGATTAGGGAAAATCGATGTCCTAAAACTTTGAGCATACTATCAATGCCGTAGGTTACGGCTCCATTTTCTCGGTTGACCAAAGCAATTTTATTTTTCGCCTTCGCAACATCAAACTCAAATAA
>CAZTCQ010000027.1:0-27118 GCA_964612525.1 uncultured Chitinophagaceae bacterium | reverse complement strand
TTAGCCGAAGGTGTA
Source organism: uncultured Chitinophagaceae bacterium (assembly GCA_964612525.1). Lineage (GTDB taxonomy): Bacteria > Bacteroidota > Bacteroidia > Chitinophagales > Chitinophagaceae > JAGNRR01. The sequence goes on along the minus strand of CAZTCQ010000027.1, from coordinate 27,103 downwards.
CAATTTGTATACATAAAAGATATTAGCCACATAGAAGCGCAACGCTCCTACGCTAAAATAGTAAAGCTAAATGGGACAAGTATTACTACAAGCAAGCCACTATCCTACTATGTTGAAATTATTAACGATGCCGAAAATTTTATGCGCGTGCATCGATCTTATTATATTAATTTAAACTTAGTGGCGAGTTATGTAAAGGGTAGTAATAAGCTCGTGATGGAAAACGGCCTTGAAGTAAATATTGCAAGAGATAGAAAAGCGGAGGTTGAAGCTGTTTTATTAAAAACAAACGTCTAGTTTTTTTCATTTATACTCTTCGGTAATTCGTTTATACTCTTCGGAAACTCCTTTTTATTCCTCTAGTTTTTAATCGAAATATTTGTTCTTAGAAACAATAAATATTTTTATGAAACGCAAATTTTTACTTTTAGTTTTTTTAGTTTTAGCATGTGCCTCGTCAGAAATACAGGCGCAATGTAGCATTGAAAACGGGTTAATACATTATTACAAATTTGATGGAAACACGGATGATGCCCTAGGCAACAATAATGCTACTCTAAGTTCTACAACTAATACTTCTTATGTTATGTCTAAAGACAATATTGCCAATGGCGCGCTGGATTTAGGCGGTTTTGATAAGTCATTATCTATCACAACTATTCCCGTAGGTACAGATTTTACGATTTCGTTTTGGTTTAGACAATTCAATGGTATTATGACGGTTAATGCGCAAACTACTGGTATCGGTACATATCATGACGGAACCAATCCTACTACCTTTATTGGTGTAGGAGGCGATATGGCAAACAGCAATTTTGTAAATCCTGGCTTTGGCGTTTTTCGTGAGTTTAACCCTACCTTCTCGGGTCCGTCTTGGAAGTTTAGTATGAACACACCTAACACAACTTGGAAATTAGTAACTTTTATAAAAACAGGTGACTCAGTAAGTATTTACGAAGACAATATATTTAGAGGAAAAGAAAAAACGAGTCAGGTAATTACGCAAATGAATTATTTGCTTGGACAACAAACGGGATCAGGAAATATTAAAGGGGCAATAGACGATTACAGAATTTATAACCGTGCATTGACCTACGCAGAAATTACACAACTTTTTAATGGTAAACGAGAACTTCAAATCACACAAGATATTCAAGCTATGAATATTTGTCCAGGTGAGACTGGCGCAAAACTTACTGCAGTTTGCGATAGCGCCACGCAATATGATTGGTACCAAGACAATAATCTGATAGCAACGACCTCGGTGCCCGAATTAGTTTTTGGGCAATCAAATATAAACAACGCAGGCCAGTATTATGTAATAGCTAAAAATTGCTTTGATGCAGATACGAGCAGTACGGTTGCGGTTACAGTTTCTTACGACGACCTTAGCACAGGCTTAGTAGCATTCTATCCCTATCCAAATGTTTCCTCTAATCCTGGTACACCAACGGGTAGTCTTTTGCCCAATAATAATTCTCAGGGTATACAGTTTAATGCACCCAATCGTTTTAGTCGTGGCCATAAATCTGTAGGAGTGAGTAATATAAATACAGCGCTTGTATTTCAAAATAATTTCAGCGATGCTACTTCGGCCACTTCTTTTTGGTATCGTTATGATCCTAACAACTTTGGTAGTGTGCGTCATTTAGTGCAGAGTACCAACGGAAATTTTGCCCCGGTTATAGCATATCAAGGTAAGATTGGTTATGACGAACCCAGCGGTATTACTTGGAGTCAGAACCAGGTTTTTACGCCCAATGCTTGGCATCATATTGTATTAGTACGGGACGATGCAAACGCAAAAATTTACGTGAACAAACAATTAGTGGTGAATAGAAATAATGCCACCTCGCAGCAAGTACATCCTGTTACAGGATTTGGTGGGCAAGGAATTTATCAAACAGCTTTAGGGTTTTATGATGACATTCGACTCTATAACTATCCGGTTGATCAAGAGATGGTTGATAGACTATATTCTGAAATAGTGAGAGGAAATATATCCCGCACAGGCAGTGTGCCGGGCTTTACATTTTGTAATGGGGCACACATGGAATTATTTACTTTTGGTAATACCTCTGATACATTAAATCCGGTACGGTACCAATGGTACAAAGATGGGCAGCCACTAAATAATAGCAGCCGAGTTAAAGGTGCACGTACAGATTTGTTGCAAGTTTCAAACTTCATAGCAAGCGATGCGGGTGTTTACACTTGCGAGCAAACAACCTCTTGTGTAACAGCAGAAAACCCAACAGCTAATGTCGTTTACAGTGCAAATGCGGCGCCTATTTTTTCTGTAACTACACAACAGCCTTTATGCTCGGGTACCACAGGAACCAACATTATTAATTTAATTAGTAACGTAGGACCTACGCCTACCATACAAGTTATTTATCATAACGGCAATGCAAGCCAAGTATCGAGCCCGCATACGGTAGCTCCCGGCAGACATACTTATCGAGTAACGAATACGAGCGACCAATGCCCCGTTACACAAACGGTGCAGGTCATGAATCCGAATGAACCAATCGGAGTATATGATGAATTTAGTAGTCAAAATTGTGGGTCGTTTGCCTCAACGGTTAGCGCTGCAAGTTGCGGTACGGTAAGTGGTTCACAATGGTTTCCGATAATGAATAGCCAAGGAAAAATAGTTGCTTCAGTAAATCCGAATGGACAAAATTTGGGCTCTGTTACCGCTACCTTGCATAACGAAATACAAAGTGTTTCAGAGGTAAATAGCAATACAAACCTCAGCGTTTTTAGTCCGCGCTATATGCACAAAACTTGGGTGCTGAATGCGGCTAATGCAATTACCGCTCCGGTAAATGTGCGCTTTCATTATATGCGTGAAGATTTTGATACACTAAAAGCCGCATCGGGTTGCATGGGTTGTACGCCACAAGATTTAATATTAAGTCATGTAAGTGGTAATAACGAAGACTGCGATGCAACCAACACAACACCGACTAATTTTAATTTATACTGGAATAAAAATGTACCAAATCCTGTAGCTGATAATGCTATGATTCAAAGTCAAGTAATAGGCACACTTAATAATTTATATCATAATCAATCCCTATCAAATGTGGGTGGAGCCAACTCTGCGGGCATGCAATTAAACGGTCAATATTTCGAAGCCGTGGTTGATCAGTTTAGCGAATTTCGATTACATATGTTGGGTAATAGTGCAGCACTTCCAGTGCATTGGTTGTCTTTCGATGCTTACAAACAAAATGATCAAGTTGTGTTAGATTGGCAAGTGGCACAAGAAGAAAACTGTGCAGGATATACCATACAGCGTAGTCGAAATACCCGTGAGTGGACTACCATCGGAACAGTAAATAAAAAGCAAAATGGCTTACAAGAAAATGATTATCTGTACTACGATAGGCCCAACGAAAATGGAAATTGGTACTACCGAATTATTCAAAAAGATATTGATGGTATGCAGTCATACTCTGACACTCGCACAGTCAATTTTGAAGCACTTACTCAGACGTTTAAGGTATATCCTAATCCTACACAAGGTGATGTTTTTTATACTGCAACTAATACTGCAGGCGGGACCATTTATGTAAGAAGTATGACGGGACAATTATTATCTACAGAAAAAGCAAGTACTTCTGGTCAACTGAAAATAAGTACTTTACCCGCTGGACTTTATATGATACAATACATTACACCTCAAAGTCAAGAAACGTTTAAGCTCTTTAAAAAATAACCTAACCCAATCAATTCTAATTAGCCGCATCCTTTTTTAGGATGTGGCTTTTTTGATTTTTTGTACGGCTCGGAAATTAGAAGTTGCCATTGGGTAAGAATACTTTTTGCAGCTAAAAAACTAATAGACTTTTGTTTTATAAACAATGCGAAAAATTATGAAACAGCGAATTAAAATTTTAGTGCTTTTGTTCTTGGCAACATCAGCGACATTTGGTGCGAGGGCACAAAATCAATATGAAGCGTGGAAAGGAATGAGTGGCACATACCGAGTATATAGTGTAGACAAAAAAGATGGTAAATATGTGTATTACTATAATTATGAATTGCCGGTGTATGAAGTTCAAGTGAACGAAAATGCTGATGTGGCTCTTTTTACGATTAGTATAAACCAAGAAGGTAAAACAGCTAAAAGTAATTATATGATAGACGAGCCTGGATACCCCGTAACTATGGTCAACGGCATGAAACAGCACCCTAAGGTGAAGTACCTAAAAGGCTCAATGGCGCAAAAAGGGAAACGAAGAATCATTGCCCTTGACGGTGCTATTGTAGAACTAGAAAACTATAAAAGCTCTACGGATTATCTGATAAGAAGAATTATGAAAAAAGGAAAGCTAAATAAGTTGAAGGGAATTCGCGAAGCAGTAAAGACCGAAATGAAAATGAAGAATGAAAAATGGGAGCAACGTGTGGCGGATTATTTAAGCAAAGAGCTAGCGAGTCAACCAGCCAAAGTTAGCGCATGGAAAAGTGCGAATCCTGCTTATGAAAAACAATTAGCCAAAGACCGTGAGACATGGAAAGGGCTTTTAAATTGGAGTAAAGAAGAGCAACGAAAAATTGATAATAGCATGGTAACGATTACGAACAAGTTAAGCTATCCTGTTTATTATAAAACAAAAAGTGGTGCATCTTTTAAAATAAGAGCAGGTAGTTTTGAGCGTGTTGATTGTAGCTTAAGCACATTGTACAGATGCAACAGTTCAGGTGGGGATATGACCTTGTTGTTAGAGCCAAGCGAGTATTGCGGTAAGTCTTATTTTATAAAATAAAGTTTCAAAATAGAAGATAAAATCTGGACTTATTTTAAGTCTGGGTTTTATCTTCTATTTATTATTGAAACTTATATTTGGGATATACGTTATCAATAATTTTTGATCTGCTAATAGCCAAACTGCCAATCGATGTTACTTTTTTTGCGCCTACTAAAGTAACGGTTAGATTACCCTTCACTAAAGACAGTCTGTTTTCTTCTAGTCAAACTCTTCAATTAGCACACCCATTTTTCCCATTTGTGCATCTTTCAAAGCTTGCATAATTTCCGTTTGATTGTTCATAACAAAGGGACCGTATGATGCAACCTTTTCGTTGATCGGCTCCCCAGCAAGCAACATAAATCTGGTCTCTTTTGTCCCTTCTATTTTTATAGTTTGATCATTATGATTAAATACGATCATGTCTTTCATTTTCGCAGTTTGATTGTCAATTATTAATTCACCATCCAAAAGATACAGTATACAATTATAGCTTGTTGGAACTTCTATTTCTACAGTATCATCTTTAGCAATTGTACCTCGAAGTAATAACTGTGGTGTATAGGTTTCTACTGCTCCTTTGACGCTATCTAATTCGCCACTTACAACATAGATTTTACTACTACCCTTTTGCACAAGGGGCGTTTCTTCTTGCGAAAGGGGTTTGTAAAAAGGTTGTTCCATTTTATGCTGAGCAGGCACATTTACCCAAAATTGAATAAACTCTAAATTCCCACCTTGTTCTACTAATTCTGTAGGAAATCGTTCGCTATGCGTAATGCCCCTTCCGGCAAACATCCATTGTGTGCCACCTTCATTTACTATCGCTCTATGTCCGCGCGAATCTCGATGTTCTATTCCACCTTTGTAAATAAAAGTTACAGGAGAAAACCCTCTGTGTGGATGAGGCCCTACCCCAGCTTCTTGCTGTTTTTGACCACCAGGTAATTCACTTTTCCAATGGTGAATTAATAAAAAGGGATCTATGGATTCTGTACCTTCGACTGGCAAAGGTTGATCAAGTAGATGACCACCCATGTTTACTTTTTGCGCGGGTATTATTTTTTTAATCGTTCTCATTGGGTATAAGTTTAGCTACTAATTTGTTCAATGTGTTCAGTTCCTTTTCGTTCAAGTTATTAGCGTATGCTTTATGAAAAGTTTTTACTTTTTTATCTAAGACCTTTAAAAACTGTAAACCTTCATGGGTAATAAGTATGTCCATCTTACGCCGATTACTCGCACACTCTTTGCGCTCTACAAAACCTCTTTTGAGTAGTTTATCAATAATTCGTGTCACATTACTGCTACGTTGTATCATACGCTCCGAAATTCCTTGCACCGTATAAGGAGATCCCTTTGCACCGCGCAAAATACGCAGTACATTGAATTGTGGTTCGGAAACTTCGTACTCCTTAAGTGCAAGACTTACCTCATCGGTTAGTCTGTGCCCCGCGCGTATAATTGATACGATCGTGCTTAGATATTGTTCTTTCAAGCTCAATTTATTTTATGACTAAATTAATATCTAAATCAAATTCATCATAAATCGTTTTATCACCCAAAGCATCAAAGAAACTGCCTGAACCATATTTTACTTTAAAGTCAGAACGGTCAATTTTTACTTTGGCAGTAGCCGTTTTATCATCTGAAACTTTAGCTAGAAACTTGATGGATTTTGTTGTCTCTTTTATCGTTAGGTTTCCTACTATTTTATACTCACCCGGTTTTCCTCTTGATATAACTTTTGTGATTTCAAAAGATGCCGTTGGATATTTCTCTACTCCAAAAAAATCTGCTGACATTAAATGACCTTCTAGTTTTTTGGCACCACCTCCTTTTAAGTCTGTACATTTAATGGTAGTCATATCTATTACGAAACTTCCACCAACGAGTTGGTTTTCGTTAAACTGTAAGGCACCTTTTTTTATTTGAATTGTACCGGCATGTTCTCCGGTTACTTTATAACCTTTCCAACCGACTGAGCTTTTACTTGTGCTCACCGTTTGTGTCGTAGCGTTAGTGGGTATTGGTTTTGGAGCCTCTGTTATTTCATTTGTTTTTTCCGTAGGAAAGGTAAAAGCCATAGTAGTTATAGCAATTATAGCAATGATGGCTGTTGTTAGTTTTTGTGTCATTTTGTTTTTATTTGTTTATTAAAGTTGAAAATTGTTCAATTATTGCTTGATGTTTGGTTTTTAATTCTTGGTTTTTTATTCCTTCTTCTTGCGAGAAATTATCATGGAAGGATGGCAAAGAGAAAGACAAAATTTCATTATCATTCATATGCTTAAATTTATTAGTAGCAATTTCTAGTACAGTTTGTCCCCCACGTGCACCAGGCGAAGTGGCCATGAGTAACATCGGTTTATTGTCCCACGGACTTTTTTCTATTCGTGATACCCAATCAAAAATATTTTTGAATGCCGTACTGTATGCTCCATTGTGTTCTGCAAAAGAAATAATGATGCCGTCACTGTTTTTTACGTGTTGTTTAAAATCCTTAGCCAATTGGGGTATGCCAGCATTGTTCTCTTTGTCAATACTGTAAATTGGCATTTCATAATCATTGAGATCTAAAATGGTAACATGCGCGTCGTTAATTTGATGAGCAGTGTAGGTTGCCAAAGCTTTATTTATTGAATGTTTACTACTGCTTGCTCCAAAAGCTATTATTTTTTTCATATTTAATGTTATTACAACTGTTGTATGTACAAATGTAATGTGGTGTTTTGAATTTTGCAATTTTTTTTGAAATATTTTTTTACGTTGATTGTAAAGTGTGTAAGGTGATTTCTGGAGGCATCCCTACACGGCCTGGAAATATTAAGAAGCCTAGCCCACGGTTTACATATAGATGTTGTTTATCTTCTTTGTACAAACCTGCATATCGTTTGTAAAACAATTTTGCAGCACTGAGCTCCAATAGTCCAGGAATGGTAATACCCATTTGCCCACCGTGGGTGTGACCAGACAGAGTGAGGTCAACGTTTTCCTTACCGAGAATTTTGTGCTCCCAGTGTGTCGGATCATGGCTCAATAAAATCTTGAAGGGAACTTCCTCCATTTTTTCAACCGATTTTTTATAGTCTCCTTTCATGGGAAACCAACCTTTTTCTGACCAACCCCAATTTTCTACACCAACCAATCCAATTTTTTCACCTTGGTGTTCTAAAATTTTATGTTCATTCAATAAAATGTTGAAACCCATTTCTCTATTAATCCGAGTGACACCTTGGCTGTTCAACACTTTATCTTCTCGGGAAGTTCGCCCCCAACCGTAGTCATGATTTCCGAGTATTGAAAATTTATCATGTTTGGCTTTTAATTTTTTTACCACCTCAATCCAAGGCTCGGCTTCTGTATAAGTTTCGTTTACCAAGTCGCCGGTAAAAAATATATAGTCAGGCTTAAGCTCATTAATCATTTGAACGGCTTCTTCTAGCGGTTCAAAATTTTCCTTGAAACTACCCAAGTGCAAATCCGAAATTTGAACAATCTTCATTCCGTCAAATGCTTTGGGTAAATTGTCAAAGGCAAGTTTGTTTTTTACAACGCGCCAGCCGTATTTGCCTTTGGTCATACCCCAGAGGAAAGAACCTAGCATCACACCGCCAGTAGCTAAGGCCATTTTACTAATGAAGGTTCGGCGGTTCATTTGATTACCACCACCAACGATTTCTTTATTTTTTGCGCGAAAGCGTAGGTAGCGAAAGAGTAACGTAAAATCAGAAATAAGCTGTACAATGCAAATGGAGAGCACCGTTACAGAGAGCGTAATAGCGCCAACGATGGTGTAGTCCATCAAGAATTCATTTTCTCGGTAGGTATCAAAGTTTACTGAGATGTAAGTAGTCGTCAGGTAGACGAAAAAAGATAACATAAGAAATAAAGCCCTTACAGTTTTTCTAAGACCGGAAGACCAACTCTGGGTGACGATATGCACGGCACGGTAGGCGTACAAAATCAAAAAACCCGTGGCAAACATTATGAGCGTTCTTGCAATCATTTATCGGTGTGCAAATTTACGGGTCAGGACTTAGATAATATTACGCTAAGGAAAGTATTAACGTTAGTCCATGAAATTTTATTGAGTACAGACTACTTCTGGTAAGTTTTAAAATGGGTTAGTCGCCCAAACGGTCACCTCTGGCACAAAACCTTTGTCACGCAATTTTACTATAGACACGATGGTTTCGGCAATGTCAATAGAACCAAGTTTATTGTTTTTTTCTTCGCGTTCTTTTCTGTCTTCATCGCCAAAGGCAGTGGTAACCTCGCTGGGATTAACCAATGAAACTCGGATATTATCTTTTCGAAGTTCTGCCTGCCATGATTGGGTCATGCCTCTCACGGCAAATTTTGAAGAAGCATAGACCGAGCCATTGGCAAACCCTTTTTGGCTAGCCGTAGAACCAATATTTATAATATTTCCCGATTGCTGCGATTTGAAAGTTGGCAACAATTCTTGAGTAAGTAATGCTAATCCAAAAACATTGGTTGAATATATTCTGACTAAGTCTTCTTCAGTGATTTGACCCAAGGGTGCGAAAGTGCCAACACCAGCATTGTTGATCAAGACATCTATTTTATTGTCCAGATGCGCAAGTGCCGCTTTCGTTTTCGCTCCAATTGATTTTAAATCGCTTACGTCAAATACGAGTGGAATGGCTCCAATTTCATTCGCCACCGTCTTTAGTTTTTCTTCACTTCTACCGGTGACAACCACTTTGGCGCCGTGATTTACAAACAGTCTGGCCGTTTCTTTTCCAATCCCTGAGCTGCCACCCGTAACTAATACACTTGCGTTTTTTAATTCCATCTTTTAATTTTATTCAAAAGTACACCGACTTTATTCAGGAGGGTGAAGAGATAGCTCATAAAAGAGACAGTAACACTCATCAGCAAAGTAAGGTAGTGGGGTTTCCTTTAGATAGGACAACCTTTTATTTAATTACTAATGGAAAAAATTAAAATCGTCTATTGGATTAAGTTAGGGCAACAACTGATATTTTTGAAATATTCATTCTAGCAAAAAACAGATCAACCCTATGCGCTTGTTATTAGTAGTTTTACCAATGCTTTTATGCATTAATCCTCTACTTGCTCAAAAAATTGATCTAGAAGGACAAGTTATAAATAATATAACTAAAAAAGTAGTTCCTTTTGCAACTGTTTCTGTTTTTAGTAAAGGTTCAAAAAAGATAATTACAGGCACTAAAGCTGATGTGCAAGGAAAGTTTAAAATTTTAGCTGATGCAAAAAATACTTACCTTCAAATTAGTAGCGTTGGTTATGAAAAGAAAACGATCAATACGCTAAAAAGTAATTTAGGAAAAATATTATTACAACGGACTAAGAAAGAATTGAAAGCGGTAAAAATTCAATCTGAAAAATCAACCACAGAATTTAAGCTAGACAAACGTGTATTTAATGTAGGGCAAGATTTGAGTAGCAGTGGAGCCAGTGCCATGGAAGTGCTTAATAATGTACCTGCGGTAGACGTAAATATTGAAGGTGAGATTGCGCTACGCGGAAGTACTGGAGTGCAAATATTAATCAATGGTAAACCATCTGTTTTGGCAAGCGAATCTGGTAATGCTTTGGGAACCATTACCGCTGATATGATTGAAAAGATTGAGGTGATCACCAATCCATCAGCTAAGTACGAAGCAGAAGGAAGCGCAGGCATCATAAACATTGTATTGAAAAAAGAAAAACGAAAAGGGGTAAATGGTTCTGCTTCTGTAAATGTAGGTTGGCCACACAACCACAGCGTAGGAGTTAGCCTGAACAGACGCTCGGAGAAATTTAATTTGTTTAGTCAGCTAGGTGCAGGTTATCGTGAGTTACCTCGTTTTAGTTCTTCTATAAATAGAGACTTGACCACGGGTACTACTATTGAAACCGAAGGAGTAGGATACCGAAATGAGAAATTCTATAATTTTATTTTGGGCACGGACTATTACATTAATAAGAGAAATGTATTGACGCTTTCGGGTAGTGTTGCCCTAGAAGATGAGCGCCAACCATCCGAATATGATTTTGTGCAAACAGATAATACAGGCGCGGTAATTTCAGAATGGAACAGAACAGAAACCACAGAAGCAATCAACCCAAAGTATCAATATGAATTGCAATACAAGCGTGAATTTAAAGATAATAAAGACCACAACTTATTGTTTAGCGCCATTGGTAATTTTTTTGGTAAGGATCAAAGCTCAGAATTCTTGAATGAGACTGTTGTGGGCGCAGACAATTCTGGACTACAACGCACGCGTACAAATTTCCAAGAAGCGAAGTATACCTTTAATTTGGATTATACTAAACCATTTAAAAAATATTTTACGCTAGAAACAGGTGCACAATATCAAACACAAGATGTAAGTAATGATTTTGCCGTGAGCAATTTTGAAAACAATGATTGGGTGGAAGATGCGGGACTGACTAATATTTTTAGCTATCAGCAAAGTGTGTTGGGCGTTTATGCTACAGGGGCTTACGAAAAAGATAAGTACGGATTAAAACTTGGTTTGCGTATGGAAAATACAGACCTCAATACGCTCCTAGAAAACACCAATGAAAAGAATAATCAAAACTTTACAAACTTCTTTCCGAGTGTGCATACTTCGTATAAAATTACGCAGGCCTTCTCTGTACAAGCTGGCTATTCTCGCCGTATTTACCGTCCTCGCTTGTGGGATTTAAATCCGTTTTTTAATATTAGAAACAACTTTAGCATTCGCGCAGGTAATCCTAATTTATTGCCCGAGTACACTAATTCATTTGAAGTAGCAGGGATCTATATTCTTAAAAAAGCGGTACTTAATTTGAATGTTTATCACAGAATTACAACTGCAGTAATAGAGCGAATTTCATTTTTTGAAAATAATGTGGCCACTACGCGCCCTGAAAATATTGGAGAAAATTATGCAACGGGTGCCGAGCTCAACGTAGAGTATGAGCCAACAAAAAAAATTAAACTGATAGGAGAGTTTAATTATAATTATTTTAATCGAGTGGGTTCTTTGGGGACACAAAATTTTGATTTTTCTGCTACGCGTTATAACATAAAAACTACGACACGATTTAAACTACCCAAAGATTTTGACATAGAGTTGACGGGTCGTTATCAATCCGCTTTTCAAACGATACAAGGTTCGCAAGCTGATCAGCTTTTTGGTGATCTAGGAATTAGAAAAAAAGTATTAAAAAACAGAGGGGTGCTGAATTTTAGTATGCGTGATATTTTCGCCTCGCGTATCCGAATATCAGAAACGAATCAAACGGATTTTTATATCTATAGCAGAAACTATCGCGGTCGTTTTATGACGCTTGGATTTAGCTATAGCTTTGGAAAAGGCGAGGCTATGGAGTTTAATGGAAGACGGAGACGCTAATTCATTTTATACTTCGCGCCCTTCTTGGCATTATCACCAACGTATTTTACCTGGCTTGATCGTCAGAACCAAAAGGGTAAAAAAGTGGTTCAAGAAAACCCTAAACCGCTTTTATAAATGCTTAAAAGGAAGAATTACTTCAAAGCTTCCAATATAGTATTAGCTGCCAACTTTCCTAACTCATTTGAGGCCAAAGGGCTTGCACCAGTAATCAATTTTCGATCTGCACAAACGGTTTTGTCTCCTTTCTTATTCATAAGCTTTCCGCCTAGACTTTTTATCGTTTCGCTTAGACCGTATGGCATTTTCCCAGGCAGGTAACCAATCATGGGCGATTGATTATCTGCTGAGTCTGGGAAAACACACATATTATAACCTTCGTATAAGAATGTTGAACCGTCTAATGTAGTGGTAAGCATAGAACCAGGACCATGACAAAGCGTAATAAAAAAAATATCGTTTTGGTGTGCCCAGTTCAATACCTTGGCTACATTTTTATCTTCGGGAATACCGAGCATAGCACCGTGCCCACCAGGTATAAATACTCCTGCATAAGAAGCGGTGTCACTAAATGAGTTGTCTATAAAGTCCTGCAATTTTCCTGGATGATTAAAGTGTGTTGCGTAATCATTAAAGATGCGCGTAACATGATCGTCCTTAGTTGGGAAGGCCCACATTTCAAATACAACCGGTTTACCAGTAGGCGTAACGATGTCAAATTCAAAACCCGCATTTTGTAAATGGAGCATTGGTAAAAAGGCTTCTACTGGATGGTTACCCGTAGAAAAGCGTTTGCCATTTTTCATGGTCAAATCTTTTTGCTCCGTAAAAATGACTAAAATTTTTTTCTTAGGTCCTTGATATTTGTTGTAGGAGATATTTTCAAAATCCGTTTTATCAACCGTGCCTAATTTCAAGGCGAGTTTTGATGGAGAGTAACTTCCGTCTTCTTCTAGTTTTGGCGCAAGGCCGAATAGTTTTTTTAGCATGTTTATCTTTATGAGGAAGCAAAATTACTTGCCCACTACTTGCTAAAAATTGATGTATGGTAAGAAACTAAGCCTCGGAAATTTCCTTGCGAATACGACTTAGGCTTTCTGTGGTAATGCCTAAAAAAGAAGCAATGTGATAATTTTTTACGTTTTGCTCAATATCAGGATAGGCATCTATAAAATTAAGATAGCGCTCTTTGGCACTAAGCGTTAATCCCTCCAGTTTACGTTTTTGAAAATTGGCGTAAGAGTATTCCATATTACGAATATGAATTTGACTTATTAAGGGCACTTCAATTAAGAGTGTATCAAAATCTTTTTTAGAAACACTATAAACCGTGGCATCCTTAATACATTCAATGTTAGATACGGCTTGGTCACTTCCTCTACCAAACAAAGCAATGTAATCGCTAATCCACCATCCTTTAATAGCAAATTGCAAGGTGTGCTCTTTCCCCGTATTGTCTACCGAATAAGTTCTTAGACAACCTTCATTAATAAAATAAAGATCGGTCACGGTTTGTTTTTCTTTCAATAGGAATTCACCCTTTGCCAAGGTTCTTTTTTTGAGTGTACTCAATAAGAGTGCTTTCTCTTTTTCAGTAAAAGAAACGTCCTTAAATATTTCATTTAGAATGGTTTGCATAAAGCGTTGGCGAAGTTACACTATGATGTTGGGAGCTTTTTACTTTGCTCATATTTGTACAATAAATTCTATTTGAAGTAAGTCATCAAATTCAAAAATTCATTAAATTCGAATACATGAATGTTTTGAAAAATAATTTTTGCACCTTGTTGATGTTATTGACTCTTCTAGTATCATTCTCGGCTTGTAAAAAGGATAATGAAAAAGAAAATAATAATGCAGATGTTGAAGGTTATCGAACTATAGAACGAGGGTCTAGTACACGAGAATATATTATTCATATTCCAACTTCTTATAATGCCAACAATCCTACGCCCTTACTAATTAATTTTCATGGTTTTGGTGGTACGGCGGCTGGTTTTATTGGTGAAGCGGGCAACTTAAATACAATTGCCAATAATAATAACTTTTTGGTGGCCTACCCGCAAGGTGTTGAACGAAGCAAAGGAGATGCGGAGTGGGACCCGGGTGATAATGGAAGCACGAACATAAACGACAATGACATTTATTTTACAGATCAACTAATAGCAGACATTAGCAATGAATTTAATGTAGATGCAAACAAAATTTATGCGTCGGGTTATTCTAATGGCGGCATGATGGCCTACGGATTAGCTTGTAAAAAAGCAGATCAAATTGCAGCCGTGGGTATTATGTCGGGTACTATGTTAGCTGATAATACATGCAATACTAATGAATACACTTCCATCATTAATTTTCATGGCACCAACGATGGGGTGTTGCCCTATAATGGAAATCAAGATTTTCAGTCGGTGCCCGATGTGGTCAATTTTTGGTTAGGTCATAATAATATTCCAGTAGCGAGTAAAGTGTCTACACAACTTAATAATGGTGGCGTGGATAGAGATGTCTATAGTGGTGGAAGCGGAAACACCGCCTACCATTTATATAAAGTAAACGGCGGTGATCATATTTGGTTTACTAATAATATAGATGGGCAAAACACAAATCAGATATTATGGGATTTTTTATCGACTTATAGTCTTAACGATTAATCTATTCATCCTTCCACCTCCAGGCCGTCACAATTATTAAGATTAAAAAGATCACCTCTATGCCAGCACAAATAAAATAATGAGGCAAAAGACTGCCCCCACCTATTACAAATACGAGTGTAATAATTGCAGCCGTAATATTCAGCATCCTATTTAATTTATACCCTAGCCACTTTGAAAAGAATACCATGAGTATGGGTATGTTAGTAAGCACAGCTGCAATGGCCATTGTTGTCGTAATCTCTCCTATCATATCAACCGTTTCTGGTTTTTCTAGAGCAATAAAAAGCGACAAAATATCCGCAAAGAGTAAATTAAATAGTACTACAATCCAGAGTGTGGAGAGTTTAGTTTTTGTGTTCATGTCGTGTGTTTTTAAAAGTTAAATCCAAAATGCAAACCCGGTTCACCGATAAAAAATTTATTCCATTTATCATCTAGTTGTTTAAAACCATCGGGCATTTCGGTATGATATGGACGGTGTGTAACAGCCACAGACGGCTCAAAGAAAAAGCGTTTTTTGAAAAATTTAAAATGAAAACCTAGGCGATAGGTATTAAAAATTTGAAAACCATTGTCAATTTTTTTGCCGTCTGTGTTTACAAAATTTTGCCATGCATTCATGACATGCACGCCTGTATACAATCCTTTCCACCAAAAATGTTGGTAGGCTAAGGCAAAACCTCTTTCGCGTATGTAGCCCGGAAATTCTTCTTCGGGCGCTTCGAATTTATCGCCATGGGGAATGCCTAGCGACCAAGCGTATTTCCAAGTTTTTAATTCTACGGATATAGCATCACGGTGGGTCAATCTATACCCAAGATTCAGTTGTGCAAAAGAGGGTTTGTTCTTTTCTATAAAGTTCCCGAGCATTGCAAAGGTGCTGCCTATAAAACATTTGTGGTATGTGCTATCGTTTTTGGCATACTGTGCTTCCAATTTTTGGTTGGTAGCCAGCGTGAGCAACAATGCGATTATTATGATTAAATATTTGTTCTGCATATCTTTCTATTTTGATAGCAAAACTAATATGATAGTCGCCTGCCAAACGTTCACTTAAGTTAAGTAATAAAACCTAGCCTTTATTTTTTGTAAGAATTCTTGCGCGCAAACGGCTGAGCGATTGTGGCTTGATACCAAGGTAACTGGCCAACTGATGTTGCGGAACGCGTTGTATGAGATCTGGTCTTTTTTCTATAAGAGTTAGGTAGCGTCGCTCGGGCGAAGAGGTTTTAAAATCGTCAAAATTAATTTGTTGCTTTGCCAACAATTCTTCGGAGAGTACTCTGCACAGGGTTTCAAACTTCGGGAATTTTTCAAAGATTTCTGCTTCCATATTTGGGTTCGAAATAGAAAGCATAGAATCCTCAGTTGTAGCTACAAAATATTCTGACGCTTGTTTCGTAGAAACACAGTTAGGGGTATGCCCTTCCATTTCGGTATAAAAGGCCGTTGTTTTTTCTTCACCATCTATAATATAATAAGTACGCATGCAACCTTGCAACACAAAATATCCCTCATTTGATTTTTGTCCTTCTTTTAGTAAGACGGTTCCTTTTTTTACGGTGTGAAAAATATCTAGATCAATAAGTGCTTGTTTTTCTTCTTCATTAAGCGTAATATATTTTTCTATAAAATTGAACAGTAGTTGTTGCATTCTTTCAAATTTAGACTTTTAGATTTTTTTGTCCAAACCATTTTTTATGACAAAAAATAGCCACGCTACAGCGTGGCTATTGTAATTATTTTAAAAAAGGAGAATTACAAACTACCTAAAGCAGCTTCATAATTTGGCTCATCTACAATTTCGCTAACTTGTTCTGTATGTACCACCTTACCTTCTGCATTTACAACAACAATACAACGCGAGCTTAAGCCAGTAAACGGTCCGTCTACAAAGTTTAAACCATAGTCATCACCAAATTTTCCATCTCTAAAGTCAGAAAGCATTTCTACATTTTCGATTCCTTCTGCCCCGCAGAAACGACCTTGCGCGAAGGGTAAATCACGTGAGATACACAATACTTTTGTGTTTTCAACTGAGGCTGCTTTTTCATTAAAGGTGCGCACTGAAGTTGCACAAACGCCTGTATCTACACTTGGAAAAATGTTCATTACTACATTTTGTCCTTTATAGTCTGCTAGTGTTTTCGTAGATAAATCACCCGCAATTAAATTAAAATCTTTTGCATCGCTTCCTACTGAGGGTAATTCGCTTTTTGTGTTTACCGGAGTTCCTTTCATTGTTACTTGTGCCATAATGGTTTTATTTTTTGCAAAGATACTGAACAGGGAATTCTTTTCCTTCGATGATGCTCGCTTGTTCTGCTCAACGTATTAAGATGATCGTAAATAGAAGCAATAGAATTAGTTAAAAATCTTTTTCTTAAACTGCTTAATCAAGAGCGAAACCACTGAAATTTCTTTTTCGGCCTTTAAATGAGTCACTTTACTAAAAGTGATTTCATCAATTAATAATTGCTTGTTGAATCTGAAAACAGTTTTGCTGGACACCCCCAAGTCATAATTATGAATGCGGCAATGCACCAAGTATTTTTTACCTTTTTTCTCGATACTTATTATTTCTTTTTGCTCATGAATCGTTCCAAACTTAGAGAAAAAATGCTCCCAAAATTTAAGAACATTAAAGCGACCGATAATCTGTTTTCCTGGAAGATTGAAAAAACCTAGCTGAATCGGTGGATTAGAATAAACTATATTTTTAGAGAGGCAGCCAGAAAGGGTGCACAAGTCTTTCTCGTCCCAAGCATCAATAAATGTTTGGAGATGAGTATGGACAATAAGGGGATGTTCTTTTGTAGTAGTAATCACAAGGATGATACGAATCTAGGAATACTAAATATAAAAAGCAAGCGTTTAAAAATAAATTTTAGCTAATCACTCCTAATTCCTTACCAATCTTAGTAAAGGCGGCTACCGCTTTTTCTAATTGTTCTTGAGAATGCCCGGCACTTACCTGCACACGGATGCGGGCATTTCCTTTGGCCACAACCGGATAAAAGAATCCAACAACGTAAATACCTTCTTCCAACAAAGCTTCACTCATTTTTTGCGCAAGCACAGCATCGTATAACATCACGGGTACTATCGGGTGCTCGCCTGGCTTTAGTTCAAAACCGGCTGCTTCCATGGCGCCACGGAAGTACTTGGTATTTTCTTCTAGCTTATCTCGCAGATCGGTCGACTCTGTAATCATATCTAATACAGCAATCGATGCGCCAACAATCGAGGGAGCTACGGTATTGCTGAACAAATAGGGACGACTTTTTTGTCGAAGCATATCGATCACCTCTTTTCTTCCCGAAGTAAAACCACCGCTAGCACCACCCAGAGCTTTTCCCAGTGTGCCCGTAATAATATCAATTTTATCAATTACGCCGCAGTGCTCATGAACTCCTCGTCCTGTCTTCCCCATAAAACCGCTAGAGTGGCATTCATCAATCATTACAATCGCATCATATTGTTCAGCCAAAGCACAAATTTTATCAAGTTGCGCAATCGTCCCGTCCATACTAAACACCGAATCTGTTGCAATCATTCTGCTTCTGCAATGCTGGGTTGCTTTCAATTTTTCTTCTAGGTCTGACATGTCATTATGTATATAGCGGTGACGCTCGGCCTTGCACAAACGCACACCGTCTATTATGGAAGCATGATTTAGAGTATCCGAAATAATAGCATCCTCTTTTCCTAGTAAGGGCTCAAACACACCACCGTTAGCATCAAAGGCGGCGGCGTATAAAATAGTATCCTCGGTACCTAAAAACTCCGAAAGTTTTCTTTCTAATTCTTTATGAATATCCTGTGTGCCGCAAATGAAGCGTACGGAACTCATTCCATACCCGCGTTCATCAATTACTTTGTGCGCAGCTTCTATCACTTTTGGGTGTGAAGACAATCCTAAATAATTGTTGGCACAAAAATTTAGTACCTCTTTGCCGTTGGCCGTAATCTCAGCACCTTGCTCGGTCGTAATTACACGTTCGTTTTTATATAGACCGGCTCCTTTGATTTCATCTATTTCAGAAGCAATGCGTTTTACAAGATTTTCATTCATAAAAGTAATTTTTTAGAACGACAAAGGTAAACGATTTACCTCAGTCCTTAAATACACCATCATTCAAAATTTTCTAATACTTTCGTAATTAATAAGCCATGCATCACCATTCATATCTTTTGCAAATAGTTCGTACGTATCGCCTAAAGGAAAAGATGAATGAGGTTATCATGAACTTAGTTCAACATAGGATTCTTAGTAAAAAAACACTCCTTCTGTTGCTCGTGATGAGTAGCCTCTTGTGGTCAGCGTGTGGCGATAATCAGTTTGTTCGGGTTCAGGCTAATACGTTTCGTTTGAACAATAAGGAGTATCGCTACATCGGCACCAATTACTGGTACGGTGGTTACTTGGGTACAATAGACAAAGATCGCTTGGGTATGGAGCTAGATTTTTTACAAAAACAAAATGTAACCAACCTGCGGGTTTTTATTTGTGGTGAGGGCGATTCTAGTTATGCGTATCGTATTTCTCCTAGTCTTCAACCAAAGCCGAGAGAGTACAACGAGGAGCTTCTTAAAGGGTTTGATTATCTCTTAAATGAAGCGAGCCAACGAAAAATGAAAATCGTTTTCGTGCTGAATAATAATTGGGAATGGAGCGGAGGCTTTGGACAATATTTAGAATGGTCCGGCAAAGAAAATCCTCCACTACCCAAAACCGAAAGTTGGGATTGGGGAGACTACTGCAAATATATCTCGCAGTTTTATTCATGTGATTCCTGCCTGGCGTGGAGTAATGCTTGGATTCAAAAAGTAGTGACTCGAACGAATTCTATTAACGGCAAAAAATATTCTGAGGATAATGCCATCATGAGTTGGGAACTCAGCAACGAACCAAGGCCCATGGATAGCAATGCCATTGAGCCTTATAAAAATTGGGTACATCACACCGCTGCCTTGATAAAATCGTTGGATAATAATCATTTAGTCACCATAGGCACGGAAGGTGTTATCAGTACTTTTTACAGCGAAGAAATATATTCTACCATTCACAATCATAAAAATATTGATTACGCTACACTACATCTTTGGCCTAAGACCTGGGTTTGGTACAATGGCCAGAGTGACGCTTCTATTGTGGATTCAACCTTGGAAAAAACAAAGAAATACATCGAACAACACGCCAGGCTAGCCAAGGGATTCAACAAACCCTTAGTAATAGAAGAGTTTGGTTTGCACCGTGATGGCAATTCATTTGATCCAAAAGTAAGTACAAATAACAGAAACAAATATTACGATTTTGTTTTTAAAACTGGGAACGAAAACGGAGTAAGCGGATATAATTTTTGGGGATTTGCCGGTGTGCCAACAAACTATAATCCAAAAGGCTTTATGCAAAAGGGAATGCCGTATAGCGCCGATCCTCCGCAAGAAGAGCAAGGGTTATATTCTGTTTTTAAGGATGATAGTAGCACTTGGAAGACCATCAGAAAATTTATTAAAAAACACTAACTAGCTCTTTTATCAAATTCTTATTACTTTCAGGAAAACTATCTGAAAAATTTTCATTACTCATTACTTCCTGCGAAAATTCCATTTTACAAGTTGCATGAATTTCCTGTGTATCACAAAAAACTGAAATCTCTTTGGCATTCTCAGGAGTCACTCCCGCGCCGGGCATTATAATAATTTGCACGCCAAACTTTTGTTGCAAGCTTTGAATTATCTCTTTGCCTTCAGTAACATTCTTGTGCCCACCGCTTGTAAGTACTCGTTCAAAACCAAGATTGATAATATCCTCCATTGATTTTTCAATATCAATCGTTCGATCCAGGGCTCTATGAAAGGTTGCTCTATTGCTCCCCCAAGTTTCTAGTAAATCGGCGCAGGCTTCTAAATTTATTTTGCCTTCTTTGGTTAAAACACCAAAAACAATTCCGTCCACATTCAATTTTTTGCAAAGAGTAATATCGGCGTGCATGATTTCGATTTCCTCTTGGCTATATACAAAGTCTCCACCCCTAGGACGAATCATAACATAAATAGGAATAGAGATGACTGACTTTACCTTTTTTATCATTCCGTAGGAAGGTGTGCAGCCACCCTCTTTCAGATTTTCAATCAGTTCTATTCTATCTGCACCAGATTGCTCTGCGTTCCGGCACGACTGAAAATTATTGCAAGCAATTTCTACTATCATATTCTGGTTATGCTATTTAATACTAAATGAAGGTTCTACTTTCTTGCAGTCATGAACGTTAGTAGTAAGTCCGTAGTCAAATCCTTTATTGATTGCGTAGGCTCCGTGCTCTCCTTTTTTATTAATCGCAATAAATCCTACTTGAATTTCTTTCGGATTCCTTGGCGTTTTCTTCATAATACGTTCCACCGCTTTTCTACAAGCCATAGTAGGACTGTAACCTTGTCGCATATATTCTACCACCAAAAAACTGCCACTGATGCGTATGACCTCTTCTCCATGTCCAGTTGCGGTAGCTGCGCCCACCTCATTGTCTACATACAGTCCTGCACCAATGATGGGAGAATCGCCCACGCGTCCACGCATTTTAAAGCCCATACCACTCGTAGTGCAAGCTCCGCTCAAATCTCCATTGACATCTAGGGCTATCATACCGATGGTATCATGATTATACTCGCCACCTTTCATTTTTTTTGGCACTTTTGGTTGATGAATCACACCCCCTTGGGAATCCTTCTCCCCCTTTTCAATATTTATAATCGGTTTGTATTCACTCTTTTTTTTCCATTGGTTATAAGCTCTTTGAGCATGGTCGCTCAGTTTTTGTGGTTCTAGAGTGAATCCACTTTCAATTGCAAATTGTTGTGCACCCTTTCCCACTAACATTACATGTGGGGATTTTTCCATAACGGCACGTGCCACTTGAATCGGATTTTTTATTCTTTCTAAAAATGCAACACTACCACATTCACTTTTGTGATTCATTATACTGGCGTCGAGCGTTACGAAACCGTCTCTGTCTGGGTTCCCGCCAAGACCCACGCAACAATTTTCCCAATCATTTTCTTGGGTCATTACGCCTTGCTCTACCGCGTCTATGGCAGTTCCTTTTTCTTTTAATATTTTCCAAGCACCTGCGTTGGCGACTTTTGACTGTCCGTACCAAGTGCTGAGTACGATGGGTCTGGTCCCGCCACTTATGCTTGCCAAGCCTGTTTGATGGGTGGCTAAAAAAAGTCCGCCCAGTCCTAGCGTTTTTAATACTTCTCGTCTGTTCACGCTTGTAAATTTAAGGCCTAATGTTTAATCTTGTGGCAATTGCATTTATGACATTATTAGTTGATAATTCTAGGTACGAACTATTCAATCTAGCTTAATTTTGCCATCGCTTATTATGAAACATTTTTCCAATCGTACTGTAAAGTTTTTACCATTACTTCTTATACTCTTTGCCGCTTGTGGTATGTCAAAAAAAAATATTACTGTCAATATAAAGGACATTCCAGAACAAGTAGTGATGCTCGAAAAAATTGAAGGCTCTAATTTTGTGACAGTAGACTCTGTAAAAATCGAAGAAAAAAAAGAATTTAATCTTAGTGCCTCTTTACAAGATGAAAGTATGTATCGTCTTTCTTTTGAGCAGGATAAATACATTATGCTAGCCTTAGAAAAAGGAGACGAACTAAAAATATCGGGTGATTGGAATCAGATAGAAAATTATCGAGTTGCGGGTTCAAAGAAAAGTGAAACGGTAAAGCAGCTAGTAACGGGCACACGACAAAGCATCATTGACATTCGTACCTATAAAGTAATTTTTGATAGTTTAGAATCTAAGGGTGATACCAAGCGTTTAGCACAGGCGCGACAAGATTTTAAAAAGAACAATCAAAATTTTATTGCCTATTTGAAAAATTTTGCTGACACCAGCACAAGTGCTGTGGCCGCGCTCATGGCAGTTAACTTAATCAATCCAAAAATGGAGGCGCCTTTTGTAACCTCTTTTTATGAAAAAGTTCAAAATCGATTTCCTAACAATCAATTGGTCAAAACCTATAAAGAAAAATTTGTTGGCGCCAAGAATTTATCTGCCGCACCAGTCAATGCAAAGCAGGGCAATCCAGCTGCTGATTTTAGCGGAACGACACCCAAGGGAGAAACGGTTCGATTGGCTGACTATAAAGGGAAATATGTTCTCATAGATTTTTGGGCCTCTTGGTGTGGTCCTTGCCGCCGTGAAAATCCGAATGTGGTGAAGGCGTATGAAATGTTCAAGGATAAAAACTTTGATGTGCTCGGGGTAAGTTTAGACACCGATAAAGGAAATTGGGAAAAGGCAATAGTAAAAGATCAGCTTAATTGGAAACATATTAGTGAGCTGAAAGGATGGAGCAACAGTGTGGCGCAGAAGTATAAAGTGAACAGTATTCCTGCTAATTTTTTGGTGGATCCCGAAGGGTATATCGTGGCTACTCAACTGCGTGGTGATGCCTTGATTTCGAAACTAACAGAAATTCTAAAGTAAAGTATGTATAATCTAGTAAAAAAAATATTGTTCCGTCAAGATGCTGAAGATGTGCATTACAAAGTGATGAAATGGCTCACGAATACTTACAAGTCTGGAATTGGTAAAACCTTTTTGAAGAGTAATTACACGCTCAATCATCCTAGTTTAGAAAAAGAAGTGTTTGGCCTAAAATTTAAAAATCCAGTGGGCTTAGCGGCTGGTTTTGACAAGGATGCCAAATTCATTGACCCATTAAGTTGTCTAGGTTTTGGTTTTATAGAAGTAGGAACACTGACGCCAAAGCCACAAGATGGGAATGAGCGGCCTCGCTTATTTCGTTTGCCGGGGGATGCGGCCATTATCAATAGAATGGGGTTTAATAACGAAGGCGTCCTAGCCGCCGTGGAACGATTAAAAGAGCGATCCTCAGACGTAATTATTGGAGGCAATATCGGAAAGAATAAAACGACGCCTAACGATAAAGCCCTAGAGGATTATGATTATTGCTTTAAACAATTACACGAGGTGGTAGATTATTTTGTGGTAAATGTCAGCAGCCCGAACACGCCAAATCTCAGAGAGTTGCAAGAAAAAGAACCCTTGAAAAAACTATTGTTACATCTTCAAAATCTGAATCTGAGCTATCCGCAACCCAAACCAATTTTATTAAAAATAGCACCAGACCTTAGCAACGAACAGCTAGATGATGTGCTGGAAATTTTAGCCGAAACTAAATTAGCAGGAATTGTAGCGACAAACACTACCATCGATCGTAATGTGATCAAAGCAACCGATGAGCAAGTAAAAGAAATTGGACCAGGCGGTTTGAGTGGCAAACCTTTAAAAGCACGAAGCACAGAAATCATAAAGTATATTTCCGCTAAAACAAATGGGTCCTTGCCAATTATGGCAGTAGGTGGCATTTTTAATGCAGCTGATGCCAAAGAAAAATTGGATGCAGGAGCATCTTTGGTGCAGGTTTACACTGGTTTTATTTATGAGGGACCTAGCCTAGCTAAGAAAATTTGTAAGGAACTTATTTCTTAGGTCTTATTTTTTACTTGGTAATTTTTTTTAGAGAAAAATCGTGAGACTTTTTATTGGCTTAGCGAAACAAGATTAACTTTCTCATTCAATATCTTTTTGCAAGTTCTACCTTGCGCTTCCGTATCAATATTCATGACAAAAGCATCAGATAATTTAGGCACCAAACCTATCGGTCCACTGATTCGACAGCAGTCCATACCAGCGGCTATTGGCATTTTAGTAATGTCACTCAACATGATCATTGATACCATTTTTGTGGGCAATTGTATTGGTGCGGTTGCCATTGCGGTTATTACTGTTGTGTTGCCTATTGTGTTTTTGGTTTCGGCTATTGGCATGGCGGTTGGTGTGGGTGGCGCTTCGATTATTTCTCGCGCTTTGGGTGCGGGCGATTATGAAAAAGCGCATCTCACCTTTGCGAATCAGGTTATTCTTAGTGTTGGGATGTCCATACTCATGGCAGCTTTGGGGCTCATTTTTAAAGTAGAAATATTAACCTTATTTGGTGCCAAAGGGGAAGTGTTGGCACCCGCAATAAAATATTTTACCATCGTAATGTATGCTGTTCCTTTTTTAGGTATGGTCATGACGGCAAACCCAATTATTCGTGCAGAAGGGAAACCGACATTCTCTATGACAACTATGTTGATACCTGCCTTTATGAATGTCATTATGGATTATTTCTTCATAATGGTTTTTGATTGGGGCATAGAAGGTGCGGCTATTGCCACAAGTATTTCCTATGCATCTTCCTTCACGTTTGTGACTTGGTTTTTCTTATCAAAAAATAGTGAAATGCAATTAAAATGGCGTTGCCTGCGTTTGGATTTTAATATTATTAAAGAAATAGGCTCACTCGGTGGCGTAACCTTGGCACGCCAAAGTGTAGTCAGTTTTTTATCTATTATCTTGAACAATGCGTTGTTCAAATATGGGGGTGCAGGCGGATTGGCTATTTACGGAATTATTGGGCGCATGATGATGTTTGCCCTCTTTCCAGTCTTAGGTATTGCACAGGGTTTTATGCCCATTACTGGTTTTAACTATGGTGCTAAAAAATTTGAGAGAGCCAAAGAGACCGTACATAAATCTATTTTATACGGTTCCGTTGTAGCTGCTATAACCTTTATTGTAATCATGATTTTCCCTGAAATTTTTGTTCGAGCTTTTACAAAGGATGCTGAAGTGCTAAAACAAACACCCAATGCCTTACGAATCGTTTTTGCGGTAACGCCATTGATCGCCTTGCAATTGATTGGCTCTGCTTATTTTCAATCCATTGGCAAAGCATTGCCAGCACTTTTACTCACGCTTTCGAAGCAAGGTTTTTTCTTGATTCCCTTTTTGCTTATTCTACCTAGTTATTTTGGATTAATGGGGATATGGATTTCGTTCCCCATCGCTGATTTTTTATCGACTGTGGTAACCGGTTTTTTTCTAAGGAGAGAGTTGTCGTTGTATTAGTTTGAAAATGACTTGTATCAATTACTAGGCTCATATCGGTTGAGAATTGTTCCCTAATAAGTCTTTGCTAGTTTTATGGCTAGAGACAAACTACCGGCTGATTGGAAATTGTGAATAAAAAAGTACCTTTGTAAACATGGATACGGGCGATTTAAAGAAAAGAATTCTATCACTTCAAAAGAGTGGTGAGCTTGCTCTTTCGTCTGAAGATAAGACGCTTTTAAAAAATTTGAATAAATTAAAGGAGCGTGCTGAAAGCAAATCAGCTAAGACAAAAAAGAAGAGTATCCCTTTTCATTCATCTTTGAGTCTGTAATATATTGTGAGCCAAGCTGATTTTGTTATTGTTGCTGGACCCAACGGAGCAGGAAAATCAACCTATTGTACAGATAATAAGCTTTCCTTATTAAGTGAGTTTGGTATTCCGAGTTTTGATTTAGATCATACTTTTGCCGATTTATATAATTCATTTTCTAATGTAATGGATGAGCAGTTAGAGTATAACCTTTTAGAAAAGGCAAAAGAGGATTTTGAAAGTGAGGCATTCAATGCTTTAAAATCGAAAACAAACTTTTCTTTTCAGACAAATTTTGACAAATCATATACGGACAGTTGGCGCTTAAAGTTTGAAAGGGCAAAATTTAAAACGCACCTTATTTTTTTGTTTGTTCAAAACAAGAAAACATGTTTTGCAAGGGTAGATAAACGTGTGAAAGAAGGCGGTCATTTTGTGCCTAAAGATGTAATTTCCCATCGATACGATGCCGGGCTTCATAATCTCAATCAGTATCATCTTTTATACAATACCGTCAAAATAATAGATACAACTGGCCATTCCAACTTACTGCTTTATAAAAGAATAGAAAACGAACTGCGTTATGTACATGAGGATTTTGCAGAAGTAATAGTGAAAAAGAAATTAAATAATTTTCTAAGTGATTTATAGCAGATTTTTTATCGACTGCGGTAACCGGTTTTTTTCTGAAGAAAGAGTTGGCGCAGTATTAAAATTATGGCGTCCAAAACCCGTGGGGTTTATGGCACACGAGTACGATAAACCCCACGGGTTTATAATTCAATCACCTCACCAATTTTTACTTCATCACCAATGCGAATTGTTTTTCCTGCTTCAGTAGGCGGTAAATAAGTATCAATGGATAAATGGTACATATTGCCAAAGGCTTTTAAGTTGCTAAAGTCGGGCAGACTATTCTCTCTGCTCTTCATTATTTTTTTGACGAAGGTCTTATCCGTTTCGCCCGTAAGCGGGT
>CAZTCQ010000026.1:13049-27917 GCA_964612525.1 uncultured Chitinophagaceae bacterium | reverse complement strand
GGCATATCAAACTTTCGTTCTATCGATTTAAAGATTCTACGCTGTTTTACTTTACGTGAATTATTCTTCTGCTGAAAAATTGAGTACCACAACAATTCTCTTTTACTCTGACCAGTAAATGCAAAAGCACCCACTCGTATGAGTAAATCTAATTGCTCTTGTGATATCAATACACGCTGTAAAAAATCGTGTAGCGATTGAAACACTCCGTTCAGCCTTCGTGCTTCTAAAATATTTATTACAGTTTGCCGCTCCAAATTACTAATATGCTGAAAGCCTAGTATAATCGTTGTGTCATCAATAATTGTTTTCCATTCACTACGATTAACACAGGGTGCATTAATTTTTGCACCCAGCATTTTTGCCTCGTGTATATAACATTCGTTTCTATAAAACCCGCCGCCATTATTGAGCACGGCTACCATATACTCCAAAGGATAATACGTTTTGAGATACAAACTCTGATAACTTTCTACAGCATAAGATGCAGAGTGTCCTTTGGCAAATGCGTAACCTGCAAAGCTTTCTACCTCCCGCCATACTTTATTCGTAAGCTCATCTTCATAACCTTGCTTGCGACAGTTATCAATAAATTTTTGTTTCACGGCCTGAAATTCTTTTCGGCTTCTATATTTTCCGCTCATGCCTCGGCGTAGTACATCGGCCTCACCAAGATCTAAACCTGCAAAATGATGGGCTACTTTAATTACATCTTCCTGATAAACCATAATACCATAGGTCTCCGGCATAATTTTAGCGAGTACAGGGTGCGCCCGCTTTCGTCGTTCTGGATTTTTATGGCGAAGAATATATTCGCGCATCATACCACTTTTAGCCACTCCAGGGCGTATTATAGAGCTTGCGGCTACTAATCCAAGATAGGTATCTACTTCCAGCTTTTTGAGCAGCATACGCATAGCAGGCGATTCTACATAGAAGCACCCTAAGCACTCCGCCTGACTCACAAGTTTATTCACCTTTGGGTCTTCCATAAAGGGCTTGGCGTTATGGATATCTATTTCAGGCTCTTCAGGACGATTGTATTTTATAATCTCAAGCGTTTCTTTAATTTTCCCTAAGCCACGCTGACCTAAAATATCATATTTGTACAAACCTACATCCTCGGCTACATGCATATCAAACTGCACCGTAGGAAAACCCTTAGGAGGCATATCCGTAGCACTGAAATAATGGATTGGTTTTTCGGAAATTAAAATTCCCGCAGAATGTACCGTCATCAAATTAGGCATGCCCTCTATATAGCTAGCATATTTATTTACGAGCTGCCCTATATCATCATTCGCCCGCCCCGTTTTGCTTAGTGCAGCAATTTCATGATCAGGCAGGCCAAAAACTTTTCCTAATTCGCGTGTAACCGCTCTATGCTGAAATGTACTATAAGCTCCCAAAAGTGCTACCTGATTATTTCCTTTAAAACGCTCAAAAATATAGCGTGTTATATCCGGTCGATCTTTACTAGAAAAATCTATATCAAAATCTGGCGGGCTACTGCGATACAAATTCATGAAACGTTCGAAATATAAATCCAACTCTATAGGGTCAACATCCGTAATACCAAGTAGATAGGCTACTATACTGTTGGCGCCACTACCCCGCCCTACGTGATAATAAGCATTGCGTTTTGCGTATTGAATAATATCCCAGTTTGTAAGAAAAAATGAATTGTAATTCATCTTGGCTATCATATCAATTTCTTTTTTGACACGTGCTTTGATTTTAGGTGTTATTTTAGCATAACGATACGGCAGCCCATTATTACAAAGTTTCTCCATGAGCTCTTTATCTTCTTGCAAACTACCAGTGTAAGTAGCAATATTTTGTGTTGGTTTTTCAGGAGAAAAGTCAAAGTATATAGAGCACTCGTCTAAAAGTTTTTCCGTATTTTTTATTACTTCAGGCAAGTCTTTATAATAGACTTTAAGTTGCTCTGGAGGCACAAACTGATGCTCATAAGAGCCTTGACCACTCTTCTCTAACCTACTCAGTAAAATATTTTTATCTACCGCTCGTAATAAACGATGGACATTAAAATCTCTTTTATTTCTAAACGTTATGGTTTGTAACACCACGCACTTCTTTAATAAATGCTTCCACTTTGAAAATCGAAACCGATTCATATCTTCTGGCGCTATGCCTATATATTCATTAGGGAATAATTTTTCTTTCTGTAAATATTCTAATTGCTTAAACGGATAAATTGTAACAGCATTTTGAAACTTATTAGACACTTCTGGCAATAATGCATGCTGGTGTTTATACTTTGAGAGAAAGTTATTAAGCTCTTCAAATCCTTTATTGTTTTTTGCTAAGCCTATATAAAGTTGTGTATCCTTATTTCTAAAATCAATACCTATGACGGGTTGCACATCGTACTTAGCAGCTAAGCGTATAAAATTCAAACAAGCCGAGGTATTATTAATATCTGTGAGTGCAATCTTTTTTACATCATGCTGTTCTGCTAGTTGCAAAAGTATTTCTTCAGAAAAAGTGCCGTACCGAAAGCTATAGTATGAGTGACAGTTGAGGTAAATGGTTTATTCGTTTAGTAGGTTTATTTATTTATAGTTTAGGGGTAAGGTTCAAGGTTTAGTTTTTTTATTACTGATGCCTGTGTGCTAATACTATAGGTGGCTCTCCATTAAAAGGATTCATCACGCCTCCTATAGTCCGTGCTCCCATGGTAGCGGCACTTACAATTTTTCCACTGCCAAATTGATTGCGAATATTATCCATTGCATTATACAAATCAACGGTATGAGATCTATCATCAAATAGATTCATCTGCGAATTACCATCAACAAGGCTGCTATATTTTACACCTACTAAGCGAACCAATAATCTTCTATTATACAGTTTGTCAAACAGCGCTGTGACTGCTGGTACTAAAATATGATCTGCGGCCGTATGTGCTATTTTAATTTGTTTAGTAAGCGTATTAAAATCTGAATAACGTACTTTGATCGTAATACAAGAAGTCAATTTTTTTCCATTACGTAATTGAAAACATAAATCTTGCGCCATGGCTTTTATCATACGCTTCATTTTATAAACGTCTATCGTATCCTTACCAAAGGTGCGCTCGCTTGAAATGGATTTGCGCTCATGATACTCTATCACATTACTATGATCTATACCATTCGCTTTATTCCACATCATAGTGCCGGTTTTGCCAAAAGCAGTTTCAAGCATTTCACGAGGCATTTCTTGTAATGTTTTTACTTTTTTAATGCCCATATTACACAGCTGCTGAAAAAGCTTCGGACCTATGGAAGGTATTTTTTTTACGGATAAGGGAGCCAGAAAAGGCTTTTCCTGTCCAAAGTCTATCTTAAGCTGATTACTGGGCTTCGCCTCATTCGTAGCTACTTTAGATACTGTTTTATTAATAGATAAACCAAAGGATATAGGTAGCCCTGTTTCTCTAATAACTTTTTGTCGCAATTCTTTAGCGTATTGGTAGCAACCAAAAAACTGATCCATACCTGATAGGTCAGCATAAAATTCATCGACACTTGCTTTTTCTAGTACAGGTACATTCTCCTTGAGCACATTTGTAACAAGCTTAGAATACTTACCATAAGTAGCAGCATTTCCTCTTATCACAATGGCCTCTGGGCATAATTGACGAGCCATACGCATGGACATACCAGAATGTGCTCCATAATATCTTGCCTCATAACTCGCCGCAGATACTACACCTCTATTTCCCGTACCTCCTACAAGCACAGGCTGACCATTTAATCTACTATCTTCTAATCGTTCTACAGAAACGAAGAAAGTATCTAAATCCATATGTAAAATACTTCGGTTCATTTTATCTCTTACAAGACTTATCTAAAATTTAGGCGGTCTAGCAAGATACAAAAATGAAATAGCAGTATGTAAAGAGCTTATGTTATAATTCTAAAATTGTGTATAAAAAAGCACCCTTCAACAATTGTTGAAGGGTGCTTCTAGAAATATTATATTATAAGTATTATCTACTCAAGTTAGGGAAAGGAGGAGGCAAGTTTGAAGGACCTGACTCACCTTGATTAGCCGAACGATAATCAACAGTGTTACCATTTCCGCTTCTTCCATATTGGAAAATGAAACGATCACGATCTACACCTTGACGATCAACCATGTAATTAATGATTGCGTTTACTCTATCCCAAGAGCGTTGTTGAGCTACTTTAGAAGAATTTCCGTTACCAGTAACGATTACGTTACAGCTAGGATCTTTTCTCATCTGAGCGGCTAAACTAGCTAGGTCACTCATAGCACTAGAAGATAATCTTGATGACCCGTTAGAGAATCTTACGTTGCCGTCATTGATTCCTCCACAACGAGCCATTGGCTTACCATCACAACATTCTGGATCAGGACAAGTACCAATACCATCAGCATCAGAAGGCTGACACTCAGTAGGTGTAATCAACTGCTTATCTTTGTAATCAGGAACACCGTCACCATCAGTATCCATAGGACAACCGTGTGTATCAACCGCTACTCCTACTGGAGTATCAGGACAACGATCGAAACAATCAGAAACTCCATCACCATCAGTGTCTATATCACAACCTCCAGCAGCAGGACGTTTCATTTCATTATAACCATAATCTAATGGGTTCATCCACCATAATGGCTCAACTGAACGTCCACCTAGGTGAAGGTTTAAACCAATAGAAGCATAATTGTAAGTATCAAAATCACGGGTCATCGCCGAACCACCATTATTAGGTTGTGGCCATTCTTGCCATCTTTGACCGTCAATTAAATCATCATTCGTATAAGACCATTTGTCTTCTATAGAAAGAGATACTCTTTGGCCCAATTTAAATTGAATTCCCAAACCAGCTGTCAAGATAGTACGGAAAGTTCTGTCTTCACCAAACCAAGGTCTGTTACCATGACGCTCAGCAGGAGACTCATATTCACCATCAAATAAATTTTTCAAGTCAGTATTAACTGCTTGACGTGTACGATAAGAATTACTATTCCATAACCAACCACTAGGTTGCTCATTGGCGTATTCTCCGTTACGTTGTCTATCTGTAATAGTTTTAAACCCATCTACATAAGTATTACCTCTACTATTCAAGGCATCAACCCAAGTATCATAAAGCATACCACCCATACCTACTAATCCATATACACTAGCTTTATTACGAGCTTTATGAAATTTAATATTATTAAGAGCAGCTACTAATTGCAAAGATAATTCGTCTATATCCGTGCAGTAATTGTAATAAACAGGCTGTGCTGATCCATTATTTTGTCTAACATTACCTGTTGCGTATGGAGTTCCACTTCCTTGACCTTGGCTTGGCAAACGATTCCAAGGATTATTATGTCCCCAATAACCAGTACCTGGCTGCCAGTTAAAACCCGAAGCAGTACCATGCAAGTATTGTAAACGAGTTGAGATAATGTATCCCCAAGCTTTACGTACATGTACTCCAAAACCTAAAGTTTGACCAGGATTTTTAGCAGTAAGAGGATTTTTAGTTCTTACATCACCTGATACGTTGAAAAGACCACCAGAAATACCAATTTCCCATTGGCTACGTGGACGAGCAGGAAAATCATACTGATTGTCTAAAAAATCTTTGTGTTGTTCCATTCTACCTGTAGGAACTAAAGCAGTATCCAAAACATCGTAACCCGCGCCACGATATATAGTACCACCCGTTGTAGTAGAATTTTGTGCGAAGGAACTCATTCCGAGTAAAGCACATAATAATGTTAGTAGTGTAAACTTTGTAGTTTTCATAATTAAGAGTTTAATAAAATATAACTATTTCTATTTTTTTATATAAGCGGCAAATATAGAGGCAAGATTTTCTTTTTAATGTACAAAAGCTAATTTTTTTTAACAAATTAACTTAAAGTAATATTGCATAACTAATGGATAACATTAAAAAGTTTCTAAGCCTTGATTTACAACGCTTTGAGGAGAATTTCGATAAGGCTGTTCAAAGCAATGTACCCTTGCTAGACAAGATAATGACCTACATTGTTAAGAGTAAAGGAAAAAGAGTGCGTCCTATGTTTGTTTTGCTAAGTGCAAAGTTATTTGGAGAGGTATCTGAGACCACCTACCGAGCAGCCTCCTTAATAGAATTATTACATACCGCCACTCTCGTGCATGATGACGTAGTGGATGATGCCAATCAACGAAGAAGTATGTTTTCAATTAATGCCTTATGGAAAAATAAAATTGCAGTGTTAGTAGGAGATTACCTTTTATCCAAGGGGCTACTTCTGTCAATAAATAATAAAGATTTTACTATATTAGAAATACTTTCAACTGCTGTAAGTGACATGAGCGAAGGCGAACTCTTACAAATAGAAAAGGCGAGAAAATTAGACATTACCGAAGAGGTGTACTTTGATATAATCAGCAGAAAAACAGCATCTCTTTTGGCTAGTTCTTGCTCTGCCGGAGCCTACTCTGCCAATAGCAATAAAGAACAAGCTAAGCTCATGAAACAGGTTGGACAAAAGATGGGCATTGCCTTTCAAATTAAAGATGATTTATTCGACTATGGAAATAAAGATATCGGCAAACCGACGGGGAACGATATCAAAGAAAAGAAAATGACGTTACCACTCATTTATACTTTGCAAAACTGTGACCGAGCCACAGCTAGAAAAATCAAAAATATTTTCAAGAACGAAAATAAAAATAAAGAGAAGATCAGCTATATAATCGATACAGTAAAAAAACACAACGGAATTGAATATGCTAAGGACGTGATGATTCAATATAAAAATGAAGCCCTATCATTGCTGACAGACATAGAAGAATCAGAGGCGAAAGGTCACTTCATTGACTTAATAAACTATACCGTTGATCGTGAGTATTAAAATAAAATTTCAAAATGAAAAAAAGTAAAATAACAATATTAGGTGCTGGCTTGGTCGGTTCATTGTTAGCCTATATGCTAGAAAAAAGAGGCTATCAAGTAGAAGTATTTGAACGAAGAAGTGATATGCGAAAAGCA
This sequence comes from uncultured Chitinophagaceae bacterium, assembly GCA_964612525.1. Taxonomy (GTDB): domain Bacteria; phylum Bacteroidota; class Bacteroidia; order Chitinophagales; family Chitinophagaceae; genus JAGNRR01. The sequence continues at coordinate 20,907 of CAZTCQ010000026.1, read as the reverse complement.
AAATTGAGCGTTGGTCGTTCCATAAACTTGGCAATGAGTGTTCGAGGCTGGTCAGCACTTGAAAAAGCAGGAATTAAAGATTTATTTGATCAAATTGCCATTCCAATGAACGGACGTGAAATTCATCAAGCGAATGGCGAAGTTAATTTCCAAGCTTACGGTAAAAACAATGAAGCTATCTACTCCATCAGTCGTGGTGAACTCAATGTTCAACTTATGAATCTAGCAGAAAAAGCAGGAACTGTTTTTCATTTTAACCATAAATGTGTAGAAGTAGAGTTAGAAACAAATCTAGTGAAGTTTGAGACGGAAAATGGAATTGAAAACCATCAGGCAGAACTTTTAATTGGTGCCGATGGCGCCTTCTCAAGACTGAGAACTGCCTACACAAAAACTGATCGATACAACTATCAACAGCACTACATTAATCATGGCTATAAAGAATTGCACATCCCTCCTACTAAAAATGGAGAACACCAAATTAATAAAAATGCTTTACACATTTGGCCACGGGGAAAATTCATGGTCATAGCACTGCCCAATACGGATGGTAGTTTTACATGTACACTCTTCTTCCCATTTGATGGGTCGCCTTCTTTTAATACGGTGAAAACGAAGGAGGACGTAACTAAATTTTTCGAAGAATACTTCCCGGACGTTATTGACAGAATGCCCGATTTGTTAGAAGATTATTTTGACAACCCTACTTCCTCATTAGTAACTATAAAATGCTCGCCTTGGATTTACAAAAATAAAAGCATGATAGTGGGTGACGCAGCACATGCTATCGTTCCGTTTTATGGACAGGGCATGAACGCCGCTTTTGAAGATGCAAGAATACTTGTAGATTTAATTGATGAAGATCCAGACCATGATGATTGGACTAATATTCTTAGACGATATAATGAGACTCGTGTAAAAAATGGTCAGGCAATTGCTGACTTAGCCATTCGTAATTTTTATGAAATGAGCGACCACATTGCCAAACCAGAATTTTTAAGAAGAAAGAAATTAGAAAAAGAAATTGGCACCCTTTTTCCTGAAAAATTTAATAGCGTTTATGAACAAGTTTCATTTACCAATAATGAATATTCAGTTGCATGGAAACGACAGCAAGCTCAGGATGTACTCATGGAAAAAATCCTAGGCATGAAAGAATTTAATGAATTACCCTTGAGTTCAAATGCTAAAAACTCATTAGAAATTTTATTAAAAGAATACCAAGAAAGCTTGAAGAACAATTAATTCTATTTGTTAATTATCGTATGTTTTTGCTCCCCCAGTTTTGAACTTAGCTTTATAAGGTAGGTTCCTTTTGGTAAGCTCTGCAACGTACTATTTGTGTAGTTAATATTTCTAATCTGATGTAGCTCTGACACTTTTTTACCTTCCATATTATACAATTCAAAATCGTAAGGTAACATCGCTTGTTTTACTCGAATAGAAAAAGAACCCTTACTTGGATTTGGATAAACCTCAAAATCAGATTGAACTGTATTTTCAAAATCATCAGTACCCAATGCTAAATTATAGGCCATACAAAAGTTCGGCATTCCAAAACCGTGTGTATTATTTGGACTCGTAAAACGATCACTCACGCTCATTACTAAATGTCGAATTTGTGATTCAGTTTTTTGAGGCAATGCCTGCCAAAGACAAGCAACCGCGCCAGCCATTAACGGACTAGCAAAAGAAGAACCATTGGCGACTCCTGGGGTTCCACCCCCTCCAATTAAAACAACGGAGCGCCCTAAAGCAACCCCATTGGGCTTAATCTGACCGTCAGCATTTGGACCATATCCACTTTGTGCCCAAGCACCGGAACCGTCCACACTTCCTACAGAAAAGGCACTGTCAGCATCTGCAGGCGTTAGCATATAATGCCATATCTGAGCACCAGAATTACCTTGCGCCACGCAAGTGAAAATACCTTTACTCACCGCCATGTTGGCTGTTCGAGCAATTAAGGTGGAATTACCATCTAAATCTCCTGCCCAAGTATAGCTTCTATGGGCAGCTGAAAATTCATTATAACCTAAAGATCCATTTATCATGTCCGCGCCGGCACTATCCGCCCATTCAGCGGCACTCAACCAATTATCTTCTTCAATAGGTTGCTCACTAAAAACATCTTCGGTCATCAAAGCATAAATATTAGATTTAGGGGCTATCCCGATATAACTGCCAGGATCCTCGCCAATAATGACTCCCATTACATTGGTACCATGGTCAGAGGCTCTGAGTACAAAAGAGGTATCTCTTATAAAATCATAGGTTGCCAGAAAACGGCCTGAATTATTCAAACTATCAAATTGAGTGTGAGTATTGGAAAACCGAAAGCCAGCATCAATTACGGCAATTGTCATTCCTTCTCCTCTAAAACCTTGATCATGCAAACAATCGGCTTCTAACATATTAATCTGCTGATAGGTCAAGCCATAATAAGCTGGGTCGCCAGTTGTTTTATTTGTCATCGGCTCAACCGTAGGAATTTTATTTGCACTTAACCCTACTGGCGCGTCCCGCTTGGGTGTGAAGCTACTATATATCGCCACCAGCTCAGCCTTACAAACAAATGGAAGGTTTGCAATAGCGGCTACCTTACTTGAATCATAAGTAATGACAACAATTTGATTAAACCATTTTGACTTATTATGTAATTTAACAGCCGCCGAAACACTCATAACAGAATCAATATACATCTGAACAATCGGAAGATCGGTACTATCCAATGCAATACCTTGATTGGCACGTCTATCTAAACTTTTTTGAGATAAAAACTGAAGCGAATCGGCAAATGTTGCGGTTCCATTTTTATCACAAAAGTTCACTCGAAAGCCAAAACCTCTTTGGGCATTCATTGAAAGTGAGATTACACATAAAACAATAAGGATAGCAATTTTTTTCATCATTTACATTTTTAATTAATTATTAGCTCGGGCTCTAAAATAAACCGTAAAACCCTTTCGAAAATTAGACGTACTTGGCTGAAATTCCCAATTTGTAATTTCTCGATAAACCATACCTACATTTTCGGCCCAGACCTCTCGTGAATAGATTCGAGCACTAAATACGCTAGTTGGCTCCAATTCGCCAACCAAAAAATCCTCTTGGTCAACTATATGCGTTTTGCTGTATGTTTTTCTTCCTGTGTTGAAAGAAGTCACGACATCAGTGTAACGATAATCCCAACTATCCAACCATGTCAATTCCGGATTCGTTCTTGTAGGTATGTAGGTATTACCTTGCCACTTCTTATTTAGCTTTACAGGAAATACCAATTTTATAAATCGTAAATTATTTTCCTTCCACTCCAGCTTAAAGTTGTCTTTGGTTATATAGAAAACATGATCAACTTGCCATGGTTCACTGCTAGTCTTCCGCTGAGAGCGTTGGACGTAGTTTGAGCTTCGCCCTTCATTATCAACAAATGAGTCTCCTATTTCATCTTTTATTTGCCAACTAACAGTATCAATACTTTCGGTAAAATCATTATATAGGACAGAATCCACGTCGTAAATCACAAAATGACCTTTCGTTAGTGGCTGATAATCATAACCCAAATCACTATTCGGAGGTTGTATCACTTGTTTGCGACAAGAACCGTAAACTAAAGTTAGTAGCAGCAAAAAGGCAATGTGTATTAATTTCATTATTTTCAGGCTTAAAATTACTGATTCTGACGTTATTTCTAACTTTTTATTATAAATATGACTTAGTGATGATACCACCAGCAAGGACATCTTCCCCTTCGTAAAATACGGCAGATTGTCCTGGTGCCACACCTTTGACGTTGTGATTAAACAAAACATCTACTCCAGTTTCAATTTCATTCACCACGGCCATTTCTCCACTATCTTTGTAGCGAATTTTAACTTTTGCTTCCATATCCGTTTCAAACTGAGCATATTTACCATAGTTTAGCTGACCCACTTCCATTCTCATTCGATTAAGTTCACCCTCCTCTCCTAGCATGACCGTGTTTGTATCTGCATCGATATCCGTAACATACATAGGATGCCCAAATGCTAGTTCCAAACCTTTTCGCTGTCCAATAGTATAAAAAGGATAGCCTTTGTGTTGACCAACCACTGTTCCATCTTTTAAAACAAAATTTCCGCCGTCAACCTTAGCTTCCAGACCGTCCACATTCTTCTTTAAAAAATTTCGATAATTATTATCAGGCACAAAACAAATCTCATAGCTCTCACTTTTTTTAGCAAGTTCCGGATAACCATAATCAATAGCCATTTGTCGAATGTCAGGTTTATGAAAACCTCCTAAGGGAAAAATACTTCTACTCAAACACTCTTGCGTCAAACCCCAAAGCACATAACTCTGGTCTTTATTATCATCCAAGCCTTTACTAATTACGTGACGTCCATTTTCTTCACGCACTTTAGCGTAATGGCCCGTAGCGATAAACTCACAATCTAAAGCATCAGCTCGTTTTAACAAGGCTTGCCATTTTATGTGAGTATTACACATGACACAAGGGTTCGGAGTACGTCCCGCCATATACTCATCAATAAAATTTTCAATCACGGCATCGCCAAATTCATTTCTGATATCTAAAATATAATGAGGAAAGCCGTGCTCAACAGCGGCCTTTCGAGCATCATTAAAACTATCTACATTGCAACACCCTGTTTCTTTTCCATTGGCATTCACAGTCGCATAGTCCCAAGTTTTCATAGTAATCCCAATAACCTCATAGCCTTCCTTTTGTAGCATCAGGGCGGCTACCGTACTATCAATTCCGCCACTCATGGCCACTAAGACTTTCCCTTTTTTACTCACCTTGCAAAGATGATACCCATTGTTGAGTTTCTCCGCTTGAGTTAGTTTATTTTTTGCAAATAAAAAGATTGAAAATATTAGACACCACATGAAAATTCAGAATATGAAATCAATTTAAATCAGCTGACATAAACTCCTTACGTTTTAAACCGTCACCTTGCCTACAAAAGCTATAACATGGAAAAAGAATTCATACTACACATAAGATTTCGAAGGGCAATGTCAGGCCCCGAACAAAATTGGTTTTGGGATAAAATCGTGGATTGCCTAAAATCCATTCGTGCCTTCGGTGGAGGCGCACAAGATGTTTTTACCCTTAAATGGTCTATTGATTATGGATACACCAACATGGACGAACATTCCGTTAAAAAACATATTGCTACATTTTTAGAAAAACAAAATGAAATTATTGGCGACTTTTATTTTAACGCGTCTTAAAATACAAATCCTAGCTTTAGACCACCCCAACGATAAAAATTAGCACCTTCAAATTCTTTGGATTGGAATGCTTGGGAATACTCAAAATACATACCACCTACTTTCATCACTAATCCATAGTTCGCTTGACCTCTTAGTCGCGCTATTTTATCCGTTGCTATAAAGTGCGGACTTCTTTTTTTTCCAAGAATATTTCCTTGCAAGGTAGCATCATGACCAATGGCTTTTAGTAGCGCTTGACCGTATAAATACAATTGAAATCTCTTTTTATTCTCCTTAGAAAAAGGCGAAGAAAATAAACCTAGCATAAAATTACCTCCCACACTGGCATCCGTAAACAAACTACCTAATCGAGCATAAGAATTAGACTGCAACAAAAAAATATTTCGATAGGACAGCAATTGCTTTTCAAATCCCACTTCATAATTTATAACAACTTGATTTTGAATTTGATTGCGCCATCCTCTCGGAATAATGTTACCAGTTACTTTATGAATTTCTGTTTGCATTTCTTTGCCAAATGCTGCCGGACCTAACATGCCTAAATTCAAAGCAGAAGTGAAGCGAGATTTTTTATTCGGCTGAGTGGCGATCAAAAAACTTTTAAACATGAGTGCTGATGCAAACGGACGATCGTCTTTTTGTATCTCAGGAAGGCCAATCTTACCAGGAGTAAAACCAATATGCTCCCAAGACAAGCCATATTTTTTTTTGAAAGAATCAGGTTTTAAAAATATCCTATTGATTGGATTTTTTCTAAAAAAAGGAGAGACCCATTCAAAATTATATCCCTGCGTATAGTTTTGGTCTGTAGCCGTAAAAAAATCATTATCATAGCTAAATCGAAAATAACGTTCTGATTTTATATCTCTAAATGAAACCGTATTGTCAATTTTTTGAGCACCCAAACTAAAGGCAAGCAAAACCAAAACAAATGTGACCAAGACTAATTTCATATATTATATCTACGATGCACAAAGGTATTTAGATTTCCAATTGTCTTATTTCAAAGCTTCTCTTCATTTCAAAAAAATCAGGTATTAAAAAAGTAGCACGCCATTCCACAAAGAATGATATACTTTTGAATTTGCTATGCGAAAATATTTCTATCCTGTATTCATTTTTTTGTTTATCATCATTGCCGCCCTTACTTTTAAATGGCTAGGTGCACTTTGGTCTTTAGTCATCATAGTTCCGCTATTCTTAATGGGCGTTTATGATATGCATCAAACCAAACATGCCATTCGAAGAAACTTCCCTATCGCCGGTCGACTTCGATATCTGTTTGAATCCATTCGACCAGAAATACAGCAGTATTTTGTGGAAAGCGACACGAGTGGACAGCCTTTCAATAGACTAGCCCGTAGCCTTGTTTACCAACGAGCAAAAAAAGTAAGAGACACCGTTCCTTTTGGCACGCAGCTTGATGTTTACAAAGCAGATTATCATTGGATTAATCACAGCATTTCCGCCTTGGATCCGCATAGTTTAGATCACAATCCGCGAGTACTCATCGGAAGTTCTCAATGTAAACAACCCTATCCGAGCAGTCTTTTTAATATCAGTGCCATGAGCTTTGGATCGTTGAGCAAAAACGCTATTTTGGCTCTGAACGGAGGCGCTAAAATAGGAGAGTTTTTTCATAATACCGGCGAAGGCGGATTGAGTCCACACCATTTGTCACCAGGTGGAGATATTTGCTGGAATATTGGTACGGGTTATTTCTCCTGTCGAAACTCTGATGGCACTTTTAATTTTGAGGAGTATAAAAAACGGGCTACGCTTCCGAATGTAAAAATGATTGAAATAAAATTTAGTCAAGGGGCCAAACCAGGACATGGCGGCATTTTACCCAAAGAAAAAGTGACTGACGAGATTGCTAAAATAAGATTAGTGGAAAGAGGGAATGACATCATATCTCCTCCCTATCATTCGGCTTTTACAACACCTCGTGAGTTTGTTCATTTCGTTAAAAAACTACGCGATGGCAATGGAGGCAAGCCTGTTGGTTTTAAAATTTGTATTGGAAACCGTAGTGAATTTATTGCAATATGTAAAGCGATGGTAGAAGAAAAAATCTATGTTGACTTTATAGCGGTAGATGGTGGCGAGGGCGGCACAGGAGCTGCGCCTTTAGAATTTACAAACTACGTGGGTATGCCATTAAAAGACGCAATTGTTTTTGTGCATGACACGCTCAAAGGTTTTGGGATTAAAGATCAAATCAAGATTATTGCCAGCGGAAAAGTGACTAGTGGTTTTCATATAATGGAGTGCCTTTCTCATGGCGCTGATTTGTGCAACTCTGCCCGTGGGATGATGTTTGCCTTAGGTTGCATTCAGGCGCTACGCTGCAATGATAATGAATGCCCCACAGGAGTAGCCACTCAAAAAGGTCACTTGGTAAAAGGTTTGGTTGTGGAAGACAAAAAAGTTCGCGTAGCCAACTATCATCATGAGACCGTTAAAAGTGCTGTTGAACTAATGGGTGCTGCCGGAATAGATCACCCCGACAAGGTAGAACGATTTGTTATGTTTCGCCGTGTGAGTCGCACCGAGGTAGAAACACTTGAACAAACCTATCCAGAAGTTGAACCAGGCTGTATGCTTCAAGAAAGCA
>CAZTCQ010000026.1:7609-12949 GCA_964612525.1 uncultured Chitinophagaceae bacterium | reverse complement strand
ACGCTACCATAGTTTTTAAGGACGCTCATATCTAGTTTTGATTTTGAACCGAGTACGTTTAGCGTATGTGCCTTGTTCGCTATTTCTTTCTTGTGAAAATTCTTTACATCTTCAATTGTCATATTACTTACTTGATCAAATGTATTTTTTCTTAAATCATAGTTCACTCCTTTTTTCTGCGCATTTAAATAGCTGAATAAAATACTCGCCTTATTGATTCTACTAGTAGAAATTGAATTTAATAGTGAGGCGCGAGAATTGGTAAAAAGCTTTTCCGACTCCGGCAATTCATCCAACAAAGCTTGCATAGCAGTTATACTCTCTTTCATTTTATCCGCTTGACACCCTACGTACCCAAGCATGTAAAACGGATCTTCCTTTTCACTTGGTGTACCGTAAAAAGCATAAGCAGAATAAGCCAAGGCTTTAGACTCTCTGATATCTTGAAAAACGATTCCACTCATATTACCACCAAAATACTCATTGAACATTCTGATTTTTGGGAGCTTGTCTACCTTAAATTTATCGTTCAAACGAATCCAAGTTATTTCCGATTGAACCATGTCATAGTCCACCATTAATACTTCATTCTTTTTTTGTTCTTGATATTCAAATTTGTGAATAGCTGGAATTCTTTTTTCAGGAACATATGTTCTGTGATACTTGCTTAAAGTTGAAGCAATTTGCTCGGCGGATTTCGGGCCGTAATACAGGACCTTATGCTTGTGATGAATTAATGTGTGTAAAATATTTATCAAGTCCTTTGCTTTTAAGTTCTCAAGCTCTTGATTACTTAGCTCATAATTAAATGGATTATCAGCACCGTACATGGCATAGTTTCTCATGCCACTTTTAATCGCTCCTTTACTCCGCTTAGCATCCTCTCTTTTCTTTTTTATGCTGGCTACCATGTTTTTAAGAGCATCAGGATTCGGCTGACAATCTGCTAGTAATTCTTCAAAAAGCTTAAGAGCACTTTCATAATTTTCTTGCAAACCAGTTAGATAGACATAACTCTCCTCCTGGCTAGCACTCACTCCAAAGTCACAGGCCAGGGTATAAAACTTTTTACTAATTTCGGCGGCGTTGTATTTACTAGTACCCAAATATTGTAAGTAATCCATGGCTATGGGCAATACTTTATTATGGTGACTCCCCATTTCTATATAGTAGTATTGATTAAACAAATCATTGGTTTTATTTTTTACCGCCAACAATTCTGTTTTACGCTTACCAGTAAGAATACTTGCTCTATCAATATCTTTATCGTAGTTTACATATACAGGTTTTATCTCTTCTGTTTTCGTATTGGCAATTTTAGTAACGAAGTCCGATTGCGCATCTCGGTTTACACTCACTGGTGTAATGGTCGGCTTTTCTACTTTCATAGCATTCGGATCTTTGCCTATTTTTTTGTAAACGCATACGTAATTGTTTTTTAGCCACTTCGCGGCAAATTTTTGAATCGAGCGCTTGTCTATTTTACTCATAGTGTTCAGCATACTCACATTTCGCTTCCAATCAGACTCCGTTGTAAAGGCATCTAAAAGTGAATAGGCTCTACCGCCGTTTCCTTCATACTGTTGAATGTTAGATTTTTTATAATTATTTAAAACAGCTTGAAGCAAAGTGACATCAAAGTCACCTCGTTTTAATTTTTCTATTTCTCCTAGCATTAGCGATTTGACTTTTTCCAAAGCTTGTCCTTGCTTTGCTCTGCCTTCTAGATAAAGCATACCATAGTCCTGGAGAACATAAGCGCCTCCTCCTGCGGAAATCACTTTTTGTTTTTTCACTAAGTTTAAATCCATCAGCCCCGCTGTGCCGTTGGATAAAATACTACTCATTATATCTAACATCATTGCCTCATCGCTATTCGCTCCAGGGAAACGATACGCCATCATTAAATACTCCGCATCGGGACCATAAATTGTTGATTCTTTCGGGCTACTGATTTCCTTTTCTGGAGTGAAGGTATATTCTGGCACTGCCTTAGGTTTCATATATGAAAACGACTGGTCAATTTTAGCAATTACCTGATCGGCATCAAAATCACCCGCCATGATAAGGCACATATTATTTGGCACGTAGTACTGATGAAAATATTTTCTAATTTCTTTGAGCGATGGATTTTTTAAATGTTCAATGGTACCAATAGTAGTTTGCAAACCGTAATTGTGATTGGGGAACAAATCAAGAAAAAGCTTTTCAAAAACTTTGTCATCATCACTGTCTAGCGATCTGTTTTTTTCTTCGTACACTGCTTCTAGCTCCGTATGAAAAATTCGTAAAATTGGGTTTCTAAATCGTTCGGCCTCAATAGCAAGCCAACGGTCAATTTGATTCGCGGGAATATCATTGATATAGGCTGTTTTCTCAAAAGACGTAAAAGCATTGGTGCCTTTCGCTCCAATCATGGCAGAAAGCTTGTCGTACTCATTAGCAATTGCATACTTTGAAGCAATCCCCGAGACTGAATCAATCGCACGATAGATTTTCTTTCGGGCTGTCTCGTTTTTTGTCGAATTGTATTGTTCATACAATTCATCAATCATGGCGAGGTATTTTTTTTCTTGATTCCAATCTAAGGATCCATATTGATCCGTTCCTTTAAAAAGCATATGCTCCAAATAATGGGCCAATCCCGTATGATCTGCCGGGTCCGATTTACTACCGGCTTTGGTACCAATTATGGTTTGAATTCTGGGTGTTTCATGATTCTCTGATAGGATTACCGTTAATCCATTTTGCAAAACATAAAAACGAGCATGGGCAGGATCATTCTCTACGTATTGATAATGGTAGCCGCCGTGGGACCCTTCTTTCCAAGTATGGGTCTGAGCGAGTGACGAAAAGCTTACCAACAAAAGGCAAGGAAGCAGGATATTTTTTAAATGGTATGTCATTAGGAATCTATTTATAATAATCCTTTGAAAATACAATTTTTAATTCAGCTATACAGCTAGATTTGTGCTTGATTTATCAACACGATTTATTTTGAACCATGTCCATTCCTAAATTCATAACTATTGAAAACGACAATGAAGTTGCCCAATTAGTTATGCCTATTTTGGGAGTGATTAGTCTGTTCATAACCGCTCCACTTTTTATTGCCTTACATCGTTTTTTGCCCGACCCAACCTGGCCCTATCATGTTGACAGATTAGGACTAGCACTGATTACACTCGCTCTTGTTTTTTTTATATTTACAAAACTAAAAGGTCTCGTCATTACTGCTTTTATCGCAACCCTTTGTGGACTTACGATTACGCATTATGCAAATCGCTATAGCTTTGAAGATATGTTTACAGATTATCGTAATCTATTATACTCCTTGAAAGACAGTCCCTATCCGCATGAATATATAGCTGCAAATTTTGTACCCTTCCCCAACAAATCTTCCTTCCTTGAAGGTATCAATTACGAGCATCCTGACGTAAGAAACTTTGCTTTAAACGCGACTCGTCAACATTTTTTTGATCAACAGGAAAGACGGAAGTACCGAGTAATTATTCAAAGCATGGCTGTTTTTAAGGAAATCAATTCTCAATGGAGCTATGTAAACGACCCCGTTTCGCGAGAGTATATTGCTCAGGCTCAAGAGTCTGTCGAGCATTTGGCTGGCGATTGTGATGACCACTCCATTTTAATGGCGGCCGCTATAAAATCTATCGGAGGCACTCCCAGATTAATCTATACGAAACAACACGTCTATCCTGAGTTGCTGATTGGCTCCTGGGCCGATCTGGAAGCCCTGAACTATTTGATAAGAGAAAAACTTTTTAAGTATGAAATTGGTGACAAACGTCTGCATTATCATCAAGATCAAAACAATCAAATTTGGCTCAACTTAGATTATACAGCCGATTACCCGGGCGGAAGTTTTTTACAAGAGGATGTATTAGGCGTTCTCACAATAGACTGAGCCCAAATAGTCTCTTACTGAGTAATTTATGTGCTAGGTTTAGCTTCCTTATGTGTATTCGTTTTCCCAAAACATTCACAAGCTGCTTATTTGCAATTGTAGCATTGCGCCTTACCTTTGTGCCCAATAAAAAACGAAAAATATGTATCCAGCAGAACTTGTACTCCCAATGAAAGGCGAATTAACTCATCAAGGTTTTCAAGATTTAAAAACACCTGAGGAAGTCGATGCGGCTCTCAAAAAAGAAGGCACAACTCTATTGGTAATTAATAGTGTCTGTGGATGTAGTGCGGGAACAGCGCGCCCAGGAGTGTTACACGCGGTTCAAGAATCGAATACAAAACCTTCGCAACTAGTTACTTCTTTCGCTGGCTTTGATAAAGAAGCTGTCAATCAAGCAAGAACTTATTTACTACCTTACCCTCCTTCTTCGCCGTGCATAGCACTTTTAAAAGACGGAGAATTGGTACACATGATTGAGCGTCACATGATTGAAGGTCGTAGTGCCGAAATGATTTCTAGCAATTTGCAAGCCGCATTCGAAACACACTGTAACTAAGCAGAATGTATCCTGATTTTCAATTCTTAATCCAAGAATGGTTTGGAATAGACATCCCTGTTCTTAGCCTACTAAAAACCTTTGGTTTTTTGGTTGCACTCTCCTTTTTAGCAGCAGGTTATACTTTATACCTCGAACTGAAACGTAAAGAAGACGACGGTATAATACCTGCAACAATTGAGGAAATCACCTTAAATCGTCCGCCTTCTTTGCTCAATTATATTACCTCGGCTATTATATTTTTCTTGGTAGGATTTAAGATTTCAGGCTTAATTACCGAACACGAAACGGCTTCTCAAGATCCGCTCAACTATATCTTTTCATCCAATGGAGTTCTTTGGGTTGGCATACTGGCTTCACTAGCTGCGGTTGCTTACACTTATTTCTCTTTTAAGAAAAACGATACCGGACATGGTGTCGTCACGAAAAAAGTAAGAACCTTCCCTAGTATTCGAGTGGGCGACATGGCTGTTTTGGCGGCCGTAACGGGTTTCGGCGGAGCTAAAATATTTAATACTTTTGAAGATTGGGATCAATTTACAAGTGACCCTTTTGGAAGTTTATTTTCAAGTAGTGGACTTACTTTTTATGGTGGTCTTATAATGGCGACGATTGCCTTTTATTTTTATGCTAGAAAGTATAAAATAGATTTTCGGTATTTATGCGATGCAGCAGCGCCCGGATTAATACTAGCCTACGCCATTGGTCGCTTGGGTTGCCAAGTAGCTGGTGACGGAGATTGGGGCATTTATAACAGTGCTTTTAAGTTAGAAAATCAAAAAGTAGTTTCAGCTACCAAAGGAGAATTTGATAGTTTAGTTGCTCAGCAGCCGCAATATTTTTCTCGCAGCATGAA
>CAZTCQ010000026.1:0-7509 GCA_964612525.1 uncultured Chitinophagaceae bacterium | reverse complement strand
CTAATTTTTAATGGAATCGAACGCTACCTGATTGAGGGTATTCGAGTAAACGCTGAGTATGGAAGTGGCTTTTCACAAGCAGAACTGATTGCCATTGGTATTATTGTTTTTGGAGTTGTCATGTTTTTAGTGCGCAAACCATTGGATAAACTCATTCGTAAAAACGATAGCCCTTCTTAATGACATTCTACTATTTTGCTGAGCTCCCTTTCTCTATACCATTTTAAAAATTATACAGAACGGCAATTTTCATTTACAGAAAAAATCGCGTGCTTTCATGGTAAAAATGGAACAGGAAAAACCAACATTCTTGATGCAATCTATTATCTATGTTTTACCAAAAGTTATTTTTCTAGCTATGATAGTCAGGTAATTCAACAGGGCAAAGAAGGCATGTTTGTGAAAGGTTTAATTCAGCAAAATGCTATTAATTGCATCATACGGGAAAATGGCAACAAAGAAATTAGTCTAAATAGTTCTCGCTACGAAAAAAACTCAGAACACATTGGTCGCTTTCCGGCCGTAATGATTTCGCCTGACGACATTATTTTAATCAATGGTCACAGTGATACTCGTCGTAGGTTTGTTGATATTCTTTTATGCCAATTAGACGCAAACTATTTACACCGTTTAGTACAATATAATAAATATCTTGCCCAACGGAATGCTCTCTTAAAGTCAGCAAAACGAAAAGCAATTGACGCCACAATCCATAATCATTACAAAGAACAATTAGCCATTCATGCTAGCTACATTTTTAATGCACGAAAGAAAATCATTGAAGAACTAATCCCTATTTGCGAGAACTTCTATCAAAACATATCTTCCAATAAAGAGAAAATTTCAATCTCTTACAAAAGCCAACTTAGCGAACAGGATATGAATGAACTTTTGACTGAATCCGAAGAAAAAGATTTTGTAACGCAGCGCACCAATGTGGGTATCCACAAAGACGATTTACTTTTCACCATCCATGATTCTCTTTTTAAGCAAAGTGCGTCACAAGGTCAAAAAAAGAGCTTCCTCTTTGCAATAAAACTTGCGGAATTTAGCTTGTTAGAGGATAAGCTAAACTTATCTCCGATCCTACTTTTAGATGACTTGTTTGAAAAACTAGACAGTGAGCGCTCTCAGCTCCTAGTGGATTTGATAGTATCTATTGACGCACAAACTTTTATAACCGACACGGATGAAGAACGACTCAGAAAGGCTTTTATGAATAAAAAATCGGTTCAATTTGAATCTATAATTACTGAGTGATTCCTAAAATAGAATTAGTCGCCAAACGTTACGTCAGGTTCTGAATCTTTTTCAACAGACCTGTTGGGTTGTGAAGTTTGCGATCGAACTCGGCCTTCAGTTTTTTTAGTTGACACTACCTCTCTTTTAGCAGGCACAGCACGCGTTTTTTTGACAACTTTTTCTACCTTCTTTATGGGCTTCACTACACTCTTCTTCGCTACTTTAACAGCGCTATTATTTGCTACCTTATTTTTTACAACACTTGTTGTTTTTGACTCAACGGGCCTTTTCTCGATTGCTAATTCCTTTTTCTTTTCAGATGCATTTACTTTTTTAGCATTCATACTTGCATCCACAATTGCCTCGTTTACTTTGATTGGCTCATTTGGCAACTCATTTACATTCTCAGCAACATCTGCAACTCCCGTATCAACCCTCACACCCATATTATTTACTTTTACAGAATCAGTAGATGCCACCTCCGAAACTGAAGCAGAACCTGTACCCTTATTCTTTGAAATATTTTCGCGATTGGTTTGAGATTTAGATTTGGTGATTTTTTTATTTGGTGACGTATTAGAGTAAAAGAAAAAGGCAATTAAGGACCAAAGTAAAATATTACTGACTAAGAGCAACCAGCCCATTGCTCCAAAACCGCCCTTACTTTTTTTGCGTTTCTTTTCTTGTTCAATATCTGTTTTCAGCATTTTTTGTTGATATACTAAATCTCCTATTTGAGAATTATGCTTTGAAATTTTAGACTCCAAAGCTGTTATTTCTGGAGCGTCGACAATTTGTGTTTTGACAGTGGTTGCCTGTTCTTTTAAAGAGTTTTTTACCTCAGCCAATTCTAATTGTAGCGCTTTAATTTCCGACCGATGGCCTTCAATGGCATCCAACATTTTTTTATTGTCTAAACCCGGTTTATCAAAGCCATTTTCTTTTGGCTTTTCTTCCTTATTTTCTAAAAACTCATTCATGAGTTCCGCTAATCGCGCATCCTGTTTCTGTTCGGACATTTTTCTAAATTACGTTAAGATTTTATGGTTCTCCTTTGCTTTTATCTACAACTTGTGGATTGCACTTCCAAAATTATTTTATCAGCAGTCAATCGAGTGAAATCACCTTGGTTTTTAAACCAGGTTACTTGTCGCTTAGCATAGTTTCTAGTGTGCTGCTTGATTTTATGCTTAGCTTGCTCTAAACTGAGTTCTCCATTTTTATAAGCAAAAAGCTCTTTATACCCCACGGTTTGTAGGGCTTTTAATTTTTCATTTTTTTGAAGCCCTTCCACTTCTGCTACCAAACCCTGTTCTATCATTTGATCGACTCTCGTATTAATTCGTTCATACAAAAGGTCACGCTCCATATGGATAGCATAATACTCAATATCAAACGGTCGTGCTTCTTTTTCTTTGTTTAAATAATTCAAGATAGATTCATCGTGACTTTTGTAAAAAATCAGCGCTCTCAACAAACGCATTGGATTTTGCTCATCTGCTTGCTCATAAAACAAAGGATCATTTTTTTTAACTTGATTTTGCAACCAATCCAAGCCTTCTTCTTTATAATTTTCTTCTATCTGCTTTTTTACTACGTTATCAACTTTGGGTATCTCGTCCAAGCCATGACAGAGAGCATTAATATAAAGACCAGTGCCTCCCACACAAATAGCATACTTACTTTTTTTAAAAATAGATTCCAAAGCAGCTAAGCCATAACGCATAAAAGTGCCCGCGGTAATTTCGTCATGAATAGAATGTGAATTAATAAAATGGTGCTTTGCTTGTGCTAACTCTTCGTCCGATGGCTTGGCAACCCCAATGTTTAATTCTTGGTAACATTGCCGACTATCGGCAGAAAGGATTTCTGTTTGTAATGAAGTCGCTAGTCGTATGGCTAAGGTCGTTTTCCCAGAGGCCGTTGGACCACCAATGACAATGAGTTTATTCCGCTGAAGGGGCATCATTATCCAACTTCAGGTTATCCAACATTTTATCCATATCCACTTTCCCCAAGTCAAATTTCTCTTCAATTTCTTCAATACCATCCTTCTCTGTATCAGGACTTCCGAAAGTGGCCGGCGAAACGCCTTCCTCTCGGATACATAGTGGGAAACTAGAAATCTCGGGCGGATCGGGCAACATGCTAATTAATTCAATTTGCAATCCCCAGTTTTTTTTATGAACCGCCTTGTAAACAAATTTTTGATTTTGCTCACTCAACAAAGCTCCAATTGGTGTTTTTTTCATACTCAGCGAATCCGCTCCACGAATATTTTTTTCAACCGTGGAAGAAACCATTTTACCGAGTCGCCAAGAATCATCACTTAGATGCATCACCGCTTCCATGTTTGGCGGAAAAACAAAACTTTTTTTTATTATTTCATGAAAATCATGAAAGGTGTGAGAATGTAAAATAGAAATATCTCGTTCCACATTAATATCATCGTCCCACCGAAGGTTAAATTTTAAAAGAGGCATTGCCGCGAAATTAGTTTATTTGCGCAGAAAGTGTAAAGGGATTCAAGTCTTTATTTAGTTTGAAGGCATTATAAGTTATTCTGACACGACTAAGATCTCTACCCTCCGATTCAAATTAGCGGCGGCAGGATTACCATAATCATCTTTTATTTTTCTGCGATAGCCAAAGCCTACGTATCGCAAACGAGCGGCATCGATCCCTTTTGAAACAAGATAGCTATAAACAGCTTTGGCTCTGGCTTCAGACAAATCTTGGCAAAAACCGTTCACGTAGGCTGAGCTACCGCCCACCGACCACTCACAACATACATGACCATGCAATTCAATATTCATGGTAGGTCGCTCGTACAAAATAGAAAATAATTCTCGCAAAGAAGGTTTGGATTGACTTTTGAGAATCGCAGAGCCTGCATTAAAAATTAAATTTGGAATTCGAATCGTCTCCCCTTTTTTAAATCTTTCTTTAGCTAAAATACTGTTTGGTTCTTCTTTTTTTAGTTCAACTTTTATGGGAGATTTTGGATTTTGTTTAGGCTTATCATACCGTCGTACAATCCGTACTACTTTGGTATTTTTTAATTCTTGTTCTCCCAAAACTGAATGAAATTGAAACGTCAATTTTATTTTATTTGCAATCGGACTATCAACAATTTTAATCGGTGACACTTCATAACTCACAGAACCGATCAATTTATCTTCTAAATATTGTCGCACTGATTGAATTTGATATTCTAATAAAATCCTATTGTTCGATACTTGGTTATCTCCATAAACAAAGCCCTCGATGTAGAAATTCTCAAGTTTTTCATTCCCAATCGTTTGCTTGATTTGATGCTTATCCTCGGCGGATAGAGCTTTCCCTTGGGGATAAAAAATAAGACTATTCTCTTGCCCCAAAGCAGAAAAACTAAGACAGAGGAAGAAGAACAAACTGATTTTCACCAGAATGAAAATACGCACAGAATTTCTAAAGAAATGATAATGTTTTAAACCTCAAATCTGCACCAAATCTAAGTGGCTAAACCTATGTACATCCGCTAATCTCGAATTATATTTACAAATTCCAAAGAATTCCTTTGGTGCCTTCTAAAATTATGGACAAGGATACCTTACTGAAAGCTTATAGACTAATGATGACAGCCAAAGCCATGGCTGATATTTATGATGAAAATAGACAAATCACCGAGTACGTTCACTCAACGAGTCGAGGGCATGAGGCGATTCAACTAGCCACCGCTTTTCACCTAAAAGCGCATGATTGGGTCAGTCCCTATTATCGCGATGAGAGTATTATGCTAGGTATGGGTTGGCGGCCGTATGAACTGATGCTTCAATTATTAGCCAAGGGCGATGACCCTTTTACGGGCGGTAAAGAATATTACAATCACCCCAACTCACGCAGAGAGGGCTACCCCAAAATAATACATCAAAGTAGCGCAACGGGCATGCAGGCCATTCCAACTACAGGCCTAGCCCAAGGTGTTCAATACCGAGAAACGCAAGGCTTGAACGAAGGAAAAGAAAAGCCAGTGATAGTTTGTAGTTTAGGAGACGGAAGTGTTACGGAAGGGGAAGTTAGTGAGGCCTTTCAGTTTGCTGCGCTGCATCAGCTACCAATTATATATCTTGTACAAGACAATGATTGGGGAATCAGCGTGAGCAGTGACGAGGCACGTACCATGAATGCATATGAATTTATTCAAGGTTTTTTGGGCATAGAGCGACTGCAAGTAGACGGTAGTGATTTTAAGAAAAGCCATGAAATAATGGAAACTGCTTTTCACTATGTACGAGAACAACGCAAACCTATTCTAGTTCATGCTACCGTGCCGTTGCTCGGACATCATACTAGTGGCGTACGAAAAGAATGGTATCGTAGCGAAGAAGATCTCGCCAAACATTATAAAGACGACCCAGGTCCGAAATTAAGAAAAGCTCTCCTTAAAGCTAGGGTGAGCGAGGAAGCATTAGATAAAATTGAAAAAGAAGAACGAACCTTTGTCGAGCAAGAATTTGAACGTGCCGTTCAAGCCAAAGGACCCGAATTAGCCTCGGCAGTAGAAAATATTCTTGTCCCTACTGAAGTTACAGAAGAAAAAGGTGACCGCTCCCCGGCTGACGGAGAACAAGTGGTGATGGTTGACGCAGCCATGCATGCCGTCGAAGAAATTATGCGTAAGCATCCGGAATGTCTATTTTATGGACAAGACGTTGGTGGACGACTAGGCGGAGTTTTTCGCGAAGCCGCTACATTGGCACAAAAATTTGGTAACAAACGAGTTTTTAATACAGCCATTCAAGAAGCCTATATCATTGGCTCAACCGTGGGTATGAGCGCTATGGGTTTAAAACCAATTGTTGAGGTTCAATTTGCGGATTATATTTATCCGGGTATCAATCAATTGATTACCGAAATTAGTAAAAGCTGTTACCTCAGTAATGGAAAGTTCCCAATCAATATGCTGCTGCGAGTTCCTACTGGGGCTTATGGCGGCGGCGGGCCATATCATAGTGGAAGTGTAGAAAGCATTGTGGCTAACATCAAAGGAATCAAAGTGGCTTACCCAAGTAATGCGGCTGATATGAAAGGATTGATTAAGGCAGCTATTTATGACCCAAACCCTGTCGTGATGTTGGAGCATAAGGGTCTGTATTGGAGTAAAGTACCCGGCACGGAAGAAGCAAAATGTATTGAACCTGCAGAAGATTATATTTTACCATTCGGAAAAGGAATTAAGCATTTGGAAGCTACCGATGAAAATATTGAAAATGGTGAAAGCCTATGTATCATCACCTATGGTATGGGAGTCCATTGGGCGTATAACGCAGCTAAGCAATTCCCTGGACAAATAGAAATTGTTGACATTCGCACCTTGTATCCCCTTGATGAAGAATTGATTTTTGAAAGTGTGAAAAAGCATAGCAAGTGTATTGTATTGACAGAAGAACAACTAAGAAATTCTTTTGCTGAAGCTTTAGCGGGTAGGATATCGCAAGAATGTTTTTATCAGCTCGACGCTCCTGTCAAAACAATTGGTTCAAAAGATGTGCCGGCCATACCCATGAATAAAGCACTGGAAAAAGAGGTACTCCCTTCCGCCGAAAAAGTCGCCAAAGAAATTGAAGCCTTATTGAATTACTAATATGATTATTTTAGAAGGGCTTGGGGTTATGATTGTGGTTGGCGCAGTAAGCTATCTCAGCAATATCCCCCCTGGATTTGTAAATATCAAGGTAATTGAAACTTCTCTTTTCAGAGGATACAAGAAAGCAGTTAAAGTTGCTCTTGGGGCTGCCTTTGCGGAACTGACTTATGCAGCGGCAGCGCTTGGGACTTCAGTGTATATCCAAAAATTTCCGGTACTCGTTTTCTTTTTGGGAATCTTTATTACATTCTTCATGTTGTTTTTGGCCTACAAATATTTTACAGGCAAATCTTACGCAGAGCAAATCGAAGAAAGCAAGATTGAGTTTACAGATGATCAAAAAAAGAAGAACCACTATATATACGGATTAGGTGTGGGCTTATTAAATCCACAAATGTTTCCTTATTGGTTTTTCTTCTTTACGATTACGCTACCCATGTATAGTATTCAATACGTCAGCAGTTATTATATCGCCATTGCAGGAGCGGTGATTGGTGGATTTGGATTACTATGGACCTATGCTGTATTAGCCGCAAAATATCGACGTAAAATATTTAGCGTATTTGCCAAATACCCCATTAATAAATATGTTGGTTGGATGTTTATCGCCTTAGCGATTTCTAAAATTGTAGAAATGA
>CAZTCQ010000025.1:17161-28153 GCA_964612525.1 uncultured Chitinophagaceae bacterium | reverse complement strand
TACGTTTTATCAATGACTGTCGATGTTGAATTCAAATTCTCTTCGTTAGCAACTTCTTTCGCCTCAAGAACAAGCAATTTGGGTTTGGTAGATTCTTCTTTTTCTACCTTAACCACCCTCCTGACAACAGGCATTGTTTTCTTCTTTGGAAGGCGGATTGGGCTTTTGCTTGGCTGAGCAACAGCAGGCGTTTGTCGTTTTTCTAATTTTGCCTTTTCTTTTTTCCTTACATAAGAATTCTGAGTCAACTTTCTAACTTTTTTCCATAGTTCCCCCGAAGACTTTGCCTTTGGAGCTTTGGTATCTTTAACCTTATCCTTCTGCAAAAACTCTTTTTCCGCTTCGGTTATTTTCACAAGCTGTGTCTCGCTTGCCTTCTCCTCGCTCTTGTATACTCTTTTTACCTCAGCTGAATTAGCGATATCCCGATTCACGATTTCTTCCATTCTTGAAGTCGCAGTTTCTTTTTCAATTCGACTTAACTTATCCAGATTTTGATCCTCTTGTTTTTTGAATGAACCATTAGCTCCACTCAAGAGATTCTCCTTTCTTGGAAGTTCTTTGTCACCGCTTGGCATGGTATTTTTAGGCAAGGAATAATCAGCAAAATTTGGTGCCGTGGTGGCCAAGTCTTTTTTGGAGGCTGCTTTCTTAGCCTCTAATTTTTCTTCACTATTCCCAAATAGAATTTTCTCCTTGCGTATAAAAGCAGGCGCCTTTGCCAATGCGAGGTTTTTCTGAGATTTCAACCAACCCACAATTAATTTCTCATCTTTACTTACCTCTGCAACGTTCTGATTCCATTGTTTCACTTTGGTTGCACTTACAAAAAACTGTTCGCTCACTTCATTAAAATTTGTCTCATTCTGGACGATGTAGTAAACAGGAGCAAAATCATAAATAGTTCCAAGATTCCCTTTAGTTTGATAAAAATTTGTCTCTGTCAAGGGAACATAAAGCATAGCCTGATCTAGATATTCAACATCTTTCACATTGTTTACCAATGCCAAAGTGGAAGGCCGTACAAAGTATTGACGCGCTATAGTATAGAATGTTTCGTTATTCTTTACGGAATGACGCAAACAACTGATTCCAAGGTAATTTTCAATGATAAACTGTTCAGCCACAGTGAGATAGGTACTCCCGATCAAAAAACATGTTAGTAGTAGGCATTTTTTCATAATACAAGTGAAGCAAAATAGCATATTTTACGATTTCATCAAAATAGCTTGGCCTAATTATCACTTGTTTCACGTTCGTTTGTTATTTTGAATTTTAAATGACGAAACCAATTGCCTTATTAGGATTACCTGGCTGTGGCAAAACATATTGGGGCAAAAAGCTGGCCAAGGAATTAGAAATTCAGCACTACGACTTGGACGAACTCATTGCTCGCCAATCCGGCTTAAGTATCCCTCAGATTTTCCATGAAGGTGGAGAAGCCCTTTTTAGAAGCATAGAAAGCTCAACATTATTTGAGTTATGTCATAATCAAAAAAAGGAGAAGTTTGTCCTATCGCTTGGAGGTGGCACCCCTGCCTTTAATTCCAATATGGCGCTAGTGAACCAACATTTTATTACAATTTATCTCAATGTGAGCATTTCTGCTGTTATAAAACAGTTGCGGGAAGATAAAACCTCACATCGTCCGTTAGTTAAAAAGTCAAAACCAGAAGAACTGAAAGATTATATGTGTTCTTTGTTTAATGAACGTCAAACAGCATACCTACAGGCTGACTACCTTCTGAAAGAAGACGAAATCACCTTGAACAATTTTAAAAAAATATTAAAAGACGCACAATGAAAAAGTCTATAATCATCGGAAGCCTGTTAGCCGGCACAGCAGTAGTTCTAGGAGCGCTTAATGCACATGCGCTTAAAGTCTATTTTGATGCCGATACAACTGCGAGTTTTGATACAGGCGTTCGTTATCAAATGTATCACGCCTTAGTCATTCTAATTTTAGCTGCATTAACTAATCAGATAAGCGAAAAAAAACTTGCCACAGCTCGATGGCTATTTGCCATTGGCACCCTCTTGTTCTCAGGTTCTATTTATTTACTTTGCGCTTTTAAGAGTAATGGTATTATTGGCTTGACGGGCTTAGGAATTTTAACGCCAATTGGCGGTTTAGTATTAATAATTGCTTGGAGCTATTTGTTGATTTCTGCATTGAGCACAAAAAAAGCGCTTTAAAAAAAAGCGCTTTTTTCAATTTTTTTGAAAGAACTATTCATCAAAGGCTGAATCAGGAACCGTGTTGTTTCTTCTTCTACCCGCAGCACCAGACTTATCAATATACTCTGGTCTGTTATCATCGTAGATTATTCTTTTTCCTGGTACATCTCCAATGATTCTAAACTCAGTACGTCTGTTCCGTTGCATGTTTGCTTCAGAGGTATTCGGGCGTCTAGGGTCACTTTCTCCCATTCCTCTAGCTATCATTCTTGAACGATCCACTCCTTTAGAAGTTAGGTAATCTAATACCTCCTTCGCTCTTTTCAGCGAAAGCTCCTTATTATAATTTACTCCACCTCGACTATCCGTGAAAGATCGAATCTCAACGCTTATAGAAGGGTTATCCTTCATGAAATTAACTAGAGAATCCATCGCTTTACCTGCATAGTTGTGGTAGTCACCTTTATCAAAATCGTGATAAACATTTTTAACCGTAAAAGTTGCTCCAGAACCACCTCGACTCATATAGATTGTTACGGTAGTGGTGTCATCAGGATCAATAATAGACTTTGAAGATGTGTTCACTATAGTACGACCTGATACATAGCCTTCTTTATCTGCGGCCAAAGAGTAGTCACTTCCAATCGGTGTATACATCATAAAGTTCCCGGTTTTGGAAAAGAAAGTATCTTGTAGTTTTTGCGAACTTTCATTCGTCATTTTGATAACCGCCTGATCAATGAGTTCATTGGTTGCTTCATCAATCACTCTTCCTCTTACATAGAAACTAGGCTCTTTAATCACCCGCCAAATATCATCACAACAAGTTGGATTTTTTACATAATAGCTTCCAAGACGATTTGAAACGATGTATCCATTCTGTTTCTCACTTTTGTCCTCTATGTAATACATATCATCCGCCGGAGAGTTAATAGGGAAACCTAAATTTCTAGTGTTGTAGTATCTTGAAGGACCACCATCAGCACAAAAAACGTCAAATCCACCTACTCCTATTAAACCATCAGAAGACCAATATAATTTACCACCTTTCGTATCATAGTATGGAGTAATTTCATCTTTTACACTATTCACACG
Source organism: uncultured Chitinophagaceae bacterium (assembly GCA_964612525.1). Lineage (GTDB taxonomy): Bacteria > Bacteroidota > Bacteroidia > Chitinophagales > Chitinophagaceae > JAGNRR01. The sequence continues at coordinate 24,880 of CAZTCQ010000025.1, read as the reverse complement.
CTTACCACAATTTTGAGGACGACGATATTGTCTAGCTTCTTCACGAGTAGAATCATAAACAGAATACCAAATATCATAACCTCCTACACCTTGTAATTTTCTGTTAGAAGAGAAGAATAGAACCTCTTTTTTTCCTACATAGGCAACATGAGGATTGGTTGTAGACACATTCGGATCACCTTCTGTAAAGTCAGTAGTTACCTTTAATCTTTTTGGCTTTGCCCAAAGACCATTTTTTCTGTCAAAAGTTGCTACCCAGATTTCACAGCGGGTTTTCATGCTATCACGCTCAACGCACTTCGTATAATAAAATCGATCCCCTCCAGGGCTCCATGAGCCGTTTCCAATGTGGTGTGACTTAGATTTAAACCGACCTGCATCATCCTTGAAATCGAGCGCCACCTCAAAACTATCTTTCACTCTAGTTCTGTCAAATTCTTTCGGAGCCCATTTGAACTTAGAGTAGAAATCTTCTCTTTTATCTTTTCCTTTATACAATATTTTATTGGACTTCATAGTTGCGAACAAAAGAGCCGTATCTCCTAATGGTAAAGGCGCGTAATCAGTATAAGCACTATTCACATTAGGACCAGCATTTTTAATGTACGCGCGCTCAGGATTCAGGATAGATTTCATGGCCATTCTACAACCTGCGATATCCTTATCTACTTGTTTAAATAATTTTCTTCTATCTTTTGCTTTGTAACGTTTTTTGAATAATTCAAAGCGACTAATCGCCTCTTCATATTCTCCGTTCATTTTACGCATTAATCCTTCCTTGTAAGGAGCTTTAGTATAAATGGCAGATGCCAAATCATAGGCGTTGCGATAGTGCGCTGCGGCTGGGCCATAATCACGGTTATATCGAAGTGCTTCTGCTAACTTAAGATGCACATAAGGGTTTCTCGGCTGCTCTTTGAGCAACTGCTTGTAATACTCCTCAGCCGTGTAATAACTCCACTGTTCAAAAAGCTTATCTGCATAACGCAGTTTCTTCTTAAACGGAAGTTTAGATACCGGATCTTCTTTCTTATCATTCTTTGTAATGAGCCGTTGAGCATTTACGTTTCCTCCAAAAATGAGGAGCGATACTAGGGTTAAAAGCAATAGATTCTTATTCATTCCTTTGAAATGTTGATGCTGTAAATATAGTTATTGAATAATGAAAGCGAAAAGCTTTTCACTTATTTTTTTAGAAGCGTGCGCATGGGTAGCTCACATTTCTAAAACGGTCTAAAGCATTGGGCATGATGTACTGAAGAGCGATTTCAAAACCACCATAATTCGATACTCTACCCAAGTTAGCTTTGTTGCCCATATAATCATAAGCTACGCCTAACCGGAAACTTTTATATTCAATTCCGGCAGTTCCTAAAATAGAACCGTTGTCATCCAAACGAGTATAACCGCCAATAAAAATAGCAGGTGCTAGAGCCGCCACCTCATTAGGATCTACTACAAAACGAATTTCACTACCGGCAATGATTTCTTGAGCTGAAGCTTGAGTTTGATACATTGCTGCTGGTTTGATTTGTAATTGTTGAGACAAGTTCCAAACAACACCGAGTTGACCACCCAAACGAATCGGTAATCCGCCTTCATTATTCGCTTTGGTTAAGAAAGATAATTTAGGCTGATTTAAATTATAAGCTGAACCACCCAAAAAGTAAGATATTTTATCAGAAATACTGTGCGACCACTTTAAACCCACATTAGCCGTGAAATAATCATTTTTAGGGTTTAAATTTTCCCCAGTTGTTCCCGGCTGAAATCCTCCGTTAAAGAATTCATCGCCCCAATACAAATTGGCCAAATTAATACTCATGGAGTGGTAGCCACCCTGCATTCCTAATGAAAGTCTAGTTCTGGAATTGTCATCCAAGGTTAAATGATAGGCTAAGGAAGCTAAAAAAGCAGTCTGCTGCAGATTTCCGTCACCCGCCTGATCATTAAAAAACTGTATCCCCGCGGCTAGATAATTATCATCACCCAAAGCTTTGGCAATGGGCGCATCAAAAGAAAGACCTGTAGTAATGAAAGGTACCGTCACACTATTCCACTGATTTCTATAAATGGCATTTGCGCGCCACAAACCGTCATGACCTCCTGTATTCGCAGGGTTCAAAGTAAGGGGCGACATATTAAATTGTGTAAAATGAATATCTTGAGCATTCGCAGTTACTCCTACGCACACAACGAAAAGGAATAATAAGGACTTGATACTTGTTTTCATAGTTTTTAATCTTGACATAAATATATAAATTATCTTATTAAAAAGTGTTTTTCTTAATTGAATCTTTCTAATGTCTTACTTCAGAAGCGAAACAAATGTAAGCTTTAATTTTTAGTTATGATTCAATGCCAGTCCTAAGTTTCTAATTCTAATTATACACACAAAGGTGGATATTTAATATCGTCAATCCGCCTTAGTAATCATGTTTTCTAAGGGCTTCTTAGTAGGTTTGTCCTATAAGTTATGGCTAAAAAAACTAGCAAAAAATCAAGAGCGAAAAGCGTAAAACAAAAGCCTTCTGCATTTAAAGACGGAAGAGCAAAGAAAATCGTTGGGGTGTTCGTACTACTTTTTGTTTTCTTTTTAGTAGCCGCCATGTTTTCCTACCTCTTTACCTGGCAGCAAGATCAGGACAAAGTATTGAGTGCCGACAGCCTATTTTCACTTTTAGGTGACCAAAATTTACGCCTTGATAATGCGGCAGGTCGTCTGGGAGCCTGGACTTCGCACCAATTAATTTTCAAGGGATTTGGGGTTGCCTCTTTCTTATTGATTCCGCTTCTGCTTATTTTTGCGATTAATCTATTAGCCAAAAACAAATGGCTTCACTACCTCAAAGCCACCTTTTATACCCTACTTAGTATTTTGCTACTCAGTCCGCTCCTCGCCTTCTTTTTTAACACCGAAACCTTTCAAGCTTCGCACGGTTTTCATTACGGAGGCGCATTCGGAAATAACATTGTGTCCTTACTAAACGGCGCACTAGGCTCCATAGGAACCTTAGCCATATTTATTGGTTTGGCAATTTGCCTAATTATTTTTTGGTTCAATCCTATTTTCAAACTCCCCTATTGGGATGCGCTCAAAGCCAAACGATTGCAGATGAAACAAAATCTTGAAGCCGCCTCCGCCGAAAAAGCTGTAGCCCCCGTAAAAGAAAATATAAGCGAGCCAGTCGAATTACAATCAGAAACCACCACGCCGATTCCTGCGTCAAAAATTGAAGAAGAGGCACCGATTACTCAGTTTGAAAAAGAAACACCCAAAGATGCTACCCCAACGGTTTCCAACCCTTTTGACGAGCAACAAGGAAATAGCGCCGTACCGCTTAATGCTGATACACCCGTGCTTGAAGAACCCAAACCCGAGGGTGACCTAGAGCTTGAGGTACAAGCGGCAGTGGAAGAAGAGGTAAGTATTTCGAAAGGAGAAGTCGCTTCTGACGAACCTTACGACCCTTCACTAGATTTACGAAATTATAAATACCCTCACATCAATCTACTGGAAGATCGTAAAGGGAGCGGTGTCAATATTGATAAAAACGAACTTGAGAATAACAAGAATCAAATTATCAATACGCTGAAAAGTTTTAAAATTGACATTCAAAAAATTTCTGCTACCGTTGGTCCAACGGTTACTCTTTACGAAATTGTTCCGGCAGAAGGCGTACGAATTTCTAAAATTAGAAACTTAGAAGATGATATTGCTTTGAACCTCGCGGCTTTAGGTATTCGTATTATAGCCCCGATACCTGGCAAAGGAACAATTGGGATTGAGGTGCCGAATAAGAATAAGCAAATCGTAAACATGCGCACCTTGCTAGCTTCTGAGAAATTTAAGAATACGGATGCCGCCCTTCCGATTGCCATTGGAAAACGAATTGACAATGAAAACTACATTGTGGATTTGGCTAAAATGCCACACCTACTAATGGCCGGTGCTACCGGTCAGGGTAAATCAGTGGGAATCAATGCGCTCTTGGTTTCTTTGTTATATAAAAAACATCCTGCTCAATTAAAATTTGTTTTGGTAGACCCTAAAAAAGTGGAACTTTCCGTCTACCGCTTAATCGAAAAACATTTTTTAGCGAAGCTACCCAATGAAGAAGAGGCCATTATCACCGATACAAAAAAAGTGGTCAACACCGTAAATGCACTTTGCATTGAAATGGATGAGCGCTATGAACTTTTGAAAAATGCCGGTGCCAGAAACTTGGCTGAATACAATGCTAAATTTATAAAACGAAAACTTAATCCTGAAAAGGGACATAAGTTTTTACCCTACATTGTGCTAGTCATTGATGAGTTTGCTGATTTAATCATGACAGCGGGTAAAGAAATTGAAACACCCATAGCTCGATTGGCGCAGCTTGCTCGTGCGATAGGAATTCATTTAATCGTGGCGACACAACGTCCTTCCGTGAATGTAATTACCGGAACCATTAAAGCGAACTTTCCGGCGCGTATGGCCTTTAAAGTTTCTTCAAAAATTGACTCGCGAACCATTTTAGACACAGGCGGTGCCGACCAATTAATAGGACGAGGAGATTTACTAATTTCTAATGGAGGCGAACTAGTTCGACTGCAATGTGCCTTTGTGGACACTCCTGAAGTAGAAGCCATAGTAGAGTTTATAGGAAATCAGCGAGGCTATCCAACGGCTCATGATTTACCCGAGTATGTTGGTGCCGACGAAGAATCAACTATCCCGGGAGCCATGGACGTTAAGAATTTTGATAAAATATTCAAAGACGCCGCTCTTTTGGTAGTCACTTCCGAAAGTGGCAGCACGAGTATGTTGCAACGTAGGTTTAATTTAGGATACAATCGTGCCGGCCGTATTATGGATCAGCTAGAAGCGATTGGAATAGTGGGTCCCAGTTTAGGTAGTAAAAAACGAGAGGTTATGGTCAAAACCGAAGCAGAGCTTATGCAAGTACTGCAAGAAGTAGGTGCGATTTAACTAAGCAAAAATCGATTCCCGTTTCATCAAAATAAAACCTTAGTTTTATTCATTAGCGCTAAATGAAAACCTCGGCTAACAAATTTTCTTTGGCAGCACTTGCTGTCATCTTACTCGTATCAACTTTGACCGGTTCGATACAACTGAATGATGTTGTACAGAAAAAAGAGTCTCTCATAAATTGGGATGGGTATGGTTATTATTTACACCTTACTTCCGTTTTTATTTATCAGGATGCCAAAGATTATAAACTAGTGCATGAAGCAGCAAGGAAATATGCTATCAACACTGGCTACCAAACAAGAGCCCTGAACGATTCAATCGAGTATCCAGTTTATCCCGTAGGGCAGGCGGTAACATGGCTCCCCTTTTTTGGGGCAGCTCATGTGCTAGCTTCTCAAAGTTCCTACTTGGCTGATGGGTTCTCGGCACCCTATCAGTGCGCTATTTTTATTTCAAGTATTTTATTTATTCTGCTTGGTTTTTATTTTAACAGAAAACTTCTTCTTCATTTTCTTTCGGATAAAATTGTGGCTATTTCAATGCTACTTATCTACTTTGGCACAAACTACTTTTACTACTCTCATTACGAAATTTCTCTTACGCATGTCTATTTGTACGGCTACCTCTCTTTGATGCTTTATAAATTATTTCAATATCATAAAACTCACAAATCAAAATATTTAATTACCGCTCTCTTGTGTTTTTCAATTGCTGTTTTATCCAGAAATTCTGAGATTTTTTGGATACTAATTCCGCTTTTTTTAGGATTTGAAATGACCAAAATTTTCTCAAAATCTCAATTGATTTCTCAAACCAAAACGGCTACTCTCTTTCTGGCCTCAGCGGCAGTGGTCTATATCATTTTTCAACTTTCATATTATAAAGTAAGCACAAACCTTTGGTTTGTGGATGGCTATCGAGATCATACGTTTAACTTTTTACAACCTAACATTAGAAATTGTCTCTTCGGATTTTACAAAGGTTGGTTTATTTATACGCCTTTGGCTGTGCTGTTTTTTATAGGGTCTTATTTCTTGTATCAAAAAAACAGAACTTGGTTTTATTCCGTCTGTGTTTATTCTATATTGTATTTGTATCTACTCATCTCTTGGGATGACTGGACCTATGGTTCCACTTTTGGCTTTCGTCCAATTGTTCAGTGTTATGCTATTTTGATAATTCCATTGGGGTATTGCCTAGAGTTTTTATTAAAAAAAGTTAAATGGCTCAGCGTTCTTATACTCTCCCTATTCGTTGTGCTGCAGCTCCTACAAATGAAGCAGTTTGTGAATTCAATTTTCTTAAAAGAAGAATACGGTTTCAACTATTACAAAAGAGTCTTTCTGAAACTTACACCCGACCCTCATGATCGAATTGTAATTGATGTTCCGACACATGATTTTTTATTAGAACCCAAGGTCATGAAAAATATTGTGTCACTCGATAGTTTGGACTTTGCTAAAACAACAGAACCTTTTCAAAAAGAAATTTTCCGAATCTCTTCGGACAGAACAATTCGTTTGAGCACGCGGATAGATTATAGTTATTTTGGAGACTCTTATGGCTACTGGAATCAATCAAAACTCATTACATCTAAACATGGACATTCTGAAGCTCCGTATTGGTCAGGATTGCGACTGCCAGAAATCATGCGAGACAAAAAACGAGATACTATAATCTACAATCAAATAATAAATTGCGAAAAGGGCGATTCCTTAGTTGGCATTTTAGAACACTCCGTTCCGGATAGTATGTTCGTTCATAAAATTCAAGTGGATTTAATTAAAAATTAATATTTACATTTAGCCTGTGAACATAGAAGCGTATCGCGACTTTTGCTTAGCCCTACCAGACACCACGGAAAGCTTTCCGTTTGATGAGAAGGTGCTCGTTTTTAAAGTAGCGAATAAAATGTTTGCCCTCACAAACGTGGACCAATATACCTCGATTAATCTAAAATGTGACCCAGAGCTAGCGATAGAACTGAGAGAAAAATATCCTGCCGTTCGGCCTGGATTTCACATGAGTAAAAAACATTGGAATACCATTGACTTAGACGGCAGCCTCTCTAACAAAATTATTCAAGAATGGATTCTACATTCTTATGATTGTGTAGTTACCAGCTTGCCTAAAAAGGTTCGGGATAAATTGAAGAAAGGGTAGAAACTCCAAAAAGAGGCAAATTCAACATTCAGAATTCAACATTCAAAATTCATGCGAACTATATTTACAAAATAAATGATAGCACGCTCCACAGTCCAAAAAGTAATTGATACAGCCGATGTAGTGGATGTGGTGGGCAGCTTTGTGACTCTTAAAAAAAGAGGAGCGAATCAAATGGGACTCTGCCCGTTTCACAATGAAAAAACACCTTCATTTACGGTATCGCCTAGCAAAGGAATTTATAAATGTTTTGGTTGTGGCAAGGCCGGAAATTCAGTCACCTTTGTGCAGGAGCATGAGCAACTCTCTTTCCCTGAGGCCATCAAATGGCTAGCCAAGCGCTATCATATCCAAGTAGAAGAAAAGGAACGTACCCCCGAAGAGCAACAGCAGCAAAAACAAGAAGAGAGCCTAAGAATCATTAATGAGTTTGCCGCTGATTATTTTCATACCACTTTAAAAAACGACGGCGAAGGAAAACAGATAGGATTCTCTTACTTTAAAGAACGTGGCTTTGAATTAGAAACGATCAATACCTTTCAGCTTGGCTACTCACCCGAGGACCGAAAATCTTTTGT